>NZ_AP025172.1:1200000-1500000 GCF_003402535.2 Cupriavidus sp. P-10
CATGTAGGTGGGGGAGCCGAAGATCATGCCGTCGGCATTCTTTAACGTTTCCCACGCGGCCTCGGGAATGTTGCCTACTCTATCGATGGCGATGAGTTCGACGGTCGCATTGGCCGATGCGGCGCCGGCCCGTACATGTTCGGCAACCCGCTTGGTGTGCCCGTAGCCGGAGTGGAAGACAATAGCGATGGTGGTCATGAATAGCGGTCCTTTCTTTCAATCTATAGATGGGTCAAGGTGTAAACGCCGGCAGCGCCTTGATCGCTTACGGTCGGCGCCCATTCTCCGGTTTGGCGGCGGTCAGTGTCGATGTATAGGTCGACACCGCCTTGATATCCTCCGGCGTGAAGTTCGTGAGAATGGCTTTCATCACATACGCTTCGTGGATGACAAAGCGCTTGGTTTTGAGAACGCCCAGCACGAATTCGAGATAGTCCGGCGACTGACCGCCTATCCTTGGAAAGATTGGCGCGATCGCACTGCCAGTCATGCCATGACAATGGATGCATGCCGGGATACCACGCTGTGAATCCCCCTCGCGGTACAGTTTTTCGCCGTGCGCCAGCAGTTCCGCATTGTTGGACGCATAGGGCCTGCCGGGCGCCTGCGACGAATAATAGGCTGCGGCGTCCAGCATGTCGCTGGCGCTCAGGTTCTGGGCGACGGGTTGCATGATCGGACTTCTGCGCTCGCCTGTTTTGAACAGCATCAATTGCGCCACAAGGTAGCTGGACAATTGCGCGGAAAGATTCGGAAACGTACTGCTGACGGCATTTCCCTGAGCGCCGTGGCATTGGGCGCAGGCCTGCATGACGATGCGCTGGCCCTTGGCAACATCACCCTGCCGGTCGCCAAAGCTGGCCTGGTTGTAGGCCGCGATGGTCCTGGCTTCGATCGCCATGCCATCCGGTCCTGCCATGGCTGGGCTCGCGACTGCCGATTCAGCGAGAATCAGCAGCCATGGCAGCGCCGCTCTCACCTCGCCTCCATAACGTCGAACTGTGCATTGCGGCGGGTCCGTCCAATGTAAAACCTGCCGGGCCCGAACGCTGCCAGATACGCCAGTCCGCCCAGCATTGCCAGCCCTTGCATGAAGTGGTTCAATTCATCCGGAAATGCCTTCATGCCGGCACTCCACGGCCAGTGGATACCAACCACCACCGGAACGCTGACCACGAAAAGCACCGAGGCGGCAGGCCGGAACTGCCAGCCGAGAATGACGCAGATACCGCCGACAAACCATACCGCAATCGTGAGGCAAAGGGCCAGCATGGGTAGCGGTATGCCCCTACCGGTCATCATTGCAGTGACGCCGTGGAACGATCCCACAAGCCCGATGCCGCTCGCGATATAGACGGTGCCGATAAGGAGCCGCCCCATCAATGCACCGCAGTTACTGATCAAATCACGTTCTTCCATGTCTTACTCCTTCACGTTTCAGCCTGTCCTCTGGCTGGCCTAGACCACCATGCAGTTGCAGCTCAGCGTCCATACCCCTCCATCGCCCTGGATCCAGCCGTGGTTATGACTGACGCCGCCGCAGAAATCGCCATTGCCGTGCACGTGGCCGCAGCCATGGTTACTGCTCTTCAGCGCCGTCCCCAGATAACTGCCCTCGTCCGCGCGCGCCACCGCCGCCGGTGACCATGCGGGGTCATACGGCAAGTCCGGCGGCGCCAGCGGCCTGAATGGCCCTTTGGCATACACCACCTGCCCGTTCATGACAGTCAGCACCGACTCGATCTTCTTGATACGTTCTTCCGGCACCGCAAAGTAATCTTCCGACAGCACCACGAGGTCCGCGAACTTGCCCGGCTCCAGCGTCCCTTTTACTTTTTCCTCGCCGGAGAACCAGGCGCTGCCAACCGTGTAGCGGCGCAGCGCTTCGAGTCGGTCGAGACGGTTGGCTGCGCCGACCAGCTGGGTGCCGCCTGCGGTCTTACCGCTGACGAACCAGTACAGTGAAATCCACGGGTTATAGCTGGCGATGCGGGTCGCATCGGTACCCGCGCCCACCGGTATGCCGGCCTTGAGCATGTCCATCACCGGCGAGGCGCGCCTGGCCGCCCCTTCGCCGTAACGCCGGATGAAGCTCTCGCCCTGGAAGTACAGGCGATCCTGCACCGCGATCCCGCCGCCCAATGCCTTTACGCGGTCGATATTGCGCTTGCTGATAATCTCGGCGTGATCCAGAATCCAGCGCACTTTCCCCAGCGGCGCATCGCGGTGCACGTTCTCCAGCACGCCCAACAGCCGGCTGATCGATTCGTCATACGTCGCGTGGAAGCGGAACGGCCAGCCCTTCTCCACGAACAAGCGGATCACCTTTTCGAAATCCTTTTCTGCCGTAGGCTGCAAGTCGGGCCGGGGCAGAATGAAGTTTGCGGAATCGAAGGCAGAGAAGGTCAAGATCTCGCCCATGCCATAGATCTTGTAAAACGGATCGTCGCTCAGCTTGACCTGTTTGATCCAGGATTCGAAGTCTGCATATTCCTTACCGGGCGAGAAGCTGAACATGCTGCAGGCCAGCCGCACGGTCATGTGCCGGCCCTGCGCCAGTTCCTTCATCAGGACATAGTCGGCCAAGTTATTGTCGGCACCACCATCGCTCACGCTGGTGATGCCCAACCGATTCAGCTCACGCATGAACTGGCGCATCGAGTTCAGGCGCGCTTGCGGTCCCAATTGCGGCGCGCGGCGCATGGCGGAATAGACCGAGAACATACTGGGCTTGGCCAGGATCACACCCGTCGGCTCGCCTTGCGCATCCTTCACGATTTCGCCGCCCGGGGGCTGGGGCGTATCCCTACCATAGCCGAGCGCCTGCACCGCAGCCTTGTTCAGCAATGCGGTATCGTAGAAATGCAGCACCATGACCGGCACGTCCGGTGAGACTGCATTCAGTTCCGCGATCGTCGGCATGCGCTGCTCGGCAAACTGGAATTCCGACCAGCCGCCGAGCACACGTACCCACTGTCCCGGCGGCGTGCGCTGCGCCTGCTCGCGCAGAATTCGCAATGCATCTACCAGCGAGGGCACATCGTCCCAGCGGACTTCCAGGTTGTATTGCAGCCCTCCGTTGATCAGGTGCATGTGCGAGTCGTTCAGGCCAGGTATCACGACGCGACCGGCGAGGTTAACGACGCGGGTTCCTGGTCCTTGCAAGCGGGCGGTCTCGGCATCGCTACCTGCCGCGAGCACTTTGCCGCCCTTCAAGGCAATCGACGATACGATGCTGTTGTGGCCGTCGAGCGTATAGATCCTGCCGTCGCGCAGGATCATGTCGGCTTCATTGGCACTTTGCACGCTGACGCAACCGGACAAAGAAATACTGGCGGCGGCTGAAGCCTTGACCAGAAATTCCCTGCGATCCATGTTGTCTCCTTCAAACCTCGGTTGAAATTGGCAATGTGCTGTCAGAGCGCTTCGCCGCTCAGCCAGGTCCGGCCGCGCTGGTATAGCGCCTCGACCTCGGGGCCGGTAAGCTGCGGCATATCGCGCTTGACGTTGTAGCCGATGCGGGTCTGGATATAGGCCAGATGCCGATAGCCTGCGGGGTACTGCGCCAGCTGCACGGCGTCCAGTTCGAGTCCGGCCCCAGGCTGCAGCGGATCGATGCGGTCTTTCTCGTAGATCGGCTGTCGCAGCACGACACCCCAGCGGCCGTCGCGTTTCTCGACGAAGTCATAGAAGCGGCCCGTGCACACCACATCGCACGGCACGCCATCGACGTCCGCGCGCTGCGAGATGGTCATCTTGGTCTGCACAATGGCGCGCTGGCCGGCCAGTTCGATCGCAGTCCCACCTAGAAAATGCAGGATGCTCACACCCTTGGCCCAGCCCTCCTGGGTCACGCGAATAAATTCCTTTGCCGGACCCTGGAACCAGGTCGCCATCATCACGCCATCGTCATGCCAGGTAGTGGCAAAGCGTTCCCAGTCGCCCGCGTCGCGCCACAGTGCCCAGTTCTCCACCAAATCGCGAATCGCCAGACGGTCCAATAGTTCATCAGTCATTGCAACTATCCTTGTTACAGCCTGATTGATAGAAGTCAGTGGCCGGTAGCCCGGTCGTAATAGCTGCGGTCGTAGTACTTCGATGGACTGCCCATTTCCTTGCTGGGCACGCCCCACTTGCTACGCAGTTTCAGCACCTGCTCCAGACCGGCCGGGTCGAGGGCAGCCCGGCGCTGGAACCCGCTTTTCTCATTCACCAATACCTTGAACGCCGCCTCCGCCATCGCCGGATTGCTGTTTGGCATGCGCTCCAGGAACAGCCGCAGCGCTTCCGCCTTGTTCGCCGGGTCATACAGCCACTCGACCCCTTTCACATAAGCGCGGATGAAGCTTTCCAACCGCGCCTGGTTTTGCTGGGCCCAACCCAGACGTACGCCGGCGACCGCCCCTTGGTAGGCGCCCAAGCGGTCCGACACCGATTCAAGCACTTTGAATCCGCGCGCCTGTGCCTGTAATTCGAACGGCGAGACCAACAAGGTGGCCGACTGCTTGCCTTCCATCAGTGCTTGAAATCGCTGCAGGACGCCGCCGACGCGTTCGACCTTGTAATCGGCCTCGCCCACGCCGGCCCGCGCCAGCAGTTCGAACAGGACCGCTGCGTATCCTGAGCTTTTGGCATCCACCGATACCGTCTTACCGCGCAGGCCGGCAATGGATTCCACACCAGGTGCTGCAACCAACTTGAGAAAACCGCGGTCCCCGCCCATGACAGCGACCAGGTCCGCGCCGACCTTGCCGGACACTTCGCCCTGCCCTTCGCGATAGGCGATCAGGTTGTCCACGGCGGTCATGGCGATATCGAATTTTCCGTCGATCAGATTTGTCATCTGGAACACCGAACTGGGGGTGGGCGTCACGTTCACGGCTACGCCTTCCACCGTGAAGAAGCCCTTGTCCTGGGCCACCCACAGCGGCCAGTTGGAACCGCCAGGGAATATGATGAGTTCAATCGGCCTTTCGGCCGCCGCGGATATGCCGGCGATACACGCCAGCACCAACGTCAACGCGATTCTCTTGATGCAATTCATGAAATTGCCTCCTCGGCAAGCAGCGGATTTAGAGGAAGTGGCGCAAGTCAATCATCAGGCCGATTTGCGATCCAGCCGCCACCGTGTTGCTGGCCACGTCGCTGACAATACCCGAGAGGTTGAGCGCACCGCCGTTCGCGATATGCCTTTTATTTGAGAACTCAGGCAAAGCGTCCCCGATGGAGGGGACCTCGAGGCTGCCTCCTGACAACGGTGTGCTCCGGTTTCAGACCTTCCTATTTGGGCTTGCACTGCCCCGCGTAGGCGTCCGTATGCTCTTTCAATACATCGGCCGCCAGCAGCTTGAACTCGGGCCGGCCGGCCGCGCCCTTGGCTACCTGGTAGATGTGGTAGTTCTGTACTGGGAAGTTGTTCTTGCCGAATTTGAAGTCGCCCCGTACCGACTTGAATTGCGCATTCTTGATTGCTGCCGTCAGCGCCTTGTGGTCGGCGGCATTGCCCTTGAGGGTGCGGATGGCCGCATCGAGCAGCATCGCTGCGTCGTAGCTAAACGCCGCGTAAGGCGACGGCGTGCGTCCGTAGCGCTTCTCGAAAGCCGCGACAAACTGCTTTGATTGCGGATTGGGCGCGCCGGGTGCCCAGGTATCGCCCACGATGGCGCCAGCCGCCGCCGCGCTCATCGCGTCCGCGGCGGCGCCTTCGATGGTATTGGAAGTATGCAGAGGAATCTTGGTCTGCAGCCCGGCCTGCTGGAACTGCCGGACAAACGTAACGCCCATCCCGCCCGGATAGAAGGCATAGACCGCTTGCGGCTTGGACACCGACAATTGGGTCAGCTCAGCGGAAAAATCGAGCTGATTGAGCGGGGTGTAGATCTCATCGACGATCTCCCCCTTGTAGTAGCGCTTCAGGCCCTGGATCTTGTCCTTGCCGCCGACGAAGTTCGGCGTCAACGTGCTGACGCGCTTGATGCCCTTGTCCTCGAGATACTTGCCGACTGCCTCTGCCGGCACGTCGCTCTGCCAGGACATCACAAACTGGTTGGGCTTGCACTGGCTGCCAGCCACAGGGGACGGACCGGCGACGGTGCCGATGAACGGCAGATCGGTCGAGGCAATGCGGTTCTGCATCGCCATCATAATGTTGGCGAAAGTCATTCCAACGATCAGGTCGACCTTGTCCCTGTCGATCAGCTTGGCAAGCGCATTCATCGCCACCTCGGGCTTTTGCTGGTCATCCTCCTTGGTGACCGAGGCGGCGACGCCGCCCAGCTTGCCGGATAACTGATCGAGCGCCAGGCTAAAGCCGTCGACCTGGTCGCGCCCGACATCGGCGCTCGGTCCCGACAGGGTCGCCAGGAAGCCGACTTTGACGTCCGCCATCGCCGCCGGGGCGATGCCGGCAATCATCATTGCTACCAGTGCCCAGTTGAGTTTAGTTTTCATATCTGTCTCCACTCTTATTCTCAAGGAAGGCCATCAAGCGACGGTGGTCTCCAATTCACCGAGCCCTGCGATCCATACCCTCATCACATCGCCGCGCTTCAGAAAGGTCCCGCTTTCCGCGCCCACGCCCGCCGGGGTGCCGGTCAGGATGATGTCGCCGGGATGCAGGTCGACGCGGTGACTCAGATAGGAAATCTGATCCGCCACGCCATACAGGTGGTTGCGCGTGTTGGAATCCTGTTTTAGTTCGCCGTTCAGCCATAACTTGATGTCAAGGTCTTCGGGAGACTCGACAAAGGCCGCCGGTGTCAGGAATGGGCCGATGGGGCAGGAACCGTTGAAGCATTTGTGTCCGATCCAGTCGAAGCGGAATGGCGAGCTGACATCGATCTTCTCCCGCTTCAGGTGGTCGCGAGCTGACAAGTCATTCGAGCAGGAATAGCCGGCGACGAACTGCAAAGCGTCATCCACGCTGACCTTGGAGGCGCGGCGGCCAATCACGACGGCCAGTTCCGCTTCCCAATCGAGCATGTTGCTGTGGGCGGGGAACGACACGACCTCACGATGCCCGGCCAGGCTGCCCTTCCCAGCCTTCAGAAAATGCCAGGGCGGAATGCCTTCCGCCTTCGGATCCACCACCAGCTTGTGGTTCAGCGCGCGGCTCATGGCTTCCACGTGGTCGCGATAATTGGCGCCGGCGCAATAGATCACGCCGGGGTGCGGGACCGGCGGCAGGAAAGTGACGGCGTCCGCGGACAGCCTATAGTCGACGTATGTGTCCGGGGATGCGGGCAAGGCATCGGCGATGGCGAGCAGTTGGGCATGCGCGCTGTCCCAATTATCCAGCAGCTCCATCACCGATTTCCCGGCCAACGAGCTACCCGTGGCAGCGCGAGCCAAATCGAACAATTGCTGGTTGACGGCGATACCCGTCCCTGCGGCCCCGTTCTTGTCCGCATACGTAAAAAGCTGGTATTTCATTGTTTTCCTATCGGAGTAGGTATGACTGGTCCGAGAAGCGCAGCGTCACCGTGATGCCGCCTTCCATGAGCAGCCATTTCCTGATTGATGGCGTATATACCCGCTCCCGGACAAACGGATCCCGGGACAGTATTTGTTGCGCTTCTTCCATTGATGCCGCACGCACGATCGACATTCCCCCCAGGGCACCCGGCACACCGCCTTCTTCCCCGAACGGACCGGATGCGAACAACTCCCCGCGCTGCTCGGCGGCGATTGCCCACTGCAGGTGCGCTTCCAGCAGCGCGCTGAAGCGCGACAGGTCGTTCGGTGTCCGCAGCGCGACGTACAAAGGCTTTTGCACCATATTCGCCAGCAGGGCGCGGACGCTGTCGTTGATGTCCATGTCAGTCCGGCAGTTCGAAGTTCATCGGAAATTCTGGCGGCGGCGGCTCGCTGGCCCATACCGCGGTCAGTTCGTCCGGCGTGACATTCAAGGGCACCCAGCCGCTGTCGTCTTCCGGAATGATGTCGATGTCCCAGAAGTACTCCACCAGGCTATTCCACGGATCGCGGATGTAATGAAAGTAATTCGATCCACCCACGTGACGGCCGGGGCCGAACGCGCTCTTGTAGCCGGCACGCACCATAGTCTGCGCGCCGATCTCGATCTCATCGAAATCGCCGACTTCGAAACTCAGGTGGTGCAAGCCAGTATGCGTGCTCTTCGCGAACGCCAGGATGTGATGGTCGCCGCCCTGCGCGCCGCGCAGGAAGGCCAGGATGTCTTGCGCGCGGTCGGACATCTTCAGCCCCAGCACCTGCATGTAGAAATCGGCAGAGCGGTCGACGTCCGGGGTGAACTTGATCAGGTGCCCAAGGCGGCGTGGCCGCGCCCGCTTTTGCATGGACGCGACATCGCAAGCGCGGGTGCCGATGCGGCGGTAGCGCCCGGGCGCGTTGACTTCCGGCGGCGCCACCATCAGGGATGGCACCGCTTCCTCAACTTGCACGTTGAGCCAGTCGCCGTGCGGGTCCTGGAACCAAATGCCGCCGAAGGGCACACGGAAAGGTGCATCCACGACCACCACGCCGGCACGCTCCAGCTGACTTTTCAATGTCTGCATCCCAGCCGCGTCGGTGCCCAGCGAGACATAGCTCAAGCGCTTTTTCGGCCCTAGCATCATACGGATCTGATCCTGCGCCCGGTCGGGACAGCGCAACACCAGGTCGTTGCCGCAGGCATGCGCTTCCAGGCCAAATAGCTCATAAAAGGCGCGGCCGATTTCGAGATCGGGTACGGTCATGCCGACGTGAAGCAGCGAGTGGATCATCGCAATGTCTTCCTAATATGTGAGGGGAGAAAACGGCAGCTGCGTCAGCGGCTCGCAATCCTTGTGGATGACAATGTGCCCCGCCTTACAGAGAAAGACGCGCCATTCGGGCTTGACCGACAAGGCGGGGCGGCGTTGCACGCGATCGTCAAAGCGAGCGTCTCGATGATCACGTTACGCTCGTTGTTGTGTCTTCTGTTACGACTCCGATTCCAGCAGCTTGATGACCGCCGCGGCGTCCTCGTCGCAAATGTCGCTGTCGATAGCGCGGTAAAAATACGGGGCGGCCGCCGAAAAGAGAGGCGTGGCGACACCCAGTTCATCGGCCAATGCACCGCCCAGGTCGAGGTACTTTTTCAGTGTGACAAACGGCCCGATCGCCGGCGTGAAAGCACGCGCCGCCATCATCGGTGCGCGAATCGCGAACATGGTCGAACTGCCCGCACCATGCTTGATCACATCGGCAACCATGTGCGGATCGAAGCCGGCCTTGGCACCAAGGTTCATCGCCTCCGCCGCGGCGAGAATATGAATCGATAGCAAATAATTGGCGATCAGTTTCATGGCCACCGCCGCGCCATATTCGCCGATGTGGAAATGATGGGTCGTGATGGCATCGAGCACCGGCTTGCATTCTTCGATAAGCTCCCTGGAGCCGCCCAAGTACAGCGAGGCCTTGCGCTGCGTCACCATCGGCGGTGAGCCGCTGACCTCGGACTCGAGCACCCGACCGCCGCGTTCCCGGATACGTTCGGCCTGCTCGATCTTGAATGCCTTGCTATAGGTGCTGAGCTCGATGACTATCTGCCCGGGCTTGAGCGCCTCCAGGACGCCATTGGGGCCCTGCAAGACATCCAGCTCCGCCTGTTCACTTGGCAGGCAAAGCAGCAGGATATCGGCTTGGCGGGTGACTTCGGCCGGGCTGTCGAGCGCCTGACCACCGCGGGCGACGAACTCTTCCCGGCCGGTGCGGCGGAAGCCGGCCACCCGGTGGCCGGCCTCGATCAGATTCGTGGCGATCGGCAGCCCAAGCTGGCCGAGGCCGATCACGCCGACGATTGCTGGGGTGCCCATGTCTCTGTCTCCGCGTCATTTCTGTATGTTTAGGGGTATTCTAGTGACGCATTTTTCATTAAACTATATCGATTCTTAGAATCCATAGTATTAACAGGATTTATAGTTTTGCTGCGCGGACGGCGGCGGAGCACCAACTCATGAAAGACCTCAACTTGTTATATGTCTTCGAAGCCTTGTGGCGCGACCGGTCGGTGACGGGCGCGGCGGAAAACCTAGGGCTGACGCAGGCGGCGGTCAGCAGTGCGCTAAAGCGGATGCGGACGGAGCACGGCGACAAGATGTTCACGCTGGTCGGCCGGCGCATGGAACCGACGCCCCACACCACGGCCATTGCCCAGCAATTGCTGGATGCGCTGGCAATGATCCGCAATACCCTCGTAGAAGAGGCGAGCTTCGACCCGCTCACTTCCCGCCGGCTCTTTACTGTACGCACGCGCGACATCGGCGAAGTAGTACACCTCCCTGCATTGATGCAAAGACTTGAGGTAGCAGCACCCCATATCAAGGTGCGGACTGTATTCAAGCCGATCGATGAAACGCTGAGCGGGTTGGCCAACGGCAGGATCGATTTCGCGCTCGGCTTCCTGCCGGCGCTGGAAACCGGCATTCATCGCCGCCAGCTGTTCAGTCAGCACTATGTCTGCGTCATGCGCAAGGGGCATCCCTTGGCGAAACACGAACTGAGCACCGAACTCTTCTGCGAGCAACAGCATTTGCTCGTGGAGTATTCCGGCAGTGGGCACCAAGTTCTGGAAAAGGCATTAATCGACGCGGGTGCCCGGCACCAGATCAAATTGCGCCTGCCGCAGTACCTGTCCGCCCCGCACTTCATCATTGCCTCGGACCTCTTATGGTGCGCGCCCGAGATTCTGGTTCAGAGGCTGATGCCGCACTTTGAGATAATCACCAAACCGGTCCCCCTACAGCTGCCCGACTTTGATATCGGCATTTACTGGCACGATCGGTATCACCGCGACCCTGGAAACAAGTGGCTGCGCGACTTTATCGTCACAGTGGTGAGCGATGATTTCCAGGCGCAGGCGTGACGACCGCTGCTTCTACCTTAAGGAACTCGGCCACCTTCCCCGAAAAATCGATGAGGGCCATGACTCGCCTGGAGCGCTGCACGACATGCTGATCTCTATGAATGGGGAGAGTGCCCCGGGAAGTTGCTGACACCCCGCAGTCGGCCATCTCCCTAACGCAGCACAGGCCATTTCGTGGGTTTACTGCATTTCTAAGTTATTCGTCCCATTAGTCTGTGATCGTTTGGCACTCTCGCATGAGAACTCTCGAAGAAAGCCCTCATGCGACAGCCCGTTTAATCTGGAAAGGTACCTACACTGCGACGTCACCGCGCTCGCCAGGAAAGCTTGCTGCCTACAATAGCCACGGAAACCCTTGACAGACAGCCTGTTCAGCATAGACGGCGACATGGTGCCGCTCGCCGACTGCTGGCACAGGCCGACCATGACGCTTCGATCGTGCACGATGCCCCACTGCATTCGCGTGCTGGAGGCTAGGACGGGGCGCAATGGCGCACCTGAGGCTGATCTCCGAGCGCCTCATCTCCGACACGCTAGGCAAGGCATGCGGGGTTCCGTTACCCTGAGTTCAGGGAGAACCCCCGCACTGCCCTTCCCTGCATCCGTGCATGATATCGACAGCCAGTTTGACAACGTGGACCGCTCCTGCGTTATTTATCCAAATCGGTTTAATCTGCCGGCACTCGCCTGGCAGCTCGCACAAAGCCCGTAAAGAGTCAGCGTGTGGTTGCGCAGGACGAACCCCTTTTCCTTGGCAATTTCGATCCGCCGAACCTCTATTTTTGGGTCGCAAAACTCGCCAGCTGTCCGGCACTGGACGCATATCAAATGATCATGATCGCCTTCGTTCAACTCAAAAATGGTTGAACTGTTTTCGAATTTTTGACAAGTCAGTAGCTTTTCTTGCACTAATAGGCGAAGAACTCGATATACAGTTGACAAACCAATATTTCTATTTTCATTTAGAAATCTACGAAAAATGTCTTCTGCGGTCAAGTGCAGATGTGCCTTCTCCTGGAACATCGAAAGGATAAGCATACGAGGCACAGTACGCCGCAGACCTGTAGCACTCAGCTCGCTCCAAGAGCTAAATTCTCCCTGAACTTTCTCCATAGATATCATGCCAAAATGCCGATGGCATTGAGACTCGCTCATTATGCAAAAAAAAATGACCCCACCACTACACTTAATGATGGTGGATTCGTGAAACATTGCGCAGCCCAAGCGCAACGGCTGACTTGCACTCTCGCCAGCGAGCTGTAGTAAATCCTCAACTAGACCAGACACTTTCACCCAACACGCAGCGGCGCCGCGCCAGGGATACAACTCTAAGGTCATGAGGAAGACACAGCCCTGGCTCTCCCCACAGATCGTTGATACTACGGTTCGTTAAAATAGCGCGCGATTTGGGATAAATCGGACTGATTCGCCAGTGCGAGCATCAAAAGAATGCGTGCCTTCTGCGGGTTCAGGATACCGGCACCGAGACTCTCAGGCTTTGTTGTCGTAAAGCCGCTTCCCGTCCGGCTTGAGCGAATCACCGGATAACCCGCCTTCTAGTCAGGCACACTTCAAATTTTTTGAAGAAATCAAAAACACCAACCCTTGCAGGCTAGCTGGCGAGCACTGTATATTTATACAGTTGTCGTCGCATCCCGGAAAAGCTGGCTCTTAAAGCCCCCGCGCGGCGCCTGCGCTTTCTCTCCCCCACCTCGAAAGGCAATCATGTTCGTGGACCGCACCGAAATCATCAACGCAGCCAAGGCACTGCGCGCCAGCCAGGAAGAATCCAGGTACAGCAAGCTCGTCGCGCTCGCGAACAAGCAACTCAAGGCAATGCAAACGGCAATCCAGAGGGGCAAGGAAGAATTCGAGACCAGACTGGTACTCGACATCAACGAAGACAATCCGCAAGCAGCGCTGGAACCGCGCGCGCAACGGCTAGCCGATGACCTCAGAGCCCAGGGCTACACCGCAACGGTGACTACGTTTGCCGAGGTCAGCACCGACCGCAAGAACTGGACGCCGAATATCACGGTCGTCATCGGTCTAGGCGACATGGTTTCGGAAGTCGACAACGCGATAGCGGAAAGCACGGTGACCGACGAGGCGGAAGTCGCGCTGGCTGGCGAACCTGCCAGTGAAAAGGCCTGACAGCGGGCGGGCAATCCGAGATAAGGCACGGCATCACGGGGCTTCGCGCACGGTCGCGGGCGTGATGGCTGTTCCTACGAGGGAAATCTGCACGCGATCTACCAGTGGCGCCCGATGTAGGAAACCGTGGCGTATAAGGACGCAATGCCTGCGTTTTGATCGAACGAGGACTGTCACCACGTATGGCGGATCTCACTGGGAGGGATCACGCTCGCGCCGTGAGCCTGTGCGCGGCTATCCCTGCTGGCTTCATCGAGTACGGCCATAAACAGACAGTCGGGATAAACTCCAATTTCTGCCCTGAACGACCGAACACCTCTCTCGTTATGTCCTCGGGCCACCGTGGAAATCGCTCACGACATCGCCAGCTTTGTCGCTAAAGAGGACAACTGGCTTCCCTTGGATTCGCTCGTTGCCGAACCCTGGCAGGCAGGGTATCCCGAGCAAGCAATACCTCAGCTTCTGAGCGTGTTTGAGCGCTACCCAGAGGAAGATGGTTTTGGCGTGGTATGGACGGTTCTCCATGGACTTGAATCGTTGCCGAACTATGAGCCGGAGTTGCTTCGGTCCCTCGGCCGGCAGCCGAGCGAGTTTGGCATTTGCATGGTTGGCCGGCTGATCAATTCAGGCATACGAGAGGTCGGCGGCATTTCGCTAACCGACACGCTGCGAGAACTGGCTGCCGCGGCGAGGTCCCCGCGGCTCCGCGAGACCGCGGTAGGCTTTGTTTCCCGAAGCAGATGATTCTTCACTGTGCACTCGGGTCCGATACAGAAGTGCACCGCCGCTGCGGGCTCAGCGTCGGTGAAACTTCCGAGGTCGTCCAGCAACCCTCCTCAATCAATCGCTTCCAATGACGCTGCCACAAGACGACTGGACCTGCCCTCGACTGCACTGCTATCAATCCGAGGGACAGGTACCGATGCTGGAAGTGCAAGGCACCCTGCCAACCGGCGCCCAAGCCGCCGTCGGAGGCCGAGGTCCGACAGGCACGCTTCTTCGGACCCGACGCGATGAGTCACCCCTTCCCGCTCAAATCGCCTTATGCGCGGCGATGTTGCGATATTGGCCTTTGAAATACAGCAAGGGCTGCGTAGCGGCAGCTTCTTGCCGGTTCAACGCTTTCACTTCACCAATCACGATCAAATGATCGCCTGCCGTGTGTTCGGCGTAGATTTCGCAATCGAGCCAGTGAAGGCTGCCGGCAATGAGCGGATTACCCAGCGGCGATTCCTGTCGTTCGACGCCGTGCCACTTGTCCGTGCCGCGTCGGGCAAATTGGTTGGAAATCTCGACTTGCTTATCCGACAGGATGTTGACTGCGAATCGACCCGCCTGGCGAATTTTTGGATAGCTGGGCGAACTGGACATGACGCTGAATGAGACCAGCGGCGGGTTCATCGACACGCTATAGAACGACTGGCAAGTGAAGCCGATCGGCTCGCCGTCAATGTGCGATGTAATCACCGTGATACCGGATGCGTAGTGCCCGAGCGCTTCGCGAAAGCGCAGTGGCTCGATAGCAGTACTGGAAAGTGACATATTAGGTACTAAATACTGGGTGCCGCTCGATCAGGGCAAGCAAACCCGTCGACGGTGCCACCTGATCCATTTCGATCAGAACAGCGCCTTACGGGCCTGCTTGCGCTTGCCGGCCAAATCGGAGTCGACAAAGGTCTTTCCTTCATCCGGATACTCGGGCTACACCTGCCCTCAATCCCCCCGTGCGGCACTTCCGACTTCAGCTCGGCATTAGTTCGAGAGTTCTCTGCGGACGATTTCTGCGCCGGCGCTCAGCGCATTCAGCTTGCCTCGTGCTACTGCACGGGACAGGGGGGCCATGCCGCAGTTGGTGCAAGGATAGAGCTTGTCGGCATCGACAAACTGAAGTGCCTTGCGCAACGTATCGGCGACTTCCTCCGGCGTTTCAATGGTGTCGGTTGCCACGTCGATGGCCCCCACCATCACCTTCTTGCCTCGAATGAGTTCAATGAGGTCGATCGGCACACGAGAGTTGTGACATTCCAGCGAGACGATATCAATATTGGATTTTTGCAGCTTGGGGAAGGCTTCTTCATATTGCCGCCACTCCGACCCCAGCGTCTTTTTCCAATCGGTATTGGCTTTGATGCCGTAGCCATAGCAAATATGCACGGCCGTTTCGCATTTGAGCCCTTCAATCGCCCTTTCCAGTGTGGCAACCCCCCAGTCATTTACCTCGTCAAAGAAAACATTGAATGCAGGCTCATCGAATTGAATGATATCAACGCCGGCGGCCTCCAGTTCTTTGGCTTCCTGATTGAGGATTTTGGCGAATTCCCAAGCCAGCTTTTCTCGACTTTTGTAATGATCGTCGTAAAGCGTGTCGATCATGGTCATGGGGCCTGGCAAAGCCCATTTGATGGGTTGCTTGGTTTGCTGACGCAGAAACTTGGCGTCTTCGACAAAAACCGGATTTTGGCGGGCCACAGCACCGAAGACCGTGGGTACGCTCGCATCATAGCGATCACGAATTCGAACGGTCTTGCGGTTCTCGAAATCAACGCCGCTGAGGTGCTCGATAAACGTAGTAACAAAGTGCTGGCGCGTTTGCTCACCATCACTGACGATATCGATGCCAGCGTGTTGCTGTTCTTGCAGCGACAAACGCAAAGCGTCTCGTTTGCCCTCGACTAATTCCTCATCTTGCAATCTCCAGGGCGACCAAAGTTTCTCGGGTTGTGCAAGCCAGGAGGGTTTAGGCAAGCTGCCGGCAGTTGAGGTGGGAAGCAATTTTTTCACGATTAATGACCTTTCGTTTTTATTTGATCAAAGAACATAGTTGGCAGACCACTGCTGGAGAATGGCTTGGTACGGTTTTATGAATTGCTCCTCGACAAACTGTCCCTGCTCAATAGCCAGCCGGCGGCGTTCTTCCCGATCGTAAACAATTCGAGTCAGCGAAAAATCCTCGTGCTTCAGGCTCGGCTGATAAGATTCACCGGCGGCGGAATTCGCGTTGTAAATTTCAGGGCGGTAAATTTTTTGGAACGTATCCATCGTGCTGATGGTGCTAATAAGCTCGATGCTGCTGTAGTCACTGAGCAAATCGCCAGAAAAATAAAAAGCCAAAGGTGCAACGCTATTCGGAGGCATGAAGTAGCGAACCTTCAGCCCCATTTTTTTGAAATATTCATCGGTTAGGGAATATTCATCTTGCAGGTATTCAACGCCCAACACAGGATGCTGATTCGCAGTTCGATGGTAGGTCTTGCTACTCGAAACGCTCAGGCATATAACGGGCTGCTTGCTGAAATGAGATTTGTAAGCATTCGAATTCACGAAGCACTTGAATAGCTTCCCGTGCAGATCCCCGAAGTTATCCGGGGCACTGAATTCCTGCTTATTCTTGTTGTGCTCCAGTAATAGGACGCTGAAGTCATAATCTCGCACGTAAGATGAGAAATTATTTCCTGCCATGCCCTCGATGCGCTCGCCGGTTTTTCGATCGACAACATTCGCCTTCAAGATTTCAATCAAGGGGAGGCCGTTGTCGCTGCTTTCGCCATCGATATTCATCTCGACGGAGATGATTTCAAGATTGACGGCATAACGATCGCCCTTGGGGTTGTCCCAATGCGCCAAGGCATTGAAGCGGTTGTCAATCATCCTGAAGGTGTTGCGCAAATTCTCTTGGCGACTCTCTCCCCGGGCCAAGTTGGCAAAGTTGGTCGTGATGCGCGTATTGTCTGACGGGCGATAATCTTCGTCGAAACGAATGCTCTTAATCGAAAATGTAAAATCTGTGCTCATGGTGATCTGATGCCCCGATGAAGGAGACGCCCCTTACTGCGGGGACAAAAATGATGAATGGAATGGCCGGAGGCCCGTTCAGTCTTGTGCAGAATCGCAGCGGATAAGGGGCGCAGGTTGGGTTCGAGTTGCTTCGGATGCCCCAGCGGAATTCCGAGGGCCTGCGCCGTGGCGATCCGGGATATGCCCCGGACGGTACGCAGCGCGACCAGGCTGTCTTATCTGGCTACAGATGGCGAGTTCAGGATTCGGTGGCCGAGTCGTCGTCGCCGTAGAACTTCACGCCCAGTTGAATGCGTTCCCGGCCGCTTTCGAGGCGATGCCGATTGGTGTCGCGCAGCGAGTAGACGCAGCCGCAGTATTCCTGCTGGTAGAAGTTTTCCCGCTTGCTGATCTCGATCATGCGCGCCGAGCCGCCGCCTTTGCGCCAGTTGTATTCCCAGTACAGCATGTCCGGGTAGTGCGACGCCGCCCGCACACCGCAATCGTCGATCTGCTGCATGTTCTTCCAGCGTGAGATCCCCAGCGAACTGGTGATGACCGGGAAGCCATGCTCATGGGCGTACAGCGCGGTGCGCTCGAAGCGCATGTCGAAGCACATCGTGCAGCGCACGCCGCGCTCCGGCTCGTTCTCCATGCCCTTGGCACGTGCGAACCAGTTATCGCGATCGTAATCGGCGTCGACGAAGGGAATGCCGAACTTGTCCGCAAAACGGATGTTCTCGTTCTTGCGCAATTCGTATTCCTTCAGCGGATGGATGTTCGGGTTGTAGAAGAAGATCGTGAAGTCGATGCCGGAGGCCTGCATGGCCTCCATCACTTCACCCGAGCACGGTGCGCAGCAGGAATGCAGCAGCACTTGCTTGTGTCCGGCGGGTAACGCCAGTGGCTTGCGTTCGATTGCGGACGCCATGAGAACTCTCCATGAATTACGCCCGCATTCGTCGGACTGAATAAGCCCGAATTATGGTGTCCGGCCGGGGACATGAAAATCGATATGTTTTCATGTTTCCATGAGCAGCGCTCATGGATTCGGTCGCAACGATGAATCAAGCCACGGCAGGCCCTTTCGCTTGCTCGATAAATGCACGCAGGTAATCGATACTCATGTCCGCCTCACGAGCGCCCAGAAAGATGTGCTTGGCAATACCGTTCTTGCCCAGCCGGACCGGCACCACATCCATTTTGTCCGCGTATTCCAGCACCAGCCAGCGCGGCAGTGCTGCCACGCCACGGCCGCTGGCGACCATCTGCAGCATGATGTCGGTGGTCTCGATCGCCTTATGGCGTTTGGGCGTGATGCCGGCGGGCGTGAGGAACATGCTGTAGATATCCAGGCGGTCGACCGGCACCGGGTAGGCCACCAGTATCTCATCGGTCAACTGCTTGGGCTTGATGTATTCCTCCTTGGCCAGCTTGTGATTGCCGGCAACGACCAGGACTTGCTCGTAGTCGAATACCGGTTCGAATACCAGGCCCGGCTTGTCCAGCGGATCGGGCGTGACCAGCAGGTCGATCTCGTAACCGAACAGCGCGCCGATGCCACCAAACTGGAATTTTTGCTTCACGTCTACGTCAACGTCCGGCCACGCGGCCAAATAGGGCGACACGACTTTCAACAGCCACTGGTAACAAGGGTGACATTCCATGCCGATGCGCAGGGCGCCTCGCTCACCCTGGGCGAACTGCTGTTGCAGATCGTTATTTCCGCCAATGGTGGTCACAATTTCCGCCAATATGGAGATTTGACCGCTTTTTCCTACCCCTTGCGCTGACGCTTGCTGATCGCATGGAGCACCGCAGTGAGGTTGCGGCAGATGCGTAGCGTGCATGGTGGGAGCGAATTCAGCCTATGGCCAGGGACTTGGCAGACAGCCGTGTGCGGATCCAGCCAATCCCGCTTCCAGCGAGGCGAGAAAACGTCGACGGGATTCAGAACCAGGCAGTCGAAGCAGTATGGGAGCTGATCTCGGTCTGACACCCACGCCATAGGTGTTTGAAGTGCCTCGAGCCTTGGCATACCAATATGAGTCAGCATCGCAAGGCGGCACAGTGCCTGCTCATCCATCGGGGGAAATAGCAGCCAGCCAGAATTGGTCAACGCCGGAAACGCACCAAGGTCGCCAATCTGCCACAACTGGTCAACACTGATCTGATACCTTGCGGCCAGGCGACCGAGCCAACCGCCAAACGCTTCGTCATCGAATGGACGCGGAGCAACGGGCCAAGGCCTGACACCCTCAGGAGAGCAGGGTTCGCGCTGCATTCTCTATGTGACCCAGGTCGATGGCCTCCTTCCCATCCCGGATCGCGAGTTCTGCGGAAACAGTCAAGACACGCGACACTTCCCCGGTTAGCCCTCCACTTGCAGTCAGAATGGCATGTACGATCTCTCGCCGTGCGAGATTCGACGGACGTCGAAGCGGCAAAATCATCTCGAAGGCTGCGAGAAGAGAACGAAATGCCTCCGTCTCCTGCCATCTCGGCACCTCGAAACGGGCGAATCGACTGACCATCTGAGGATCCGTTTGGAGCGCCAAGACGGCGTCTTGAGTGCCAACGAGGACAACCGCGATTTTCAAGTCATTGGCGAGGAACTTGAGCAAATTCAGGGATGCACGCTGCTCCCGATAGTTGCCTGCCAACAAGTGATGAACCTCGTCAACGATCAGCATGCGCGCCGAGACTTTTCGAAGCAAGGCACGACTCAGGTTCTCAAGCGCAGATAGCCTTGCCGCCGCGTTGAAGGGAGCACCCAGTTCGAAGAGCAACGAAGAATAGAACCTCGGCTGCTCCGGTGTCGGTGGCATCTGCATAGCAACAATACTTCGCAACTCGACGCCCTTCCCTTCGTCGTACTCGGGTGGATGACGACGCTGGAACTTGGAGACAATCTGCGTCTTACCGATGTTGGAATCTCCGTGCAGCAACAGACACGGCATACGCTCCCGCTGAGGTGTTTGGAGGAGACGCTCGAGAATCTCCAGTGCTTGGGTTGCGCGCGGGTAATCTATCCAATGGCTACGTGCCAATCCTTTAATTCTGACACCATCGTCGCACATAGCCAGCTCTCTCGCGGCCGGGAGCAGATGTGTTAGCAGCGGGCGCATTGCAATTACAGCGGCTCGACATTGACACTGGGGGCGGCTTGTTGTAATCCACTGCCGGCTCAGATTGCTTGCCCAACGTGTTTGCACGTACCGAGTTTGGCGCCTCGCCAAGGCTCTGTGGCGACAGTTCCTTCAGAGCTTCGCCTTGACGATTTGCTCCTAACGTTTGCGATCTAGCGTGGGAGACAATCCGACGTTGCTCATCAATCGCGTCAAATACCTTCGCTTCTGTGACATACTCTTTGCCTTGGGATCGTAAGCGCCGTAACGCACTGCGCTGCTCCCACAATGACACTCGGCCACGACGCAAGTCCGCAAATGTCGCTTCAACGTAGTGCTTTCCGTCGACACTGACAAAGATTCTGGAGAGATCCTCAGGGTGGTATCTTGTAATGACTTTCTGCTTGGTCGCCCGCCAGGCGGCAAATATTGGATGCCAGTACCGCAGGTAGAACAGCGTCAGCCCATCTGACTGCACGGTCCGATAAGTCATCGGCAAGAACTGGATTAGAAAGCGCAATGGTTCAGGCGCCGCATTGGGGAGTAAGCGTGGAGGCGTCTTTTGGCCCGCCGTCGCCCACTGCGAAAACGGAGTGGCGCCCTGCAGCCCGCGGTGAGCGTTGTGGTGATAGCGTTCGGCAATCTCGAGAACTAGCCACCGCTCAAACTCCCGGATCGTCAAGGAGGCTTCCTTCTCCGGCGGTCTGGCCTTGCGGCCCTTGGGTGACGAGCCAGTCGACCCTGGCAAACTGTGGACACGTTCCATGATGGTCCTCATCAAACGTTCGATATGGCCCCCGAAGTACGGTCTCCCCGCAGGTCGGTACATCAGTTCGACGCCGTACTCCCGACACCCCGCTCGCAATGCCCTGCCCTTGAATTCCGCCGCATTATCGAGATGAAGTAGCTGTGGAATGCCGTGCATAGGCCAATCAACGCTAACATCGAGGCTGGCGAGCCAGCCATCCTTTGGCAAGACAACGCGAGTCAATAGCAACGCAACAGTTGCCGCGTTGGGGCGGTCCATCCCGACGTATACGCCAACGACGCATCTTGTCGAAACATCGAGGGCGATGCTTAGCCATGGCCGGCCAATGGGGCGTCGGCTCGCATCATCCACCAGCATCAAATCGGCCAGCGTGTGATCAATCTGCACAATGTCCATCGGACAGCGCGCCACAAGATGGCCTGGGGGAATCTCAGAACCCGGCAGCGTTGCGAGCCGAAGTGCCTCTTCTTCCCGATGTGCGCGCCAGCGTCGCGAAATGGTAGATCTGCTTGGCGGACTAATACTTGCCGCTGCGCATCGCTTCCGGATTTCGACGACCAGCTCGAAGAGCGGATGAGCAAGATAAGGCTGTCGCGGCAGCCAATCGGAAAGTACCTCCCTCACAATTTCCTCGACAGTCGCCGCTAGACGCGTATCTCCCACTTTGGGACCTCGTTCATACGGTATCAACGCGCTCGCCACCGGATCCGCGAGGAAGCGCCGGCGCAAGTGGTAAACCGTCGCCCAATGGATTCCCAGCAATTTGCCAGCATTCTCGGCTTGCCTACGCGAGAGAGGAGCCCTCCCAAGCGGACGCAAGACCCTCGCAATCGCCAGCTCGCGCTTCGTTGCAATCCTCATCGCGTGTCCAAGACAGTGACTCAGTCACATTAGGCGATTTACTGAACGGGTGACCCAGGCTGGCGGAATTAGTGGACCCAACGCCCCAAAACGCGTTGCCTACCAGCAACAGTGGTAGACGTCACAACGGACGAAAGATCCATTACGGATCAATCAGTTGGATCGAGTGAATGCTAGCGGATATAGCGGCTACCGCTGGGGGTATTGGCGATCTGCAACAATTGGCGTGGCAATGGGCATTACAGGAACCGAGGTGGCGAAAGAAGCCGCTGCCATGGTGCTGACAGATGACAATTTCGCCACCATCGTCGGCGCGGTAAGGCAGGGCCGAACTCTCTACGAAAATATCATCAGCTTCGTCCGCTTCCAACTCTCTACCACCACCGGTGCAGTAATGACCCTGCTGGTGGCCCCGCTGGCCGGTCTGCCGGAGCCCTTCAATGCCATCCAGGTGCTGTGGGTGGCCATGATCATGGACGGCCCGCCGGCAGTTGCGCTGGCGCTCGATCGGCCAAGACCAGGCGCCATGCACGAGAGCCCGCGCCGGCGTGGCGATGACATTCTCAGCCGGCGCCGCTTCGGCAAGATCATGGCGCTGGGCGCGACCATGATGGCTGGTACAGTGGGCGTGCTGTATTACGGGATGCAGAACGGCTCCGAAGCACGTGCGCTGACCCTGGCGTTCACCACATTCGTGCTGTTCCAGTTCTTCAACGTCTTTAATGCCCGCGCCGAGAAGGGGTCGACGTTCAATAGCCGCTTCTTCGATAACCCCATGTTGTGGGCGTCGCTCACTGCGGTCCTTGGTTTGCAGGCGGTGGCGGTGCACTGGGGGCCGGCTCAAAGCATTTTCCATACCGCCGACCTGACGGCCAGCGATTGGCTCATTGCGGTCGGCGTCGCCTCCTTGGTGCTGCTGCTCGAGGAGATGCGCAAGTTGCTCGCTCGCCTCCGAATTTTTCGTGGCAGCACGCAGGCGGCACGAGCATCGGTCTGAACTCGAGGGCGGCCGCACGCACCGGGGGGTGAGCGCTACTGCAAGGCAAGCCCCAGGCGTATACCATCGGCGCCGCCTTCCTGATCCACGACGAAGCCACAGTCTTTCGGTAGCTTCAGCAACACACGGTGTCCATCAAGAGCCCGCCGAGGCCCCTTTCCTTGGGTCCGAACGGACAACAATGGCCAATTGGACGTGGGCTGGCTGGCGGAGCATGCACCTGCCAGCGTTTCGACGGCATCGAACACTTGATCGGTGATGTTGAGGCGGAGCATGCCGGCACATCGCCGCATCGCAGACGTCATCGGCGCCGGCCAGCGTGCCGATGTACGACGCAGCGGCCTTTGCACCTTCCGGTACGAGCACGGCCTTCACCACCATCACGGGCTTATTGCGCGCCACGCCCATGCCGCGGACATGAATTTGTCAGCGTTGCGCACCGATTCCACATAGCGTGTCGCCATTGCCTACAAGATAATCAAGCACATCTCCCAGATCCACGTCGGCACTGTCGCCCAGCGAAATGACATGCGACACGCCGATATCCCGGGCGAAGGCCTGTCGAGTACAGCCCTTGTGAGCGTACCGGACTGCGAAATGAAAGCCGGCTTGCCGGGCTTCGCTGCGGCGTGGGCGAAAATCGCGTTCAGGCCAATGCCGGACGCCATCAGCCCTGCCCAATTCGGGCGGGAATACGCACGGGGCACGGTTCGTCATGCTGAAGGCGACAGCGCCCTTTTTGGGAAGACGAAGTCAATCCCGCCAGGGGTGCAGCAGCACTCTATGCTGGCCTCGAAAGACTAACGCTACATAATCACTTCTTCGTTGATCAGCCACGTCCTTGAAAACCTTATTGGCCACGCCCAGCCCTTGAAACGGTCCTCGCCGTCGGCCTGCTGGCTCACGTCCGGATTCTCCTTGCGCGCGAGCTTGCGATACGCGCATCGTACCTCATCCTGCGGTGCGCCATTTGCAGCGCGAGGACTTCGTAGTAGTCCCTGTATTTCATTCCATAGTCCGCCGATATTGACTCGTGCAGCCAGCGCGTGTTGCGCCTGCATATTGCGTTCCCTCTAGCTCACAATACTCACGCGCCGTTAGCCTATAGTCGCGATCGTCTTCTCAAACTCGACTTCCGCACGCAGTCCCTCCAGATCCCGGTGCACGATGGCCACTGCCAGTTTCTTGCCACCCCGCCGATAGGTGACCGTGCAGTTCTGCGTCTCGCCATCGAGTTTGCCATCGATCTCGGCCTGATCCCACCGCTCGGCGTGGCCGACATAAGCAAGGCCGAAATCGTACTGCTCGGTCCAGAAGAACGGCACGGCGTCGAATCGCTCGCGCCGACCGAGCAAGTTGCGTGCTGCGGTCTGTCCCTGGCGTTCGGCCACCACCCAATGTTCGACGCGGATGCGCTCGCCGGTGAGCCGGTCCGGCCAGCGGGCAATATCGCCTGCCGCGAAGATGCCCGGTACGCTTGTCTCGAGGTATTCGTTGACGGTGACGCCGCGGTCGATGGCGAGGCCTGCCTGCTCCGCGAGCGCGATCATCGGCCGTACGCCGATGCCGATAACGACAATATCGGCAGGAAGATTCTCCCCGCTCTTCAGTTGGACTCCCTTCTGGTCTATGGAAACCGCTGTGCTGCCAAGATGGAACGTTACTCCGTGGCGTTCGTGGAGCCCGCGGATGAAGTTTCCGACGTCCGGTCCGAGAACTTTCTCCATGGGAACGCTCTCCGGCGCAACCACGTGCACCTCGATATTGCGTGCGCGCAGCGATGCAGCCACCTCGAGGCCGATGAAGCTCGCGCCGATCACCACTGCTCGCTTTGCCGTGAGCGCACTGCCGACGAGTGCGCGGCTGTCGGCGAGCGAGCGCAGATAGTGCACGTGCCTGAGATTTCCGCCGGGCACCGCCAGCCTCACCGGCTCCGCGCCGGTGGCAAGCAGCAGTGCATCGAATGCAATACGACTGCCGTCCACGAGGTGAAGTTGTCGGCTCGTCGTGTCGAGCGAGACGACAGGCGTATCCAGCTTCAAGTCGATGCGATGCGCCTTGTAGAACTCCACTGGACGCAGCGGATTCGACTCTGCGGACGTGGAGCCCGCCAGGAAACCTTTCGAGAGGTTGGGTCGATCGCACGGCCTCGCTGCATCGGCGCTCAGCAAGGTGATGAGACCGGAATAACCCTCGCGGCGCAGCATCTCGGCGGCGGCGTTGCCTGCGGCGCCGCCGCCCACGATAGCGATCGAATGAGGGGTCCCGGCCGCCTGGGGCAACTGCTTCGGTTCCGCACGCACAAGCCTTTCGCGAACATACACGCGGCCGTCCTGCTGTTCGACACGCCAGCAGGCAACCGGATCAAGCGCTGGGGCGCGGAGCGCTTCACCGGTGCGCAGGCTAAAACAGGCATGATGCCAGGGGCAGCGAATCGTGTCGCCGACCAGCAGCCCGTCGGCTAACGGAGCGCCGTAGTGTGTGCAATGAGCGCCAATCGCGAACAGCTCACCTCCACGCCGCAGAAGCAATACTGGCTCGCCGTTGGCATGACCCGGCAGCATCGCGCCGTCGGCAACTTCTGAAAGCGCAATGCCCCTCGCGAGGTCCGGTCCGCTCAGTTTTTTCGCATGTTCGTTCATTCGATTCTCCTGATGTCGACGATTGCCGGCAGGTTCCCACCCGTCACTCGCAGGACGGCCAGGCGAGCGATTCTCACCACCTCCGACACAACCTTGCAGAGAGCATCATCTGGCCGCCAAGCCAGGCTGAAACCAAGAACAGTTCGAAACCGGCGACCGAACGCAGAACCGGAGGTGCTCATGCCCGAACCCATGCTCGTGGGATTCCGCGAAGCCGGATATAGGCCGCATTCAGCACAACGACGGAGAGCTTGTGGGCCATGTGTGTCAGCGCGCGTTTCCTGACTGGCGGAGCGTCCCCCCTTGTGAAGGACGGCCGATATATCCGGGTACTGCCGCGCAAAGCGCGCCTACCGTGCTGAAAAGCGCGACGGACGACCACGCGTATCCCGGGGCTCCGCCCACACGGATAACGTCGCAGGCGAAGGCAAGAATCCATAGACTGATCGAAAAGACAGTCACTATCGGAAGGACGAAACGCTTGCAACTCGCGCGAGCACGCATAGGTATCCTCCGTCGATTGCCGGACTATGTTGGTACAGGGCGAAAAGGGTTACGGGTTCTGATGCCCCTGTCACGCCCAGCGCCAAGTCTTCCGTACCCGCTCCTTGTACGCACATGCGAACCTCACGGGAGCGATCCCGAATGGCCAATGCGCTCCGCGCAGCGCCAGGTTTCACATTCGTCCGCGGCTTGCAGTCCCCCCCCCCCCCCTCTAGGGCTGCATCTTTTTCAGCGTGCCACCTTTGTGCATCGCGATATGGTCGGTCTTGTCACTCCTGATCTCGTACTGCGGATCCTCCACGCTGGCGTGATGAGTGTGCCCCTTGTAATCGATGTCTTTCGTATGCACCTTTATGATCCTGCCGCTGACATGACCAGCCTCCGAGTTCCAAGTCACGTAATCGCCAACCCTGAGCCTTGTTGTCATGATAGATGCCCCTGTTCGATGCAAGTGCAGTGATGCCGAGAATCTCGCAGACGCGTTACGATTCAACAGCAAAAGCAACTGCTCCCATCCATCCTCAGCATATATCATGTTATGATATAATTTAAGTTAAATTAAATTATGAAAGTGTCAACATAGTGGCAGTGGCTTCAACTGATCGCTTGTGTGTTATCCCGGATCGGCGGCCAAGGGCCGATGGCCAACTGCTTTCCAGCGCCGCCTGCGTTCTGTCGGCGGGTGTGTTCGTCGTTACGTAGTGGCGCCATCAGTGAACCAGTTAGGAGCAATGCCATGGACAATGCAATGTATCCGGCGTCGGACGCGGGAATCACGGCAAGGCGCAAGGAGCTCGCGCCCGGACCGCTCGCGGCGTTCAAGGTGTTCAGCGACAGCGTTTTCGTCGACGGCGCGCTGCCTACGAAGACGAAGCAGTTGATCGCGGTAGCAGTCGCCCATGTCACTCAGTGCCCCTATTGCATACGGGGCCACACGGCGGCCGCCCTTAGAAGCGGCGCGACGGGGCAGGAAATCATGGAGGCCATCTGGGTTGCGGCGGAGATGCGTGCAGGCGCTGCGTATGCCCATTCGGCCCTGGCGCTCGACACGATGGCGGCGAATGTGAGTTCAAATTCGGAAGAGATGCCCCATGTCCACGGTCATTAAGCACGTGCAACCGAGTATGGCAGACCCGCGGGAGCGCGGGCTGCGCGGCCCTCAGGCATGCCGGATGGGCTCGGATGTCGACGGTCCGGGCGTTCGGTAGTTGGCGAATAATTGCCTTTGCCCGATCGCATATGGATGTCACACCCGACCCGGCGGGCAAGCGCCTCATGAAGCGCCATCAGGTTGGCCGTGTTGGGTGGGCAAATGTCTCTCGCGGACCCAGCAGCCTGGACTAGACACTTCAGCCGTCTTGCTCGCCTGTGGGAAGGCGTACGTTCCGGCCACATTCCGATTGAGTGCGTGATCTGGCGCGATGCTGGCAGCAGAGGCGCCCCATGCACCAGCAGTAGAGTGGCTCATTGCCGAGCTACGCTGGATAGGCCAGCGTGTAGCAGGGCGTACGCCGGGCAGCGCAGGTGAGCCGAGCCACTTCAATGTGGTTCTCCACACGGATGTGGAAGACGCGCTCTCCAGCATTGAGCAGGTAATCCGCAATGATTCGCCGATGGCAACGCCACCACAGGGCCTCCGCGCACATGATGGCGCAGCGCCGAGTATGGCCAAGCTTGCGAAGGCGTCTCAGACCCCGCTGAAACGGCTCTGTCATCGCGTAGTCGGCGTAGTTGTGAAAGCTGTCATTAATCCAGAATGCGTTCACATGGGTTGCAATGTTGCGTTGCTTTCCCCGTAGCCCTCCGAGCTCAGCAATGTGCACGTAATCAATTTTAAATTCCGAAAGAGCGGCAGATAACGCTTCCTGATTGTATTGGGGATTGGTGCGCGATCGGGGAACCGTTCTGACGTCGACGAGTACGTCGACGTGGGCGACTCGGAGCAGGCCGACGAAAGCAGTGACTGGGCGCGTTGAATGGCCGATAGTGAAAAACGGTATGGCCGCGCGACCGTTCGCGCTCCTGATGGTGACGGGGATCCTGACATCGACGTCGTTCGTTGTCCGGCTTACGACCTTGGCAGCAGGCAGTCGGATGGGTTGCTCTGTTGCCCCCATTTTCAGAATACCTCTATCCGTCCGCGCGAACCCGCGACGAAGGGCCTCGTTCGCAGCGGATATACCGGGCTTGCGCCGGCGGACTGTTGCCGGACGGGACATGCCGGAGTGCGCGCCGTCAACCTGCCCCATTTCATGATGTCCGACGTGATCAAAGCCGATCTCCTGATTGCTGATCCTGTCCACCATGCTTTTTCAATGCGATCGACCAGAGGCTGCCCGAACGCGTATCGCTTGCACATTGCCCGATCGAATCCACTGAGGTGGATGGCATAAGCCCATAGCTGTTCTGCACTGACGCGCCGGCGTGGGACGCCGCCGCCCAGGCTGGTCACGCTGGAGGCGCTATCGAAGCACGCGAACCTGCGAAGCCTGCGGTCCTTTTTGCCCTTGAGTGACCTCGAATTCGACCCTGGTACCTTCCTCAAGGGTTTTGAACCCTGTACCCTGAATCTCTTTGTGATGTACAAACAAGTCTTTCCCCCCTTCATGTGGGGTAATGAACCCGTAGCCTTTCTCGTTGTTGAACCACTTCACAATGCCAGTCGTCATGTCATTCTCCAATTTAAGAGCAATAAAGAATTTTCATTTTGAAAAAATAACCGAACGTGCTGGAGGCCTCCTCTGGATTGTTGTTCGTCAATGAAACGATTGCCGTGCCTGCAGAATACCTATTACGCTCACCGAAACCAAAATGGTTTGCCAAAAGGGTTTACCTTTGAGTCATCGGGCAACAGGTTCATTGAGACTCCCTTGTTTTTCCGACTTCTCTTGCCCCTCCGGCCTTCAGCGGATACGCACGATGGCGTTGAGGACGGCGTTACCTCTGGCCGTGATACGGAGACTTGGGTGACCACAGACGAACTCCTCCACGCGGACAAGCTGCCGTTCGAGGAGGGTGTCAAGATCCGTACGATCCAGTTCGGAGTTAAGTGGGGCGTCTTTGATCAGCATGAGGGCCGCCACTTCATGGGGACTCAGCATTTTTGTCTCCTAAGTCACAAATATTAGGTCTGCCGGGAAGCGCCCATAACAGTCGTCACCAGAACTCAGTGGGTCTGCGGCGCGCGCTTTTCGATCCTGGCCGGGAGGATGCTGGCGCCGGACAATGCACGTTGAAGTGCCTCAGGCCGCTTGACCAGGTCTTTCAGCGTGTACGAATCCAGGACAGCAAGGTAAGCAGCGAGCGCAGAAGCAAGGACATGGCGCAAGCCACAGGCACCGGTGATGATGCACCGGTTCCCTTCCGACGCGAAGCATTCGACCAGCCGGAAATCGGGCTCGGTGGCACGGACCACCTTGCCGAGATTGATTTTCTGCGGTGCCATACCTAGCGCAATACCCCCGCATCGTCCTCGCACGGTCGTGAGAAATCCCAGTTGGCCCAGATGCGCCACAATCTTTGTCAGATGGTTCTTGGGGATGCCGAAAGTTTCTGCGATGCACTGTACCGTCACCAATTCATCCGGGTGCACGGCAACATAGAGAAGCACGCGGAGGCTGTAGTCGGTGTATTCAGTCAGTCTCATTTGCGTCTCCACTTGCTTGTCGTCGCGACTGCAAGGTCTCGGCTGCAACCTGCGTTTGCCAATTTGGCGGTGAGCGCAAAACATGCATTCAATATACTTCTTTTTCTGCGCCATTTCGCACCTTTTCACTGCCTCCTCCTTGGGGTTTTTCCCCTATTGCCATGGCGCAGGAAGCCAGGACGCAATTTCTAGCAGTCTCCGGCGTTGGAAATTTCGAGCGCTGGTTCGCCAAGATGCGTATTGGCATGCATCGCTTATTGCGTCGCGCCCGCTCGGAATGAGCCAGTTCGCATCGCCGGACATCCGTTCTCTAACGTTGAAGTCAGCCACCTAACCGCTTGAGAATTACGATGTCCTAGGACCTATCGACAAACCGCGGTTGGTGGCGATTGTCATCGACTCCCCCACTGACGCCGATTGTCCGCCGACGCCTGCCGCCGGATCGCTCAATGCGCCACGACCGACTCATGCATACGGCACTCCTGCAGGTCACGCGCGGCGTCTCGTCTGATGCGTTGGGTCTGGCAGGATTGGCCTGGGCGTGGCATCTTTGGCCTGGGCGTGGCATCTGGCCGCACCTGGCAAGCAGATGGCGCTGTGCCAGGCAATCGATGCACCCGTGGTGAGACCAAGTCGCTAGACTTGTCTCTTCCTCGCACGGAAGTCGCTTAGCTGGCCGCCGTGGGAGCGGTGGCCGTATGCCATCTGCGTGACATCTTTCTTTACACAGAGGGCTGCTGACGGGCCGTCCCACCGATCTGCGGAAGCAGATCATGAGCAGCAGCTCAGCAATGGATGATTAACCCTCGCCGATCAACTGTCTGTAGCTGAACCCTGAGGTGCTAAGGGTGACGTTAAAGACGGGGGGACGAAACTTACTCGCTGGCGGAACCAGCGTGAGGAGACCCACCGTCGGTCGATTACGCTGCCCGATCCCAAGTTGCCGATCATTGTGGTCGGCTAAGAACGCGACGACGTGTCGCCTTGGCGTTCGGTCAACAAGGTTCACCTGCAGACATTTAGGGCAGCTTCCCGCTCACGTCTGGGGGGCGGGCATCGTCCCCGAGCCTGGAAATGCCGGGCGGCACTAACGTCTTGGCCTGCAGGCCAAGAACAATCCCCTATCTCAGCCCGAACGAATGGTTCCGCCAGCACGCCAGTATGTGAAGGATCGTGGTGGCCGCGGTCGCAACGATGGCTCGCACATTCCAGCGAGCAGACGATGCCGCCTACCTTGGGTGCTTGGGTCGTATTGGCCAATGCGTCCGGCTCTTACGTACTCGAAGCCTAAGCGCGCGCCGGTGGCGCACCCACATCGAGTGGGTGGGGAAAGCCCGTCCGCGGTCGCAACCATCGGACGCACTCACTGCAGGTGCTGATCGCCATTGATGGTAATGGTTCGCACGCGCCTGCAGCGCCTCGGCTGCAATATGCGTTGCCAATCTCGCAGTTACGGCATAACATGCATCTCAAATGCTTGTTTTGCAATCGACACCGAGTTCAGCAAATTTTGCGAATCGAATCAGCGCGGCGCGATGCTATGGTGCGCTAACGACGGCAAACGTGTGACGAGCTCCGTGCGTGCCGAACTGAAGGCGTATGGCTTTTACAGTTGGAACGCCCTCGCCAGTCCCCGATTTCTTCGCATGCATTGGGTCCCTGCTTCATAAGTTCTTCATTTTGTGGCCCATATGGATAGGGCTGTCGATTCACACTACTACACCCGACCATCCTCAAGCGTGGTCGCAGCGCTTCGGCAATCCCGATTCCCTGTGACGCCGGGCCGGAAGAAAGGACCGTCGAGGGACGTCGAATGTCCTGGCATTCAGGAGGTGACGGTGCGTACGCACTTCTAACGGACGCGTCTCTTGCGCGAAGTGCACGGAAGATTTTCCGGATGAAGTTTCTTTTCTACGGGAAAGCGCTCCGACCGCATCGTCGAAGTCCTTGCTCCGCTTGCAGTGCAGGCGAAAAGCAGTTCGTCGTGAAGTTAGGTAAGACACCTGTCAAGGAGGCAGCTATGTCATCGATTCAACGTCTAACTACTCCTTTTGCGCAAGCCGACACACGCCGCGCTTTCCTCCACCAGTCCGGTCTCTTGCTCTCAGGCACGGCGATCGCGTTGCTAACAGGTAGGAAAGCGCTTGCAGCCGCCGGGGAAGGCTCGCCGGAGGACGACGTCCGCGTTCTGAATACCGCGCTCGGAGCGGAATTTGAAGCCATCGCAGCTTACCAGGTCGGGGCGCAAAGCGGACTACTGAAGAAGCCAATACTGGATGTCGCTGTGACGTTTCAGGGCCACCACAAGGAGCATGCGAACGTGCTTTCTCAAACCATCACGAAACTGGGCGGTAAGCCAGTTTCAGCGAAGGAAAAGTACACGTTCCCGACCGACTCGCTCAAGACCCAGAACGACGTCCTCCGCTTTGCGGCATCCCTGGAGAAGGGAGCGGTCAGTGCCTATCTTGGAGCGGTGCCGATCTTCCATGACCGTGACCTCGCCAAAGCGGCCGCCAGTATACTTGGCGATGAGGCCATGCACTGGGCCGTACTGCGCCATGTATTGGGCGAAACGCCCGTGCCGTCGGCGTTCGTCTCGTAGATGTACAGAAGCCTCCTGGCGAGTTTCGGCCTCATCACGGCCTTGGCCGGGGCGCCCGCGTCCGGCGGCGGCGTCTTGCGCGGTAACCCGGCCGCCGGCGCAGCAATCTATGATCGCTGTGTGGCCTGCCACACGTTCACCTACGACCGCACAGGGCCCAAGCATTGCGGTCTCCTTGGACGACGTGCGGGTAGCGAGCCCGGCTTCGCATACTCCGATGCGATGAGGCAATCGAAGCTAGTATGGGACGAACGCACTCTGAATCGCTTTCTGGCCGATCCGCTGAAGGTGATCCCGGGTACAAGCATGGGGTACGCGGGAGTGAAGGACGACCAAGAGCGCGCAGATCTGATCGCTTACCTGACGCAGAGGAGCGATGCACCCGAGTGCAAGTAATTGTCGATTGCCTCTGTCAGAGACCTGTTCCGCTACCGGTGGCGGCTCATACCTGTTGGATGGCAGCGGTGCATGAGCCGTAATTGCATGCAGATGCTCCACACTTTGACCCGGGATGCGGGCATGGTCGGCCTGTATCGCACTCATGGCCGGGGCAGCATCAGCGGCAACCACGGGGTCAACTCGCGGTGCTAATCGACACATGTCCCGCTTCATTGAAGTGCTTGAGGCGCAGAGAGGACCTTGGCCAAGCCGGCTTCAGACGGATTCTGTCCGGAGATGTTCCAACTTTTCATTTGTGCGTTGAAGGCCTTTTAGTTGCTACATACAGCGGAGTTGGCGCGGGAACGGCGGGCGGAAGCGCAATTGCTGGCTGTCCTCGACAATGCCGAGATGAGGTCCTTGCAGTGAAGTCTGCCGCCCATTCTTATCCAGGAATGGACTCCCAATTGCGAGGCGTCGTCCCTCACACCGCTCACCGAATAGAGGCAAACCATGGGAAAAAGTGTCGCCCAGAAGCTGATTGACACACACCTGCTCAGTGGTCGTACGCACCCTGGCGAGGAGATTGCGCTGCGCATCGACCAGACGCTGACCCAGGATGCCACCGGTACGATGGTCATGCTCGAGCTTGAGGCGATGCAGCTGGACCGCGTCAAGACTGAGCTTTCCGCCCAGTACGTGGACCACAATCTGCTGCAGGAGGACTTCAGAAATCCGGACGATCACCTATTCCTGCTCAGCGCCTGCAAGCGCTTCGGCGTCTGGTACAGCCGGGCTGGCAACGGCGTCAGCCACCCCACACACATGCAGCGGTTCGGTTGTCCGGGCAAGACGCTTCTCGGCTCGGACAGCCATACCTGCGCGGCCGGCTCACTAGGCATGCTGGCGATCGGAGCGGGCGGAGTGGAGGTTGCCATGGCGATGGCCGGTGAGCCGTTCTACCTGAACATGCCGGAAATCTGGGGCATCAAGTTGACCGGCGAGTTGCCGGACTGGGTCAGCGCCAAGGATGTGATTTTGGAAATGTTGCGCCGATACGGGGTCGACGGCGGCATCGGCCGCATCATCGAGTACCACGGGCCGGGCCTGGACAAGCTGTCGGCGATGGATCGACATGTGATCGCCAACATGGGTGCCGAGCTCGGCGCGACGACCAGTGTATTTCCCGCCGATGAAGCAGTGCGACGTTTTCTCGCGTCCGAGGGTCGCGAGGATGCTTTCACCAGCCTGCTGGCCGATGCTGACTGCCGCTATGACATAGAGGCCGAAATTGACCTGTCGCTGCTCGAACCATTGATTGCCAAACCGTCCAGTCCAGGCAATGTCGTCCCGGTGCGAGAAGTGGCCGGCGAAGAAATTTATCAGGCCTATATCGGATCCTCCGCCAATCCGGGCTACCGTGACTTTGCAGTGGCGGCCCAGATCGTCCGGAACGGCACCGTGGCGTCACATGTCTCGTTCGACGTGAATCCGACCTCTCGCAGTATGCTGGAAACCTTGATGCGCGACGGGCACGTGATTCACCTGCTACACGCCGGTGCTCGCCTGCATCAGGCCGGCTGCAACGGCTGCATCGGTATGGGCCAGGCCCCGGCCACCGGGAAGAACAGCCTGCGCACCGTGCCGCGCAACTTCGCGGGCCGTTCCGGCACGCGCGAGGATCACGTCTGCAGCTGCGGCCTCGGCCATGACTGGGAGAATCACGGATCCGCGCGGGTTAGGAATGGACTATCCGCGTATCGTCGAGCCGGAGGATCCCGTAGTTGACACGCAGAATCTCATGGCGCCGCTGACATACGAGCAGGCTCGTGCGCAGACTTTGCTGAAGGGCCCAAACATCCATTCACTGCCGGACTTCGGTCCGCTACCGAACAAGCTTAGGCTGCCGCTGCTGCTCAAGGTCGGCGATAACATTTCTACCGACGACATCATGCCGGCCGGTGCCCGCGTGCTGCCCTACCGCAGCAACATTCCCGCTATCAGCGACTTCGTCTACGAGCAGCTCGACGAGCACTATGTGCAGCGCGCAAGAGCCGCTGGCGCCCACGCCATCGCGGGTGGGATGAACTATGGGCAAGGCTCGAGCCGCGAACACGCGGCCATCGCGCCGCGGTATCTGGGCCTGCGCGTCGTCATCGCCAAAGGCTTCGCCCGTATTCACTGGCAGAACCTGATTAATTTCGGGGTGCTGCCGCTGACGTTCAAGCACGGAAGTGACTACGACAAGCTCGCACAGGGTGACGTGCTGGTGCTCGAGCATTTCGACGTTGCCCTGGCCGCAGGATCCGAGATTGAGGCCAGCATCGAGGGCAGCGGCGACCGGCTAATACTGACTCACCAACTCTCGCCGCGTCAGGTCGCGGTGCTGTGCGCCGGCGGCCTGATCAATTGGATGCGTGAGCGGAACTGATCACGGGTCGAATGGTCCGCCCGCCACCAGGCTTCTCCCACGGGAGATGATGACAGTCACAAGGCGTGACGTGCCGGTGTTCATTGCTAAAGAAGCTCCCAAAATATGCCTTGCTGAATGCGGTATTGAAGAACTCGAGAGATATGTCGAAAGAGCGAGCACTGGGTCTGGATCCGTGCGCCCGCATCTTCGGCATCTCGTGACATTGGTGTCTATGGCGAGCTGATCAAGCCATCGCAGGCACCACTCGTGGGTGCAAACAAGCTTTCCCGCTAGCCAAATGCTTTAGGAAAAATTGCATTGCTAAGACATCCCGAGGCCTGCTCATCGCCAGCAGCTGCTTCGTGTACTCGCAAGAGCCTGGAAAAGCAGCATGAACCCATTGAAGATTCCATTCAACCGGCCCGATGAAGCGCCCTCATGGGAGCACTACGTCCGCTGCAGAGCAGTTCAATTCGCTGGCCCCCTGATCGCAATCTACCTGGTAGACCCGGGAGCGCATTTACCTCCTTGCCGCGACAGAGCCGATGCAGAGACCTCAACGCATCACAGGGTCGCCTGCCTCAAATTGCAGCAACGGTCACTACCGTTACAATGCCTCTTCTCCCCGCATTTCACGGCCATTTGCCTAGATGGCCCCCCGCTGACGAAGCATGGATCACAACCTAACACTAATCACCACGATCGCCGCAGGGTTCAGCATTGCTCTCGTTTTAGGCTTTCTCGCCGAACGCATCAAGATTCCGGCGCTCGTCGGCTACCTTGTGTCGGGCATCATTATAGGACCTGCCACCCCTGGTTTCGTCGCCGACGTGAATCTGGCATCCCAGCTCTCCGAGATCGGCGTCATGCTTTTGATGTTTGGCGTTGGGCTGCACTTCTCATTGAGTGACCTGCTAGCGGTCAAGCGCATTGCCATACCCGGCGCTGTCGTCCAGATGGGACTTGCCACGGCGCTGGGCACGCTCATCGCGTGGACCTGGGATTGGCATTGGGGCACTGGTCTGATCTTCGGCTTGTCTTTGTCTTGCGCCAGTACCGTTGTTCTGTTGAAAGCGCTAGAAAGCCGCGGTGTACTGGAAACGATGAACGGCCGGATCGCCGTCGGCTGGCTGGTGGTCGAGGATCTGGCGACTGTGCTGGTGCTTGTCCTGTTACCACCCCTCGCCGGCCTGCTTGGCGGCTCAATGAACGCGTCGGCGCAAAGTTCAGAGTCTCTGGGCGTCACGCTCCTACAGACTCTGCTGCAGGTCATGGCTTTCATCGCATTGATGTTGATTGCCGGTCGGCGTGTGCTGCCTTGGCTGCTGTGGCAGGTGGCCAAAACCGGTTCGCGGGAACTGTTTACGCTTGCTGTTGTGGCTGTGGCGATCGGCATTGCATTTGGTGCTGCCGAGCTGTTTCATGTGTCATTCGCGCTAGGCGCCTTCTTCGCCGGAATGGTGATGCGTGAGTCGGAGTTCAGCCATCGCGCCGCGCAAGAGTCCTTGCCGCTGCGCGATGCGTTCTCGGTGCTGTTTTTCGTATCCGTGGGCATGCTTTTCAAGCCAGAGATTCTGCGGGAGCAACCCTTGCACGTACTGGCGGTGGTCGCCATTATTGTCCTGGGCAAATCGCTGGCAGCCTTTGCGTTGGTCTTGGCATTCCGCTATCCGCTGAACACTGCCTTGATCGTTTCCGCCAGCCTCGCGCAGATCGGCGAGTTCTCATTCATCCTGGCCGGCTTGGGAGTTTCGCTCAACTTACTGCCGGAAGAGGGCATGAGCCTTGTCTTGGCCGGCGCCTTGATCTCCATTGCGATCAACCCGTTAATATTCGCTGCGGTGGAGCCCGTGCGCGACTGGATCCTGGCGCGTTCCTCCGTGGCGCGCCGACTAGAGCAACGTGGAGACCCATACGCCGCATTACCGACGAGCACCGAACGTAAGTACCTTCGGGGTCAGGTCGTGCTGGTCGGCTATGGCCGTGTTGGGAGACGGATTGCTAGCGCGATGCAGCAACGTGGTATTCCCTTCATCATCGCAGACGAGAACCGCCAGCTAGTCGAAGGCCTGCGAAAGGCAGGCTTTGCTGCAGTGTCCGGGAATGCCGCAGACCCCGCCGTCCTGATTCAAGCTCATATAGCCGATGCCGCTATGCTTGTCGTGGCTGTGCCCGAGCCCCTCTCTGTCCGTCAGATGGTCGAAACGGCCAAGACGCTAAATCCTCAAGTTGAGATCGTCCTTCGCACGCACAGCGAAGACGAGTCGCAGCTTCTTCGCAAGGAGAAGTTGGGCGCTGTCTTCTTCGGGGAAGAGGAACTTGCGAAGGGTATGTCTGCTCACGTTCTTGGGCGCTTTGTACCGCAAAGCAATCACGACGCAGAAGTTTGATTTGCCTTACACGAGCCTCGATATGATCACCGATCTTGCGCCGTGTATGAGCAGGGTGCGCAGGTAGGTGTCACCTCGCTTGCTAATGCCGAGCTGGCGCACCTGACCGCCGGTGCCCGTTTGCTTCGGTACCAAGCCTAGCCAGGCAGCGAATTCACGCCCGGAGCGAAACGTTTTGGCATCGCCGATCGCAGCCACCGCAGCCGTGGCGGTTAGCAGGCCCACGCCAGGAATTTCAGCGATCTTCTTGCATTCCTGATTGTCGCGAAGCGCAACCTTGAGCCGACGTTCCAGCGCAGCGATTTCCTTGTCGGTTGCCTGCACGCGTGCCCATTGCTCTCGTAGGCTGTCGATCAGCATGGCTGGCAAGCGATTCGCGATCTTGGCGAGCGCACCAGAAATTTTTTCGGCAAATACCCGATAACCTTCCGGAAGGACTTCACCAAACTCATAGAGTAAGCCGCGCAATGCGTTCGTCTGCATGATCCGGAACTTCATCAGTTGAGCCCGGATGCGGTGCAGCGCCAGAATGGTCTGTTGCTGCTCGCTCTTGATCGCAACAAACCGCGCCTCGGGCTGCTGGACTGCTGTCCAGATAGCTCGGGCATCGGCAGCGTCGGTTTTATTACGCAACACAAAGGGACGAACCGATCGCGCAGAGATGAGCTTCACTTCGTGGCCGAGCTTCTGCAGTTCTCGTGCCCAATGGTGGGCACTGCCGCAAGCTTCGATGGCAATGAGTGAACGCTCCCGTTGAGCAAAGAAGTCGGTGACCTGGCTCCGCTTCAACTTGATGCGCTCGATTTCTCCGGTGTTGGCATTCACCGCATGAAGTTGGAAGACATACTTGGCAATATCCATGCCGATGACGATAAGCTTCATTTTGGATCCTCCCGATCAGGGTCGTTGCAATCGACACCTCCACTTTGGCATAGGGATGCCACGGCAGCGAGGATCCTTACAGTTCCTCTTGCAGGTAAGCGGCGCCCCGTTGCCGGGGGGAGGCGTCCATACCATCTGATCAAAGGCTGCCTTGATGTCAAATTCCACGGGCCTGTCAGTTTTTTTGTGTGCAGGGCAGTTAAAGGCACCCCTTTCAAGGTGATTAATCGACACGTCCAGCCTTGATCACACGGGCGGTAGACACATGCCGTCGTGTCACGCAGCCGGCAACATAGCCATTCTTCTTGGGCGCTTTCGGTCCCCGCACATGTTTGCGCATCGCGCGGGGATCAACGTGCTTCGCCATCCTGAGCAGCTCACGGCCGAGTTGGGTCGGTGTGAGCGGGTCATAGCCTTGCCATACCTCGGCCGGCACAGCGATCATCATGCCGGCATACATCGCCCGGATTTCGCTGGCGAGGTAATACGGTGAGAGCTCGATGTCACTGCTATCCAGTTCATGCCGGATTCTCACCGCTGTCGCAATTGCGCTCAGCACGTTATACGCCAGCGCTGCCACGCCGAAGGCCAGCAGCGCCGCGCGCGGCTGACTCAACGAACGGATCTCGCTATTGAGCACCGATTCGAGTCGCTGAAACAGATTCTCTATGCTCCAGCGTTGCCGGTACAGCCTGGCCACGGCCTCGGCTGTCAGGTGGGTTGCCGGAACATTCGTCAGCAGGCGGATGACGGTGTCACCATCCTCGGTCGCGCCATCCAGATGCAACTCGATGTGCCGCAGCACCAGTGGCGTGTTCGAATCATCCAGAATGCTGACCGCCTGCTCGTACACGAGCCCGGTTTCGACCCGGCCCATTTCGCGTGCCGGCTCCAGTTCGCTCGGGCTCGGATTGCGGCCGTGCTCCCGCACGAGGAAGGCGCTGCCACGTTGCTGCCAGCCGGCAAGGATCGCCCGGGTGCTGAAGTTGCGATCGGCGATCCACAACTCGCCAGGCTGGGCCGATTCGAGCAGGGTTTCCATGATGGCCCGCTCCTGGGCATGGGCATCTCACAGGGCACCAGATCGACGATCATCGCCGTATCCGGGTCGTAGACCACCAATGACTGCCCGGGCAAGGCCGCGCCCCGAAACCCACGCAATGGTTTGAGGCGCTTTTCGCTCGCCGGCAAGTGGCTGCCATCGACGATGCGCAGACGATAGCCGTCCACCGAGGGCGGCTGCTTGCGCAACATCGGTTGCACGACCGGGCCCAGCCGCCGCGCGCTGCCTTGCACCAGGGCACGAACCAGTCCCGGCTCGGTCCGGCTGATCTTGTCGTACAGCGCGGTGATGGAAACCGGCAGCGCCGGACTGGCCTTGGCCGCCGCATGCACCGACGGCCGCAGCCCCACGGCGACCAGCGACATGATTTCCACCGTGGTCGAGAACAATAGCTCCCGCGTGTACTGCGTTTCCCGCTCCTGCTCGAACAACTCGTCGATCCAGGCCGGATCGAGAGCGCGTTGCAACCCCAGGCGCGCCATCACGCTGATCGGGCTGTGTTCGATAAAGCGTTCCACCACTGCGTCCAGTACCACGCCACTGACTCCGATTTCGCTTCGAGAACACGGAGCGTGCCCTATTCTTCGTCACCTTGAAAGGGGTGGCTCTTAGCCTTTGCCGGGAGGGAGTCGAACCCTCTGGTTCGCATTGGGGTGGGGCTCGGATCCTCAGAGCGAGGAACGGGCGAAATCGCTTTCGATGGCTATTGACAGTACTGTGGTTACAGCCTATCCATTCGAGGAGATCTCGAAGTTCGAGGTGCTCGCAGGCCGAATTGAACGAGAGGGTAGGATGACAAGGCGATTTGCCTGCGCAATTCCTCGTCGAACCCTGGCGCGTGTTTTAGTGAGCGCAGCCTTGAAGCAGTGCGGTTGGTCTCCTGTCGACGTTCGTGGACGTCGTTAACGACGGTGCAAGCGGGATGCGAAGCCTGGTGACCCAAATCGCGCCTCGAGTAGCGTCACCCATGCTCGACTGGTTCCACCTTGCGATGAAACTTCACTCGATACGATCACCGCTGTTCTCGCGCCATTACATTCTACCGCGCCCAGAGATCTTCTCACGGTGCGTGGATTTGCCCCCGTGTCCCCGGACACGGTCACACCCTTAGGTTGATAAGGCCAGCGCACGTCTGAACTCCCGCGGGGAGCGGTAATTCAGGGCGCTATGGGGGTGCTGCTCGTTGTAATGCTCAAAGGCGATGGCCAGATTGCGAACCGCCGTCTCCGCATCTGGCTTGGGCATGAAGGCGACGTAGTCACGCTTCATGGTCTTCACGAAGCTCTCGGCCATCCCGTTGCTCTGCGGGCTGCAGACCGGCGTGGTCAGCGGCTTCAGGCCGATGGCCGACGCAAACGCCGTGGTCTTGTCGGCCGTGTAGCCCGAGCCATTATCGGTCAGCCATTCAATTTCCGTCGGCGTCTTCAGCACGTTTCCAAAGCGATTCTCGACGGCGGCCAACATCACGTTGCGGACCACATCACCGCTATGCCCGCCGGTGGTCGCCGCCCAGCTCATCGCCTCTCGGTCGCAGCAGTCCAGGGCGAACGTCACGCGCAATGGCTCGCCGTTGTCGCAGCGGAACTCAAAGCCGTCAGAGCACCAGCGCTGATTGGTTTTCTCTACAGCAACCTTGCCGTCATGCCGGCGCTGAGGCCTCGGCGCAACCGCTCTGCGTTGCAACAGCAGGCCGTGTACACGCATGACCCGATAGACCCGTTTCACATTGACGGGCGGTGCACTGTGGCGTTCGCGCTCCCTACGCAGTACACCCCAGACCCGGCGATAGCCGTAGCTGGGCAGATGCGCGACCGCATTCCGAATCTCCTCGACCAACCCCGCATCGTCGGTTTGCCTGGCGCCGCGCCCATCCCGCCAATCCGCAGGACGAGTCAGCTTCTCTGCCACATTCGAGCGCGCTACACCGAGAACTTCGCAGACCCGCTTCACAGGTCGTCCCCCGGCAATGAGGGTGAGCGCGCAATCCATTTTCGCGACTTCATCACCTCCACTGCCTCGCGCAGAATCTCGTTCTCCATGGTCTTCTTGCCCAGCAGGCGTTGCAGCTCACGAACTTGCTTGAGCGCATCGCTCAACTCCGAAGCTGGCACCACCTCCTCCCCAGCACTGACCGCAGACAGGCTGCCATCCTGGTACAGCTTGCGCCAATGAAAGAGCCGGTTCGGATTTACGCCATGCTGGCGCGCCACCATCGACACCGTCTTACCCGGCTCGCAGCTCTCGCGCACCATCGCGAGCTTCTCTTCCGGCGACCACCGCCGCCGGCGCTCCGGCCCCGTCAACACTTCCACCAATTCCTGCTTCGTTTTAGTCATAAACACAGTCGTATGCCGACCCGCTATTGCAAATGGGGGACTGTGTCCGGCGTTTCAGGGGGCCGCTCCAGTGCGAAAAGATATGGCGCAAAATACGAGATGCACTGTGGAGAGGCCGAGCGGCAATAGGTATAGAGTTGACCAGGACGTTGGCTGCCTCCATGAAAGTGGAGGCGTTGAAGCGTGAAAGCTTCTATGGCCCTGCCGCAGCGACTACCTTCGGTGCTGCCAATCGACTCCTCAGTTTTCTCCAGCACAACGCAGCCATCCTTGTTGACTATGCGCGCGCAAGGCGGGCGGGGAGGCGAATCTCTACCGCTCCGGCAGAATCAGTGATGAATCATTTGATCACCCGCCGTCTGTCCAAACGACAGCAGATGCGGTGGTCTATCAACGGTGCCCACTACCTTCTCGAGGCGCGAGTCGAACTGCTCGATGGCAAGCTGGAGGAGCAATTCATCTGTAAGTACCCACACTTTCGGTCGCCGTAGATCCAACTGAGCACGTAAACGGGCGCATCCCCCAGTTTCTTTCCACTCCCCGCATCGTTATTGCCTAGGACGCTGTCGAAACTGAGGTTGGCCAAGCGCCTCAGGACAAACCGGGACGGCACCTGTTTACGGGCCCGGTGGCAGCCGGTGTATAGGCGGCATGATCTAAGCGCATGCTTTGGTACGGAACGTGAGAACCATGCTCCAGATGTGAAGGGAAATGACATCGCGCCAGGGAAAGCCTGGAAAAGGGGGATGTGAAAGCGGAAACCTTTCGTTGGAGTCCAGAGGGTTCGACTCCCTCCCGGCAAAGGACTCGCAACATGGACAAGGCCCAAGGCTGCGCACCAGGTGGAAGCTAAATTAATGACGGAGTGTGTTGAATGAATTCGTCACGTGTCGCTGCGCGCGCAGGGCTGGCCTTTCGCTGCGCGCCCATTCTCCTTAGCGGCATCGAGTTGATGCATATGATCGCCAAGGGACAGATGCAGTACCCCGATGGGAGCACTCCGTCCGCTGCAGAGCAATTCTATTCCTTGGCCGCTTGAGCGACTTTTTGACTCGCCCACTTCGCTCGTCACCACGCCCTTATTGCGACAGAGACACACCTTACGTCGCCGCAGACCTCTCACTGACTGACATGTTCCGCCGCCTGCGTGCCACAAGCCATTTCCCTGAGGCAATGACCAGCAGTGCAATGACGATTTCTACAGTCAATTTGAGCATTGAACTGGGCTGACCCAAGTGCTCGACAACAACGACGTCAGTTATCAGCATGCCACCGGCAATCCAGCCCAGCAATCCTGCACCCAATGTCACGACCACCGGGAAACGATCTATCAGTTTCAGTACCAGCGTGCTGCCCCACACAATGATCGGTACACTCACACACAGGCCAAAAATCACGTAATACAGATGATGATCCACGTGGGTATTCTGGGCTGCGCCTGCAATGGCAATAACGTTGTCCAGACTCATCGCAAAGTCGGCAACAATAATGGTTTTGACGGCAGACCAAACCGATGTACCACCGGTTGTTATCTTCCCGTGCTCATCTTCCTCAGGCGCAAGGAGCTTGATTCCTATCCACACCAACAGGACACAACCCACCACCTTAAGGAAAGGAATTTCCAGCAGCGTGAGTGCAAACGCGATGAGCAAGACTCGAAGCAAGATGGCACCGACCGTGCCCCAAAGTATGCCTTTAATCCTTTGCCTGACTGGCAAGTTGCGACAGGCCAAGGCGATGACAACAGCGTTGTCGCCACCGAGCAAAATATCAATCAGAACGATCTGGAATACGGCGCCCCAATGGAGCGTCTCGATGGATTCGAGCATAAACGTCCAGTCCAAAAATGAAATCCAACATCGGCATAACCCGGAAAGGCCGCCCGTGGAGAGGGCCAAAACAGCTTCCACAATGCGGTCACAGCGCTCTTCTGCAAATGAGAATGCATCTTCAAGCGCGACATCCATTTGCACGGGGCAGCGCTTCGCGCAAGAGTTCGCGCGCACGGAAGAAGCAGGTACGCACCGTGGCCTTGGGAACTTCGACCCATTGCGCAACCTCTTCGACGCTCGACTCATCAAGTGCCCGCAACGAGAACACTTGCAATGGGGCTCGACTATCTTGTAGCGTTTGGCCTTCTGCCCGCTTCCATGCCCAGCAAATCCGCGGAAGGTCCTAGCGATAGACGAGGACCGGAATCGTGCAATGCGTGAGGACCTTCTGCGTTTCACTTCCGACCAGCAGACCGGCAAGGCCCCGTCGGCCGTGGGATGCCATGAAAATTACATCGCAACCGTGTCGGGTGGCTGCCGTCACGATGTCCCTATATGGTGTGGTCGATGTCGTCAAATCGGTGCCACAGGCGACACCCTCCGCCTCTGCAACCGCGACGATCTGGTTCAGGCGAGCACGCGCGTCCGCCGCAGCGTGCTCCTCGAATGTCTTGCGTGTCTGGTGACTCGCATCGCTCGATTGCAGGAAGGGATATTCATCCATGCAAGTGAAGGCGGTGATCTTCGCGCCGCTTGACTTCGCAAATTCGATGGCAGCCGCCGCAGCTTTCCTGGAGAGATCGGATCCATCGGTGGGTAGCAGGACGTGCTTGAACATCTTATAGCTCCTTCTATTGAATGCCGCGGGTGGCTATCTCTAAAGGATAGACTTGTTTCTCCGCGGGACATCGTTTGAGATCTCGGCATTGCCCATGCATCGCAAGCAAATGCGTCCATCCGGCCAAAAGAGGCTAGGGTATCGACAGCTTTGCTATCTTGAAAACCGAACCCAATGACTTGAGCTCGATTTTGTGAAGCGCTGCCAGATGCATCAGGCAACGCTCACCTCGCGCCGCCAGATGCACTTCCACCTGGCGGTGATCCGCGTCACTCTGCAAGCGGGTCACCAACCCTGCCGCCTCGCAGCGCGACACCAAGGCGACGACGCCGTTTGGGGCGGCTTGCAAGCGTTCTGCCAATTCCCCAATCGTTGCCCAATCGCGATCGCGGAAGCCTTTGATATGTAGCAGCAGCAGATACTGTAAGAGCGTGATGCCCTCCGCGCGCGCTGCTACTTCGGAAAATCGCAAATAGCGGCGCAGTTCGTACCGAAACTCGGACAGCGCTTCGAAGTTCTGCTTTGTTACGTCGTATCGCGTGTCAGGATTCATACTCTGCTCCCTGGACATCGCCAGTGACCCTTGGTCGGCCCAACATTGGACTGCTATTGCAGCGAAGCATGTGCCTTGACCAACCAAGTCCCTGTCAAGCTGGCGTCACCTCTTGGCAGGCGTCGTGACACGGTTGTCGAGCTTACGCTCTAGTTTCATATAGGTAATGGCAACCACCAGTCCGAACACGAGATGTGTAACGAGGCTAGCAGCGCCGCGCGCATCCCCGAACCACGGAAAAACTCGAGTCATGCCGTTGAAGGCAAGCCCATAGACAACCAGTCCAAAGATGGCACCCGCTAGTGCGGCCATACCGATACTCGAGACAAATCTAAACAACGCCATGATTGCTGCCAGGACCAGTCCGAAAATGACGGACAGCGCAAAGTGAACCACTAACGCCACCAGCGTGATGCCTAGGTCAAAGGTAGGCTGTAGCGAAACAACACTGTGCCCCATGACGATGGCTGCCGTCATTTGCAACGGTACCCACGGGCTTGTTCCCAAAATCCACGTCGCCAGCACTTCCAGTAGCAGAAAGATCACCCCCGCAGCAAGTCCGGCGATGACGGCGACGCGCCAGTCTGGCGTTCGACGCGCTAAGTGGTGCGATTGCGTGCGAAGTTCCATGATGTCCTCCTGCAGTGAGCGAGGCCTGGTGACACCGTCTCCGACGACAAACTTGGCAAGAAGCACGGCAAACCCAGCCTAGGCAGACAGATGCAGCCGGACCGAACGCGAACAGCCTGTTTCCTGGACCCGGTAGAGCATGTCCTCATACCTAAATTTATATCATACTGTGATATATTCAAGCCGATAGCACTCGATGAACCACGTCCGGGAACCCTTTGTGGTCCACGCAGAATATTCGTGGAAGTGCGGCACCACCCGCAGATACGGCTTTAAGGTCTTGCCTGCGGATATCGGACGATATGTTTCTGGTCATAGACCCGATCAGCATGGGTCCGAGATGGCTTGCGCAGTGGGCGGCCAGACATCCCAGGACCGCAGGCGAACAGGACAGGGTCATTTGCGATGGCCTTCCCCATCGTTCCAAAGGCCATCTGGAAATCGACGTGCACGTCTAGGGTGGCATCGCCCTCCTGAACCTACTCCCACGACAGCGACCTGATCGGCGCCCAGGCTTGTCCGTCGAGCGAGCGCAATCTCATTGCGGCGCGCATCCCCCTATGCCGGCAATGCCAGGGGCGAGCGGTGCTGATGATGAAACGCATGCCTTCCTTCAATTGAGCAGGACCTGGTAGCGAGCGTAGCGGCGCGCTGTGGCGCGCCTGCGATTGGTGTAAGGCCGGCAGTGCGCGCTGGTTCTCGAAAGTGCCGTGTCCGGTGATCGATCCTGATGCGACGAGTCATGGAACCGACCATGGTCACAACGATTTCAGGTACTCGGCCAAGTCAGGCGGGGCTCGGGACACGGAGCCAAGACTGCTATTTCAGCTACTGCGACATAGGGGCTCCAGTAGGCAATGTCTTCACCATCGCCCGTAAAGGTGATGCGATGAATGCCTGCCAGGCCGTATGCGGGGGTATCACCGCCGGCTTGCTGATGCCGTCGATATTGTGTCGGGGATCAAACTTGCCCGCGCCCCAGGAATTGAAGACCTTCTTCATCGCTGCGTCGACGGCGCGCGAAAGCGCAATGATCGCGCTGGGATTGAGATCGCGATTGGCCCATCCGTCCAGGCACTTGCCAAAGCCCGGCGCGATCGAATTGTCCACCGTCGACGCCATTGGCTGTCTCGACGGTTCCCTTGACGCCGACCACTGCATTCAGTTTCAGCAGCGCCACCATGCTGGATGGGCTCGTGAGTCAACCGTGCCATTCCTGAGTCCCGCCGCGACTGCCTCGGGCAGCGCCTCGGCGTCCACTTTCAGCACGACTGACAATGCGGTAAGTGGATCCACCGCGCTGCCAATGACTTCGTGCATCTTCAGGTTATCGGTCAACTGCGCCTCGTCGCCGAATGTCTCGAAGCGGAACATCTACTTGCCTTCTTCAATCACGGCTGCCTGGCTCGATGCCGGACTGCCCCCACCGTCTCCCGAAGAGCCGCCACAGGCTGCAGCAGTCAGCACCGCGACGGCGGCCGTTATCGTATTGAGCAAGCCTCGCCACGCCGTCGCTGGATGCGGCTGCGGTGCAGGCAGGGATTACGGTTCAGGCATGAGCACCGGCAGTATCTTGTTCATGGTTCATATCCTTGCTGACGGGTGAAGGGACCGCAACGGACGAACGGCAGGCAATCTATCGCCGGTGGCAACGGTCTGTGCTTCCGGCGACAAACCACCGAAGCCAGAAGGAATGCCGATGTAAGCGCGACGACGGGCTCGCCCACGAGTTGTCTGGGCAGACGCTCAGACATAAGGAAGCTGTCTGCTCGCTTGCTGATGGCCGTTAGACGTGCACAGCAATGAAAAGGTGACAAGCCGCACGAACTCACTGCACGGTGTGAGGCTGCAGGAGCCATCGACTATGATGGAAAGATCCGGATATGTGACCAAACCTTGAGCCGCGCCAAGGTAGGGGCTGCCATGAAGATCGCACTACTGTCGGACCTGCACCTGTCCGTCCATCCGATGGAGCCGCCCAGAACGGGCGCCGATGTGACCGTGCTCGCGGGCGATATCTGCCGCCCAGAGGCGGCGATCAACTGGGCGAAGCAGCTCCGCCAGCCCGCGCTGTTCGTAGCCGGTAATCACGAGTTCTACGGGACGGACCTAATGACCACCATGACACAGCTGCGGGCTCACGCTGATGGCAGTTCAGTGCGCGTGCTGGAGCGCGCCGAAGCGCTCTGTGGCAACGTGCGTTTCCTGGGTTGCACGCTCTGGTCCGACTACCGGCTCTACCGGCGTGCGGATGAGAGGGAGCTTGGCCTGCGACAGGCCACCGAACTGGTGCGCGATTTCTCTCATATTCAGGTCGCCCCCGACTTTGCGCAGAAATTTACCCCAGCGCTATCGCAGTTGCTGTTCGACGGCTCGGTCGCATGGCTGGAGCAGAAGTTTCGCGAGCGGCACGACGGCCCAACCGTGGTGATCACGCACTTTGCTCCGTCGCGCGACAGCATTCACCCCAGGTTCTCCCACTCGCTGCTCAACGCGTGTTTCGTCTCGGATCTCAAGTCCCGCATCCTGCGATGGCAGCCTCAGCTCTGGATGCACGGCCATACCCACGACAGCTTTGACTATCGAATAGGGGACACGCGCGTCATTGCCAATCCTAGAGGCTACGTACGCAATGGGGTGGCCGAAAACCCGTCGTTCGACCCCGAACTTGTGGTCGAAGTGACCTAGATTGCTGGCCGTGCTCCCCTCCTCTGTCACCTTCGTGCAACTGCATGCGTCGAATGACCAGAAGCCGGAAAAGGAGCCTCACGCCAATGGACCAGAATCGGATTGCCAAGCCCTTACCGGCTGCTGTCGATGGCCGCCCGGATGCTGACCTGGTAGCCGGCGCCCGCGCCGGCGAACCCTCGGCCTTCGAGACCGTCATGCGTCGCAACAGCGCCTGTTGTTCCGCACCGCACGCGACGTGGTTCTTGATGACGCCGAGGCCCAGAACGTGGTGCAGGAAACCTACCTGCGCGCCTTCACCAGGCTGGGTTCGTTTCGCGGCGAGGCTCCGCTGAGCATCTGGCTGGCGCGCATTGCCATGTCGCGGTGAGCGCTCAGCGCAAGAATGGCCGGATCGTGCAAATGGAAGACAGTGAAGGCCTGGCGACCGAATCCTTTCCGGAGAATGTGATGTCCTTCCGCACCCCCGACGGTGAACCGCCCGATGCCATGGCCGAACGAGGCCAGGTAGGCGAGCTCTTGCAGGGTGCCGTCGAGCACCTGCCGGCCATCGACCGCCGCGTATTCATTCTGCGAGCCGTCGAGGACATGAGCGTAGAGGAAACCGCGTTTGCCTCGGTGTCAGCAACGATGTGGTCAAGACGCGCTTCCTGCGGGCGCGCGCCATGCCGCGCGAATCCCTGGCCGAACAGATGAAGCCCCATTTGCACAACAAGTTCAGTTTTGCCGGCCAGCGCTGCGACGCGGTAGTCAGCCATGTTCTCGGCGAGCTCCACCAGCGAGGACTGATCCGGTCCCACGGTTCGACCTTCGCCCATCGCGTCAAGTCGGCATGCGGCAGGGATGCGCAAATCATTCCCTTGGCTGCCGCGATGAACTTTGCCGAGCCAAAGCCGCAAGTGTGGTTGCAAGATGATCCAGACCGACAACCGGATCGCGTCGCCATGCGCTCGGAAATCCGCCAGCTGATGGAGGCGCGCATCGACCTGCTTCCAGACACCTTTCGCAGCATCTTTGTGCTGCGCGCGGTCGAGGAATTGAGCGTCGAGGAGGTTACCCAAGCGCTGGAGATCTCAGAGGCGACGGTGCGCCCACACTTTTTTCGCGCTCGCAACCTGCTGCGCGAGGGCTTGTCGAGTGACATCGACGCGTCCATTGGCAATGCGTTCGCCTTTGACGGAGAGCGGTGCTATCGCATCGTTGTGGCCGTGCTGGCACCGGTTGCAGCTGATCGGGAATCCCCCATGGGGTCACCCCTCTGCTCAAGAGGGCGCGAATGAACGCGCTGCTCGCGTTCATTGGAACGCACCTGGCGGAATACCTTGGCGCGCCTAAGCGACAGGGCTCGCTGGTGGCGACCGTCGCGCCGGGGTTGCTTGCCGCGGCACTGCGTCCTGGCGACGTGCTTCTGGTCGAAGGCAATACGCGCATCAGCGTGGCGATCAAGTACCTGACGCAATCCACCTGGTCGCACGCGGCGCTGTTTGTGGGCGATGCGCTACCGCCTCCGGCCAGCGGCGGGGAGCGCCCAACCTTCGTCGAAGCAGATCTGCGAGGCGGCGTGCGCGCGGTGGGCCTGAGCGTGTTCGCCGGCTTGCACACGCGCATTTGCAGGCCCGTCGGGCTGTCGACGCAAGACGTGCAGAAGCTCGTCGCGCATACGATCGGACGCATCGGCCAGCAGTACGATCTGAGGAATGTGATCGATCTCGCGCGCTACCTCATTCCGACGCCGCCCGTGCCGGCGCGATGGCGGCGGCGCTTGCTTGCCCTGGGCAGCGGCGAGCCAACGCGAGCGATCTGCTCCACCCTGATCGCTCAGGCATTCCAGACGCTGCGCTATCCGATTCTGCCCGATGTGACCCGGTCGGGCTCCGCCGATCCCGCCTGCCAGCACTGTCATCGCGAAATTCTGCACATCCGTCACCACAGCCTGTACACACCACGGGACTTCGACCTCTCGCCCTACTTCGATGTGGTGAAGCCGAACCTGCTCGCTGACTTCGACTACCGCGCGCTGGCCTGGGCCGACGATACACCCGCCGTGCAGGATGCTGGTAGTAGCCGGCGCGCCAGCGCTTAGCCTGCCCATCTATCCCATCACCCGGGAACCCAACAATTGGACAGCGACGTGTGTCTCGGCCCCTGGCAACGAGCATCCCGGGCTGTTGCAAAGGGCGCGGTGGGTTACACTCGGGTCGTCTGTATATATCACGATATGATGTATTATTAATAGTGTAAAGTTTTCGCTGGGGCCACCTCACACCATTGGACGGACCTCCCGGCCTTCACCCGGCCGGGTGGAAAACTTGTAGTCCAACGCAGCAGGCAGCTCGTTCACCAAGGCACGAAATTCAAATTTCGAATTCTGCTGTAGGAGGGCCTAACAAACTGACTTCCTGAGGTGGCGCCAGCAGATGATGCAGCAGGCAGGCGAACTTCAAGAAGGCTTCGTCGATGACGGCGAGGCACTCGAATTGGACGCGCAAGCGCTTGAAGTTGGGCAGCCAGGCAATCGTTGACAGACCAGCCGCTCACGGCGTGGAGTTCCCTCTGCCGAAGAGTGAGGTCTTGATCCGACCCGGCAAGCCGCCTATCGTGACACAGGGATGGTGTGTGTCACGCCTCAAAGCTTCAAAGGAGCGCACGATGAGTCAGGATAAGGAAATTCCCGGCTACCTCTACGGTTCGTCCGACATCCCAAGTTTCCCCATCACGATGACTGAGTTCGAGTTGATGAAGAAGAGCGTGTTGTTCGGCGACGAGGATGCTAAGTTCCTTCGGCTATCGCATGATGTGCTCAAAGAGCAAGTCGAGGCAATTCTAGATGTCTGGTACGGCTTCGTCGCCTCGAACCCGCATCTGGTCTCGACCTTCGCGAGTCAACTTGACGGAAGTCCGCTCGGTGACTATCTTGCTGCGGTGCGCAAACGCTTTGGCCAGTGGATTCTCGATACGGCGCGTGCCGAGTATGACCAGGCATGGCTTGACTACCAGTACGAGATTGGCCGGCGGCACCATCGGATTGCGAAGAACCGTACCGACGGCGTGGCCGCGACTAGCATTGTTCCATTCAGGGACCTGTTCTTGCTGATCTATCCCATTACGCATACGCTCTGGCCATTTCTAGCCAAGCACGGCCATAGCCGTGAGGATGTAGAAGCTATGCATGCCGCATGGGTCAAGACTTGTTTGCTCCAGGCGACGCTCTGGAGTTACTCCTATGTCAGTGCCGGGGACTTTTGAGTCCTTCCTGGCTGACATCGCCAGCTCGAGCACGCGGAAAGTTGGAAAGAGGTGAGGAATTCCGGAGGCTGTTTTGTTTGAGCCACGCCGCCATGCGGGGCTCGGGGGCGCTGCTGATTTGATAGCGCGCTTCAGCAAAACGCAGTGGCCGTAGATCTGAGATCACGACGTTGCACCGACGAGGCACGCTATTGGAGGGCAGTCATGTTCCTGAGTACACAACGCTCTGTCCACTTCGGCCCGTGATCCAGTACAAGACCGAGTCTGTCGCCGAGCGGATCAGGGAGCTTACCGCCGGCCGCCATTGTCGACATGGACTTCTCGGTCGTGTCCTCAGGCAGCGCTACGGCCTGCGCCAAAGGCAGCACGATATATTTCGCGGCGGTGCCCATCGGGCGCTGCCGCTGACATGGTTTTGTTAGCCGCTCTTTTACTCCCGTCGGCGCCGGCCTACGCCGTCTGCTGGGCTATGTCGATGGTTGGCAGGATCACGTCCTCCTGCTGATCGGTCAGCACAAGTTCGTACGCTGCGATCCCGCTGACGTCCAATACTAGGCAAAACTGTTAGATGTCCAAGATTGTTTCCACGCTCAAGAAACTCTATGACGTGATCGACGGCTTTGTTCTGATCATGCTGGCCGCCATCGGCATTGCCCTGCTGGCCTCCGAGGTGGGCAGCAGCAAGGGCCCGCTCCACCTGGGCGTGGTGACCAGCCTGGGCGTGGCGCTGGTGTTCTTCCTGCACGGCGCGGCGCTGTCGCGTGACCAACTGGTGGCCGGCGCCCGCAACTGGCAGCTGCATGTGTTCGTGCAGGCCTTCACCTATGTCGTCTTCCCGATGATCGGCCTGCTGCTGTTTCTGTCACTGCGCAACGCGCTGCCGGCGGATCTGCTGCTGGGCGTGTTCTTCCTGTGTGCGCTGCCGTCAACGGTATCGTCGTCGGTGGCCATGACCTCGATGGCGCGCGGCAACGTACCAGGCGCCATCTTCAATGCCACCATCTCCGGTCTGATCGGCATGGCAGTGACGCCAGTGCTGATGGGCCTGGTAATCAGCGCCAGCGGCGCCGCGATGCCGCTGGGCAAGGCCCTGACCGGCGTGGCGCTGCAGCTGCTGCTGCCGTTCGCACTGGGCCAGCTGCTGCGCCCGCTGATCGGTGGCTGGCTGGCCCGGCGCAAGCAGATCACCAACAAGTTCGACCGCGGCGTGATCGTGCTGATCGTCTATTCATCCTTCTGTGACGCCACCGCCGCTGGCCTGTGGCACCAGTACCGGTGGCAAACCATCGCCGCGGTAATGGCGCTGGCCGCCGTGCTGCTGTTCGTGGTGCTGGGCGCCACCACCGTCGTGGCGCGCCGCCTGGGCTTTCCCGTGGAGGACGAGATCCCCGCTGTCTTCTGCGGCTCCAAGAAGAGCCTGGCCAACGGCATCCCGATGGCCAAGATCCTGTTCGTCGGCCACCCGGCGCTGGGCCTGCTGGTGCTGCCGCTGCTGGTGTACCACCAGCTGCAGCTGATAGTCTGTTCGGTAATGGCCTCGCGCTATGCCATGCGCGAATCGGTGCAGCGGCAGGACCCACGCGCGCGCGCCTGACACCAGCGTCGTGGCGAAAGCCCAGCCCGTGCCGCCACGGCGCAAGCCAGAGCCGGGGCCGGCGCAGCGGCCGGTTCAGACCGAAGGGTTCCTCGCCGGCGGCGGGTTGCACGCGAAATAGCTGCGGGGAGCGATGATAACCACGAACGAGCATGGACTCATTAGGAGAATCTCGCAGAGACAGGAGTGCCTTTGGCGGTCGTCACACAAATCTATATGGAAGCTCAGTCTCCGGGATTCCCGGCGCGGTTCATACCTTGTGACGAGCTGACAACAGTCTCGCCGATGAACTCTTCGCATACTGACCGCGCTCGGTAAGCTACGGCTGCACGGTAAGGCACGCCTCGATCCACCGGGCTGCTTCGCGAGTCTAGTGGAACTGATGAAATCAGAATGACGCCGGCTCGGGCAACATTTCACTTTGAGGTCTTTCTTTGCTAAGAAGACGATAATGCTAAAAAAGATCACAATGGCCGTCCTGATACTTGGCACCTCCGCCTACACGCTCGCCGTCGACGCTGTGGAATACTCCGTGGGTCAGCATGTCGAAGTTCGCGGACGATTGTCGTTACGTGGCAACGCACCGTTCACCTATTGGGTGATCCATACACGCAGTGGAGTTGTTTGGGTTCTGGACGGCGTTGATCCAGACGCAGTCAAACCTATGCTTGGGGAACAGGTTCAGGTAGGGGGTGTGGTGTCCAGAGCGGACGAAGATCAAACAAGGCTCCCGGTAATTGAGGTCGACACGATGCGCTCGGCGCAACCCTAGCCTGACGCCCGCTTGCCTCGTATCCAACGCCGAACCGACGCGACAGGTCATTCTCTCTGGCCGGCTCCAACTCCACAATGCTGCCACTGGGAAGGCAGCAACCACTCGCATCCAGCAGTACTCAGTCAAGGCGACGGCACATACAGTACGTTCTTGCACTGAAGCGCCGCTGTAGGGGTTTTTGAGGCCGTCGTCGTCCCCAAGACGTATCATTGAGGCCCCGCCTCTCGGGTGCCGGCCAACAACTAGAATCTGCCCCTCATGCTTTGCCCCACCTGCAAGGAGATCCCCTTGTCTCCCGTCTGCCTTGAGATTAATTCGCCGGAGCCTGGCTCGTCCATCGTACTGAATTTGTTGAAGTGCCCGGCGTGCGGAGTAGGTGTCATCGACGAAGACGAGGTGCGGCGAATACTTGGCATGCCGGCATCTGAGCGCGAACCATCGCCAAGGGAAGATTTGAGCCGGCGGCACAATTAATGAGCCTCACCTGCTGCGCAATCGGGAGAACGTTACCCGTGAGGCCGATCAGATCCGCCTTGAGGAAATACTGGCGGCCAACCAGGCGCTGATGACCGTCTACGTGCTCAAGGACGACCTCAAGACGCTTTGGACATATCGAAACGCCGGCTACGCCAAGCGCTTCTGGCAAGAATGGTACGACCGGGCCATGGCCAGTGGCATCGCGCCGCTATGTCAGTTCGCCAAACGGCTCAAGCCATACCTGCCAGGCATCCTGGCCCACAGCGGCTGGCCACTGGGGACCAATCTGGTGGAAGGCATCAACAACCGGATCAAGGTCATCAAACGCATGGCCTACGGCTTCCGCGATGACCATTACTTCTTCCTGAAAATCCGGGCGGCGTTCCCCGGAAATCGGTGAACCAAAAAAATGGCCCTCAGCCAGAAGGCAGAGAGCCCAGGAAAGTCCACGAAGAAAGTGTCGGGCAACGCTCGCAAGTTGCCCACCATCAGTATCTACCACCCCTACGTAGTCCGCAACTCATTCGCCAGTGCTCCCTCCGAGGTTGAACCGAAATAGCAGCCCACCGCGCAACTGATGACGGCGGCGGGAAAGCGATGACCGTGATAGCGCGTTCTTGTGTTCTTCATCGCTCCATCTGGCGCCACGGGATCGGCAACCTGGCGCTGCCGATCCTGCCGGCAAGGTGGGCAAACCCCACCGCATATGGTATAAGTGAACTCAGTCTCCGCATCCGGGCGGGGCAAGCAGCCCTGCAAGTTGAGCGGCGAAACCGAATATAGGGGCACTTAGCCCCACCGGAAGCCGGCCAACAATGGTTCGGCGCATAACAACCCTCCTCCAGCAAACGTAGCGACCGAATGCACTCTGTACAGATCCGCACCGCCAACCGCCAGCATGCCAAGCATGTTGCGGCTGCACGCGCCTGTGCACAGCACCGCGGCCTAGCCGCCCTGCAAGTCAGCGTCGCCCAACAGTTCCATCTTCCCGCCGTGCTTCTCTTAGCCGTGCGGGGAATCAGGGACTAGCCCACAGTCCGGATCTGATCTCCCTGCACGGCACATTGCCCGGGGGCCGCAAGCATCGATGACGGCCCACTGTTCAACGTGCAAATGGGAGAGCGCATGCCGACGATCAGCCGCAAGACCTTAGTCATCTATCGCAGGACACTTTGCGTGATGGGGGCCATGGCCGTCCTCTACCTCGCCCTCAATCTCGATTGATCCGACCTCGATCAGATTCCGATAGGACGGGATCGGATCTAGGTGCGCGCCGGCCGCTCCGGCGCGAAACCGCGTTGCACGATTTCCTGCCGGCTAGCGCCGGGTCGGGCCGCAGCGCAGCGGGGAAGCCAGCCTACAAGCTACGTCTTCATGGTCATGGAACTCACTCAGAATTTTGTCAAAGCCAAGCGTCCCTGCGCGGGTGGCTACAGATGGTTCTTGCGCAACCGCCACGACGGCACCGACTACCAGCGCCTGCTTGACGCCCTGGTCCAAGCCAACCGCGTGAACGATGCCTGCTGGCTGCTCAACCAGTTCGGCCCGACCGACGCCGTGCTCACGCTCGATAAGCTCGATGCCAAGGCGTTGGTCTTTGCCGGCACCGTGATCGTGCGCGGCGACATCGATGTCGAGTCGGTGGTCAGGGCCGGGCGCAGCATCCGCGTCGGCGCGGGCATCCGGGCCGGCATTTCCATCGTCGCCGGCGAGAACATCGACAGCGCGGGCAATCTCTACAGCGGCGGCACCATCGAAGCCGGCGGCGACGTCAAGGCCAATTGGGGCATCGAAGCCGAGACCGAGATCGACTGCAAGGGCAATGTCCGCGCCGGCTGGGATGTTACCGCCGGTGGGCGCATATCGGTGAGCGGCAACCTGCAGGCCGGGCAGAACATCGTGGCGCAAGGCGCTATCCGCTGCGGCCAGGGCATCAAGGCGGGTGGGAATATCGAAGGCCAGCACGATATCGTCGCCGGCTGCGGCATCGAGGCTGGCGGCGCGATCCGTGCCGGCCAGCATCTGGAGGCGGGCTGGGGCATCAAGGCCAGAGAGACCATCGCCGCCCAAGGCGCCATCAAGGCCGGCGAAGGCGTGCAGACCGAGGAAGACATCCTGACCGGGCCGGGCTACGGCATCTATGCCGGCCTGAACGTGCGCGTCGACATCTGGGAAGATAGCGCCCGCGTCGTCGCCAGACAGAAGCCCGCCAGGCTGGTGAGCGGAAGCTGGGAGCCGCGCTGAGGCGCGGCTGCTGATCCAGAGGCGTGGCGTGCGCTTGCAGGGCATGGTGGTCGAGCACGACGGTGCGCTGGCCACACTGGGCGACTTCCGTGAGCGGAACCTATGCCTGTCCGTCAGCAGTAAGCGCCATGTGCAACTGACGTTCACTGAGAAAGTGGGTCCTGACCCGGTCACCTTTGGACCGCGATCGCAGTAGTCGCGGAACTCTGCAGAATCATAGGAGCAAGTAATCGTTATGGTAGGTATAGGGTGTGTATTGGCCGGAATGGGCCTCGCTGCACTCGTCGCGGCGGCACAGGCAAGGCGAGCGGGCGAGGCGTTCCGAGATGTGCGACTGTTGGCTGGCGTGTCGGCAACCTGCGCTTTGGCGGGGCTGGTGCTCGCGCTGGACCTGATGGGATGGAACGCGTAGCTGGCGTTCAGTCCGCGGCATAGACTCCCTGCCTTCAAAGCTTGTTTGCAGCGCTCCGTTGTAGCCCATCTCGGCCTCGGTGACCTGGAAGGCGTCACAGTCCAGCATCACCATTTCCGCATGCCTGCCGAGCTATTGAGCCGACGCGGTCAGCCAAGTTCAGGAAGCGTACGGCGTGGATGGTGATTGCATCGATGGCATCCTTCAGCGGGATCTGCTGCTCCTTGCCGCGTGCTTTGGCCCCTACGAACACGTGCTCGACCATCGTGAACTCCCGGATCTCTGGCTTGACAGCCGGGTAGCTGCGCAACTGTCCCATGATGATCCTGCTTGGCGCCTTGGAGCAAGCGGCCCGCACGCGCTTGAGGAACCACTTAACTGTTGTACCCTTGTCCCGTCTGCTTCTACAGAAGGATGTCGAGTTCGGATACCGTGCTGATCGACCGCGCGCCACAGCACAACACATAGGGCTCGTGGCGTAGCGTGACGAACATTTTCGTCCCTGATGGCAGTTGGAACCGAGCTTGCGACGTGCGGCTTCGACGCAAGTGGGCGAACGTTGCCCAGCACCTGTCACATCAGTGGCGGATCGTTTCGTAGCTGACGACTACGCCGCGCTCGAATAGCAGCGCCTCAACATAGCGTGGTTCAACAAAAAACGACCAGCGGATCGCATGAGACGATTGCCACCGAGAACCGGTGGCCCGCGAAAGCGCAGTGCCGCCTTATCACTACGCCATTTAATCCCTCCCGATCCCAAACTCGACAATGCCCTTCTTCTGCTTCACGTCAGCACTGGTGCCGAGTGCGATCTCCTCTGACGGTCAAGTCCCCACCTGCGCAGGGACCCAAGCCAGAGGGGCGCTATCCTGATCTTTGGAAAGTTCAATGGATGCGTTCAGACTCCAGGATTTCCTCGACCGTGATTTCGAGAAAGTTCAGGCTCTCAGGTACCGCGACACGGACATGCTGGCCCTCGTGCAAACCAAACAGCGCCATACCCGCCGGCGACAGGATTGACAGCTTGCCTTGGCGATAGTCGGCGTCTTCAGGGTACACAATGCGCCAAAGCAGATGCTCACGATGGTGCGCTTCGATGCATAAAAATGGGGTATGCAGCGTTATGGCCTTGGCCGGCAGGCTGGTGTGCGTGCAGATGATCGCATGCTCGATCATGTCACGCAGGCACTGCCGCTTATGCGTCGGCAACCCCTGATCCAGCACAAGAGAATTGAGCCGCTCGATATGGGCCGTTGTAAGGAAAATCGTCTTTCGCATCGCAATCTCCGCGCATCACTTTGAATCCATTCGCCAGGCAGACTGTCCATGGCGTCAGGGAAACGAGTTTCGGCCCGGTGCTCTGCAGACGGTACCAAACGAGGTCAGGCAGAGCGCCGGGCGGCAGGGAGCATTGCGGCAGTCGCCGCGCGATGGAGCGGGAAGGTGCGTTTCACGGGAATTCAGATGCGAGAATGACAATCCTCACAGTCATCATTTAAACAGGGTTCGCGTCTCAAGGGAAGCCTGGGCGACCGGCCGGTTTCCGCACCAAGGCAAGGATACCGGCAGCCGGTTTGCCTTTTCCTGGGAATTGGATAAGATGATCAAATAGTCAACAGACTCGTTTTCAGTTTTCTGCTTGAGGAACTAGGCAATGGATACGGTGGTGCAGTATTTCTGCCAATTCGGGTTATCAGGCGTGAAGCGACAGCCGGTATCGCAGATAGTAGCCTTACCGTCACAAGTTGGCGCTGCAACGAAGGCCTCGCACTTCTACAGCACGAAGCAGCCGCGATATGGAGTGAGTCGCGCCTGCCTCTAATTTTTCCGGAACTTCTTTGGGCACGCGACTGAAGCGCCCAACAAGCTCCGGATTCCACCTCACCTTGCACTTCTGTTTCCGTATTGGTCATCCGATCAATGGGTTCGCCCTGTTGAACTTCGATTGACCATTGGCTTGCGGTCAGAGATGCGCGCTGCTGCCATGCAGCGGGCACATGTGCGAGCGTTCAGCTTTTTCCCTGGCAATCGGGCGCAAGCCGGCTGAATCCGGCTTTCGCATGGCGGGCTCGCATGCGGCCCCATCCCCCTCAGCACGCGGAAAAATCGCGGCTGCTTACAGGAGTGTGATCATGAATTCTCTAGCCATACACCATATTTCCGTAGCGCAGCGGACGAACCTTGAAGTCTTGTGGGGCATGGCGGACATGGTAGGCCTCATGGGGCAAGCTTTTGCTCACTTTGAGAAGCTACTCGAATGGAATCTTCAATTGGTCCCTATTTCGATGCAAAGATCCGGTGAGTGCACGAAACAGATGTTCGCAATGGGTAGGCCTCGGGATCTCCTGGCAATGCAGATCGTTCTGATGCAGTTGGCAAGCGGGCAAGCTTTCTCATTCCAGCATGATCCAAGCCCGGAATCGTGAAGCGCCAAGGTCGAAGCTACGAAGCCGCAGCGCCGCATGTGCCTGCATCCGACCTACGCCGTCACGCCGCAACGCGAGCCAATTGCCTTCACCATGGGATCGCGCCATGACGTCAAGGCGCGTACCGTGCGTCAGCAACTGTGAGGACAACGAGTTGATCTGCCGGCAGGTAAGTGCAAGACGCCTGGCTGGCCCTACACGAATCGACCGAGACTGAGCGCGCCTACCGCAAGGAAGCCGAGCGCCAGGCGCCGCATCATCGCGCCCACCCGGGCTAACAAAGACCGAACCCGCCCATCATGCGTTGATGCATCACGAGCATGCCTACCGCGCCAAGGGATGCGAGCACGCCGATCACGGCGAACACGATCAGGAGGACTCTCCATATCAACGATTTGTTCACGCGCAACCTCTCATCTTCGTTGGCGGCCTGGGCACGCATCTGCTGCGCGTACCCTACGAACTCCGACCGTCCACTTACTCCTTGATGCGAAACGGATCGGGCTTCTGCGCTGGCAGGTGCTCGGTCATCGCGCTCACTTGATCATCGTGCGCGCTCATGCTCTTCATCATCAGCCACATCGACAGCGGGCAGAGCAAGAGCAGCAAATACGGGCCAATGCCCGGGACAAGCGCATGGACCGGCGGCCATACAGCATAGGCGGCAGCCAGCATCGCCAGCAGGCCGATGCCCGCTGTGATCAGCGTCTTCGTATCGCATTTCATTTGCGGTACTCCTATCGGGGAAGGTTTGAACCGGAACGGCGTCCTTACTTCGCTGGTGGCGTCTGGATCTTGTCCGCGTACTTGCGCATGATTTCGCCCATCGCTTGCATCATGTCCGCGTGCATCTGCATCGAAAGCTTCTCGTTTCCAGGAGGAAGCCCCATCATGGGACAACTGCCCATCATGCCGCCACCCATCATGCGGCCCATCATCATGTCGGGCCCTTTGTCCTGCGCACCGGACTTGGGGCCTTCGCCACCATGGCTTGAGCCGGCCGCCACGGACCAGCCGCTCGCGCCAAGCATCACAAGGGCTATAGTTGTAGCGATTAGCGACTTCCCGACCCCAGCCAATCAGGGACCGCTTGGGCTTGCACACCAGACGCTCCCTGGCTAGATCTCTGGGCAATCTCGGCAATATTCGGGCGTATGTCAGTGTCATCAACGTGCGCGGAAATTGCTGCAAGATATACCGGACCGCCCCCTCCGCTGGCAAGCGAGATCACAGGCCTTTCTGCACTGCGGCCTGCCTTTTCGAATCGATTGTGATTCGCTAGTAGCCGAAAAATTCTTCACTGCGGATCGCATCCTCATTGACGCCAAGATCAATCAGGACGTCCCGCATCGCTTCCACCATGCCCGGTGGCCCAGCCACATAGTAGACCGGTGCGTCAAGTTCGCTGCAGGCCCTTCTGAGCATATCTTCGTCAATCTGGCCAGCTCTGCCGTCCCACGCAAGCGCGGACTTTGTTGCCTGCGTCATTGTCGCAATCAGGTGGAAGTACTTGTATCTCTGCTCAAGCTGCCTGAGCTCGACGAGGAATGCAGCATCTTCCGGGCGGCGATTGGCGTAAAGCAGCAGAATGCGCTGCGGCAACTGCTCCCGCGCCGCCTGCCGCAGCATGCTGACAAAGGGCGTGACACCGATGCCCCCCGCAACCAGGACCGCGGGCCGTGCGCGATCGCCGTGCAGGGTCAGGGACCCGAACGGCCCTTCCAGCCTAACGATGGCACCGGCTGACAAGGACTTGATTGCCCGCTTGAACGGGCTGTCGCGCATTCGCGTCGCAATGACCAGTTCATCCTGGAACGGTGCACTAACAAGTGAGAACGTGTGTCGCGCGAGGTACCGCCCCGAGGGCGGCGCAGGATCGGGGAGGACCAGGTCGATCGCCTGGCCGGGCTTGAAATGGAAACCGGACGGCTTTTCAAAATGAAAGGCGAAGGTGCCAGCCGCGACTTCTTCGCATCCTTTCAGCCTTACTTCATAGGAATTCATCATATGCCCTCGAGAATGGGTTGCCTGGTCCGGATACTTTCGCCTTCCCCTACCGCCTGGTCAGCCTCACGTGACCCGGATGCGTGATGCGTGCGAAAGCCGAGTGATTGTGAATCGATTCAAAGTTCTCCGCCTCGACCTCGAATTCCATCACGCGCGCATCGCTACCCAGCGCAAGCACGACATCGCGCACCAGGTCTTCGACAAACCTCGGGTTGTCGTATGCCTGCTCAGTGACGTATTTCTCGTCTGCGCGCTTCAGCAGGCCATACACTTCGCAGGAGGCGTTGCGTTCGGCGATGGCAATCAGTTCCTCGACGGCCATCTCTTCCGCGAGCCTGACCCCGACGCAGATGTGCGAGCGCTGATTATGTGCGCCGTATGCGGCGATCTCTTTCGAGCATGGGCACAGGCTGGTAGCTGGGACCGTAACGTACATCCAGAATCCATACTGCCTGTCTTCCGCCACGGTACCTAGCCAACGCACTTCATAGTCGAGCAGGCTCTGCACGCCCGAGACCGGAGCGGATTTCCTGACGAAGTATGGAAACCGCATCTCAAGTTCCCCGCTAGGTGCATCCAATCGCTGCAGCATGGCGAACAGGAATGCCTTGAAGCCGGCCTGGTCGAGCGCTTCTTTCTCAGCCTCCAGCATCTCGATGAAGCGGGACATATGCGTACCCCTGGCGGTGGCCGGCAGCCCGACGGCCATCGACAATGTTGCGATGGTCGGCAACAGTCTCTTGCCCGCACGCAAGGTAACCGGATACCGCACCCCCTTGACGCCAACGGCGTCGATGGCCAGCTTCCGCTGATCCTCAGTCGCCTGCACGTCCGGAAGGAAAGCGGTTCTCTCTGGGGCGTTCATATTCGTCCTTTGTTTGTTTGCGCAGGGTAGGTACCCGGGCTTGCCAGCGGTATTGGCATCAGTGCGGCCTGATCAGGCCGCGCCGGTTGAGTTCGCTCAGCACATGGTTGACCACAGCGTCGCAGCGCGATCCGGCAAACGCGAAGGTGGCATGCAAGTATGGCGTTGCCTGCTCAGCCAGGATGGCGCGCAGCATCGTGCGCGCCCGCAGGAAACGGGTCTTGACAACATCATTGCTGACGTCAAGGCAGAATGCCGTTTCCTCGACGCTCATGTCTTCGACCGCGCGCAGAATGAAAACGCTGCGGTAGATGGCCGGCAACCGCTCGATCGCTCCTTGCAAGATCTCGCGCATCTGGCCCCGTTCGGCCATGGCATCGGGCGATTCGCTGTCCGCGGTGCGGAATGACATCAAATTCTCCTGCGAAGGTTCGGCCCCAAGTTCCTCACTGTCTTCCATCTGGATGAGCCGCCCTCTCTTGCGTTGCGCGCTCATCGCGACATTGATTGCGATGCGCACCAGCCAGGTACTCAAGGCAGCGTCGCCGCGGAACGAATCCAGGCTGATAAAGGCGCGCAGATAGGTCTCCTGTACCACGTCCTGAGCCTCGGCATCATCAGACACCACACCCCGCGCTGCACGGAACAACAGACGGTTGTTGCGGCGCATGATGATCTCGAATGCACTTGCATCCCCGGTTCTGGCGCCCGTCACAAGGTCGGCATCCGGGCGAGCGTCAATGGTCGGTGGTGGCTGCTGGGCACTCACTGTATTAGGCATTCTGGATATCGCTCCTTTTTCCGGCTTCTGGCAATTAGACGCGTGACGTCCCACAAAGGTGACAGGCAATTTGACTACGGGGCAAGCAATTGACGCCAGTTGGTCCGCGTCGATTTCCGCCACAGATTTCACGCGTGTGCTCGCGGCCATGCCGTCCTGACGATAACTGCCCGTTGGGCGAGGAAACGCTGAGCCGATCTTCGGCATTAGGATTGTCAGGGGCGTGGCCATGCATCCACGGGCGGTGGCCACAATTCCAGACGCATGCCTTCAGATTCTGGGAAAAAGCGCGCCTTCATCCATGCATCCGGAAACCTGCGATGGATCTTGCGGCGGCGGAACGGGAAACGATCGACGACCGCCTCCGGTTCATCTTGTGGCTCGCCAGCATCTTCCTCCGGCCCTGCCATCGAGTGGTGGAGGCATCTTTTTGCTTCGCAGCCGGCTTGAGCCTTCTCTCGAAGCAGGGCCATATCTTTTTTTATGTCCGCTTTCATCATAGGCGATCTGTCCGGCGAGTTCATAGGCAGTGCTCCGTGCTACGCCATTTGCCAAACCTCGGATGGAACCTTGCAGCTCATGGGTAGCGCGTGGTCTGTCACCTTTCGGCGACTTGGTGCGTCTAATGTCCAGACCAGTAGAACGGGTGGATGTCATGTCAGAGCGCCCCCTCAGCAGCACGCCCACGAGGCCAATCGACCCGCCGTCGGAACGATGCCCCGATCGTGCTCGCGCGCCGGGGAGCCCGCCCGGCGTTCCGCCCGTCATGCATTGACACCATCGCCTACCACCCTGCGCTGCTGCGCCGCGGCTCAATCGCAGCGGTTTCATCCACAACGAAGGAGACTGATCATGAAACAGGTTCCGCACGTACATCCGCCCGCGACCCAACCAATGCGCAGGCGGCAGGCGCGCTCAATGATCACCTGCCGGCGCTTGCTGACCACCATGACGACAGGCGCCGCCGTGGCGGCTGCCGCGGCTTGCGGCGGCTCGTCGGGCGAGACTGTGGCAGTCAACGAGGATGCCACAGCGAAGCAGGCAGCGCTGGTCGAACAGGGCAAGCAGATCTTCCGGTTCGACACATTTGGCGATGAAGCACATTGGACCGATACACTGAAGATGCACGAGGTCATCGCCACGGCAGTCGACCCCGTGACCGCCCTGTCGGTCGGTCTGAAAGTGGATGCTGAAGCCTTGCCCGCGGCGGTCGTGGACGGCATCAGGAATGGCACCGTCGACCTGAAGAGCCCGGCCACCACCGTGGCTCTGCTGAAACTGAACGCGGTCGTCGGCGTCAAAGGCACCGTCGAAACCATTAACGGAGTGGACAAGCTGGTCCGGGTCGGGATCACCTGCGCGCTATGCCATTCGACGGTCGACAACTCGTTCGCGCCCGGCATTGGCAAGCGCCTGGATGGATGGGCCAATCGCGATCTCAGCCCGGGCGCAATCATTGCGTTGTCGCCGGCGGTGGATGCCGCCATGAAGACGGTCCTCAATGCGTGGGGCGCCGGCAAGTTTGATCCCCGGCACAATATCGACGGGCTCAGCAACCCTGTTGTGATCCCGCCCGCCTACGGTCTGGCCGGCATTCATCGCATTACCGTTACCGGCGACGGCGAAGACATCGCCTACTGGAACCGGTATGTCGCCGTGGCAGAAATGGGCGGCCTTGGCTCCGTGTCCGAACCGCGGCTGAACCTGTCCATCACGCATGGCACGGAGGATCTTGTCACCAGCAAGCTCCCAGCCCTGCAGGCCTACCAGCTATCCCTGAAGGCCCCGCCGGCACCGGCCGGCAGTTTCGACGATATGGCGGCGCAGCGGGGAAAGCTCGTTTTCGAAGGCGCCGGGAGATGCGCCACTTGTCATAGCGGAACGACCTTCACGGACGCTAATTCGCGCCTACATCCGCCCGCCGATTCGATGGCCGAACCCGAATCGCCAAGCTATGCATCCCGCTCGGCGACCAAGCAGTATCGGACCTCGCCGCTGAGCGGCGTATGGCAGCACCCGCCCTACTTCCACGACGGGTCGGCTGCGACGCTGACGGATGTCGTGCAGACCTACAACACGAAGCAGGCGCTTAGCCTGACCAGCCAGGAGATCGCCGATCTGGCCGAATACCTAAAATCCTTGTAGCGTCGCTTGAGCCAAGTTCGTGTGTGAACGCACAATCCGTGACCGTGACAGCGCGAATTCCGATCCCCAACCTATCCGCGGCATGCGCGTGTAATACCCGGCTTCGATGCGTGAGTTTTGCCCCCTACAAAGATGCCCACGCAACGAATGCAAATTTCGGTTCAAACAATCCAGGTGACTCCTATACTGATGGGACGTATTACAAACCAATGAGGACACGAAGCCATGAAAATCACAAACATCATCCTTGCCTGCGCTATGTTTCTCTCAACCGGCGCAGCAGTGGCCGAGGAGGCCGCACCAAACGACGCGCAAATCGCCGCCATTGTCGTCACGGCGAATCAAGTTGACATCGACGCCGGAAAACTCGCCAAATCACGGGCATCCAGCAAAGACGTAAAGGCATTCGCACAGCAGATGATTACCGATCATACCGGCGTCAATAAGTCTGCAAGCGCACTCGTGAAAAAACTTAAGGTCAAGCCCGAAGACAGCGCGACCAGCACAGGTCTCAAGACGGGCGGCGACCAGAACTTACAGAAACTCAAAGGCCTCAAGGGAGCCGAGTTCGACAGCGCCTACGTCGACCACGAGATCACCTATCATCAGACCGTGATCGATGCAATGGATAAGACGTTGATACCAAATGCCAAGAACGAAGAATTGAAAGCGCTGCTGGTAAAGGTTCGGCCTGCCTTCGTGGCGCACCTGGAGCATGCCAAGGGAATTCAGGCCTCGCTCGGCATGAAGAAATGATGACGCGTATGGGGGTACTGGCCACGCGATATCGGGCTGCGGCGCTGTGGGCCACGGCAGGATTGCTATTGGTGCAACCGATCGTTACAGCAAGCGCTAGGCCAGTCATGCACACGGTGGTGATTGAGGGTACCCGTTACGAACCGCAGGCCCTCACCGTGCGGGCGGGCGACACCGTTGTGTGGATCAACCGGGACTTCTTTCCACACACGGTGACGGCGCAATCCGGCGGATTCGACTCAAAGGCCATCGCAACTGGGAAGTCGTGGAAATACGTGGCCAGGAAGGCCGGCGTATTTCCCTATATCTGCACATTGCATCCGACCATGAAAGCCACCCTTCGCGTCGAATGAAACGGGGCAACGTTTGGATCATTGCGGCGTGCGGCCGAGCTTCAGGAAGCCTGCCCCGCCGCCGCGCCACGTCCTTGTCGAATCATTATGCATTCCTCCATGGCAAGAGGCGTGACGTGTTCGGTGATGTCGGCTACCGAGGGGTCGAAAAGCGTGATAAAACCCAAGACGTCACCGTCAACCGGCACACCGCGAGGCGCCCAGGGTGAGCACCGGGCCTTGGACAAGGCGACGCCGTTGGGGAAGCGGCGCGATGGACTTGAGCACGTCATTGCCCATATCCGCGCCGAGGTCGAGCATTTGTTCCGCACCTGATCACGTGCCGGTTCTCCTACCTCGGGTGCGTTACCGTGGCTTGGTGAAGAACAAGCGACAACTGCCTACGCTGTTTGCGTTGAGCAATTTTTCAATGACGCACCTTGGGCTGGAGCCGGCAGCCAAAAGATGAGTGCCCGGACGTGGGCCAACGAGGCAAAGCACGGGCGAGACCTGCCTGTTGCCAACGCCGAACCAGGCCGAATTCAGGCGAAAGAACTCATCGAGTTCATCTGGCAACGCGCACACAATCGGATCGTTCGCGCTACCGTTGTTTTGAACACCCCAGGCTACAACCAGCTCGAAAGTCCCAACGATGGGACAGAGCGGCACCTACAAGCCCGACTCGTAGTCTCGCAGTGAACGACCGGCGGCAAGGCCGGTCATATCTTCGTGGACGGGGCGCAGTTACTGCAGGTGCTGGCCGCCGTTGATAGCTAGGTTGGCCCCTGTCACGAAGGCAGCCTCGCGGGAACACAAGTATGCGACCAGCGCTGCCACTTCTTCGGGTTTCCCCAGGCGACCCACCGGGATCTGCGGAATGATCTTGGTATCCAGAATATCCTTGGGCACTGCCGTGACCATCGCGGTGGCAATATATCCCGGCGAGATGGTATTGACGGTCACGCCCCGCTTCGCAACTTCAAGCGCAAGCGATTTGGTGAAGCCATGTATGCCCGCCTTGGCGGCCGCGTAGTTGGTTTGACCGAAGCCACCCTTGGAGCCGATGATGGAAGATATGTTGATGATGCGACCCCAACCCCGCTCCACCATGCCGTCGCATACCGGCTTCGTCATATTGAACACCGAGTCCAGATTGGTGCGGATGACCGCATCCCAATTGACCTTGTCCAGCTTTTTGAAGCTGGCATCCCGTGTGATGCCAGCATTATTCACAAGGATGTCGACCGGACCGACTTCAGATTGGATCTTGCCAATGCATGCCTGGCACGAGTCGTAGTCGGCGACATCGACCGCATAGGCCTGAAACTGACGCCCATCTGCCGCCATCCGGGTCAGCCAGCCCGCCACACCAGCATTGCTAGGGGAATGGGTAACCACCACCGTATATCCCGCGTTATGGAGCTTGGCACTAATGGCTTCGCCCAGCCCACCCATGCCTCCAGTCACCACTGCAATCTGCTTTTTCATTGCACTCAACTCCTCGTGATCGAGTTTAGGTCACTACGCTTTCTTGGTGGCGCGCGCCCCCCAGTTATTGCCGGCCGATCGGAGGTGGTTATTCAGTCCCGCCGCAGATCAGTTTCTTGATACGCACGCGAGATGTATCTCATCCTTGCATTTCTATGCATTATGCGTTTATCTGGACTAGGGATTCCCCGAACATGCCGCATCGCCGCATCGCCGCATGGGAGTGGCGTTGTTGCATAAATCCGGGTGTCTGGCTGGGCCCTGACGTTTACGCGCAACGGTCTGGGCGGCGCCCCTGTTAACTCTTCGGGTAACTGCGTAGATTCTCGATTTTTGCCCGAGAGATGCGCAAGGACGAACACAAGCGGGGAGAGCCAAAGGGGACCTACCGTGTCAGGAACTGGGCAAAGTACAACGCAGGCTTGATCGCGAGAGGCGACGTCACGATGTGGATCGATGAAAGCGTGATGAATGCAGCGCCCGAGGCGGCGTCGCCCAGGCGTGGCCGGCCACACGTCTACTCGGACGCGGCGATTCAGATGCTGCTCGGAATCAAGCAGGTGTACCGTCTGCCGTTGCGTGCGCTGCAGGGCTTTGCACATAGCCTTCGCAAGCTCGCCTTCGCCGATTTGCCAGTCCCGAACTACACGACTCTGAGTCGCCGCGCGCAGGATCTGAACGTGGTGCTGCCGGTGCAGCGCGCCAGTCAGTCGCTGCACCTGGTGGTCGACAGCACTGGCCTGAAGGTATTCGGCGAGGGCGAGTGGAAGGTGCGCAAGCACGGCTACTCGAAGCGGCGCACCTGGCGCAAGGTGCATCTGGCGATGGACGCCAAGACAAGGTAAGCGCAGCTTTGATGACACATCAGGACGTTGGCGACGCTGACGTGTTGCCCGAGTTGCTCGATCAAATCCCCACCGATACGCCAATCGACATTATCGGTGGCGATGGCGCATACGACACGAAGCAATGCCACACGGCGATTGCTGCGCGAGGCGCGCAACCGTCGATTCCGCCGCGTGAGGGAGCGATGCCATGGCCGCAGACCACGTCCGGTGCGGTCTGGCGCAACGAGGCCATTGACGCCATTGCCCGAAGTGGCAGGCGCGAATGGAAGACGTCCAGCGGCTATCACCGGCGTTCGCTGGTCGAAAACTTGATGTACCGGCTCAAGACACTCACGGGTAATCGCTTGTGGGCGCGTGATGTCGGGGCCCAGGCGGCCGAGGTGGCGATCCGCGTCGGCGTACTCAACCGCATGGCGGCCCTTGCACGCCCGCAGTCCGTCCGCATCGCCTGAATTCATCAGCACGGGAAACCTTTGTTTTCAGATCTGATTATCGCGGTAGGAATACCCATTACTGGGCACCCCCCGCACAGATCCCGGCGGGCCCGATTCGGGCACCGGGCTCCCACCTTGGGTGATTGACGGCAAAGCGCCGGTCAGGCCACGGATGAAGGATTCGAGGTTTCGGGAGCCAGGCGTCAGCGATCTTGGCAATCCGCTCCCAGGTCATGCCATCCTTCTGACTGCGCCGCCGTAGCGTGCGTCGCCAGAGTTCAGTGACGTGGTGACGGAAGGCGCCAAGTGCCCGCGAGTTCGTGGGCACCGCGTGATACGCGAAGTAGCCACTGACCACCTGCTTGAGCCATCTCCCTTGTAAGGGGATCGGTTCATGCATGCGCTGTCGTAACTGCTCCTTAACCTGCTTGAGCTTTGCTCTCATACGGTCGCCACGAGTCTTTCGTTGAAGTTGGAAGGACCCGCGACGGGATTTCCCGCATATGTAAATGAAGCCCAAGAAGGTGAAGGTCTCCGGCTTGCCAAGCCCTCGGCGCGCCCGGTTGGCCGCTGCGTAGCGACCAAACTCGAGCAGCCGGGTCTTGTCCGGGTGAAGCGCAAGCGAGAACTGCTCAAACCTCGAACGCAGTGCATCCCAGAAGCGCCGTGCGTCGGCTTCATGCGCAAAGCCAACAACGATGTCATCCGCATAGCGCAGGATGATGACGTTGCCTTTGGCTTCTCGCCGTCGCCATTGCTCGGCCCAGAGATCGAAGACGTAGTGCAGGTATATATTGGCGAGCAGTGGCGATGCCACCGCGCCCTGAGGCGTGCCTGTCTCGCTGACGCTCCATTCTCCATCCTCCAGAACGCCCGCCTTGAGCCACTTGCGCACAAGGCGGATGATGCGTTCGTCGCCGATCCGGTGCTCAAGGAAGCGGATCAGCCAAGTCTGGCTTACCGAGTCAAAGAAGCCCCGAATGTCGGCGTCGAAAATCCAGTTCACCGGGGTGCTGGTGATCCCTACCGCCAGTGCATCCAGCGCATCGTGCTGGCTGCGCCTGGGCCGGAAGCCGTACGAGAACCCGAGGAAGTCCTCCTCGTAGATCGCGTTCAGCACCTCGACCACCGCTCGCTGGACAATTTTGTCCTCCAGCGCGGCGATCCCCAGCGGACGCTGCTTGCCATCCGGCTTCGGTATATACCGTCGCCGTACTGGCAGTGCCCGGTACGCTCCGCTCTGAACTGCCGCGTGCAAAGCTTGAAGATGCTCTTCCAAGCCGGCCTCGTAGTCCTGCCACGTCAGGCCGTCCACCCCAGGCGCCGCCTTGCGCTTGAGCGCGAAGAATGCCTCCCGGAGCAAATCAACTGTGACATGGTGCGAAAGCGCGGTGAACCGCTCCTTCTTCCGCTGCCTTGCAGCGTGTCGTACACGTTCCAGCCCCTGTGGCACGCTTTCCCGGTTCTGTGCCCGGCACGTGTGTGGCTGACCCGCGTTCCCCTTGGCCCCCGCCCTTCGCTCCACCCACTCCGCGGCCGGTTTCCCGACTTTGTTCGCAAGCTTCATCGCTACTATGGCGGAGTCTGACTTCTCTCGTCCGTTCATCATCGGCTACGGCTCCTCGCCTTCCCAACACGGACCAGCCCTGCGCTGCGACTGGCCAGACGAGAGATCTCCCGGTTCCCGTTCAAGGAGCGTACGTACATGCCAGGGTCTCAGACCACGCCGGGCCGGTGACGCGCTCGCTGTAGCGCGCCCCACCATGTTGCCTTCCGCCTGCATAACTGCGTCGGCGCCCGGGATGAACGTTTCTATCGTGGCTCAATGGCTGGCCTATACGCACCCCTGTCAACGCTTCGCAACGCTCCTCGCGGACCGCCACGCATGACTCGGGGACAACGTGATTTGCTAGATCTTCGCTGTCTGGGACTTTCACCCGTTACTCCTTGCCGGTCTCCCGGCGCACTATGCAACAACGCCCATGGGAGTGCAAAGCACCGTATTGGAAATGGGCGTTTAGCATTGAGCGATTCGGTCGCCTGCCGAGCTCGAGATGAAGTCATCAATCGAGAGGAGCCAATCACCGATTGGGGCGGATGCGACACCCAGGATAGAAGATGCCCGCTGAATTGGCCGAGTTCCTCGACCGGTTCGGACGAATGGCTGAAGCCAAGTCCCAACGCTCCCGCACGCTACCGCCGCGCCCACGGGCTGGCGCCTAGCCCGCAGCCTGGGGAGATGCGCCCGCTGGTGCTGCCGGTGATCGGCCGTGAGACGGGGCGCGACAAGGCCCTGTCACGCGGGGCGCTGCACCTGGTGCTGAAAGAAGTATTCGGCATGGCCGCGGAGCGCTTGCGGGCGCGGGGGCCAGAGTGGGAGGCGCAAGCCGCAGTACTGGCCAGTGCCTCGGCCCACTGGCTGCGCCATACCGCCGGCTCGCACACGACCGACCAGCAGGTGGACCTGCGCTACGTCAGGGATAACCTCGGGCATGCGTCGATCTCGACGACGAGCGGCTACCTGCATAGCGAGGAGGATGCGCGCCATGAAGCCACGCAGGAGCGGCACCGGATTGGCTGGGTCCGCAAGGCTTGAGCACGTAGCTCGCTAGGCCGAATTCGGCGGGGGCCTTTGTCTTTCGGTTTCTGTGGGACGTCCCTCCGCTTTGTCGCATGGTAGTTTCATGATCGTGAAAGTATGGGGGGGGGGGTGGGTTTCATGCTAGCTGTTTGGTCGTTGCAGATAAAGCTCGGCGATTAATTGCAATTTGGCTATCAAACAACCATTCTCCCTATGCTTGTTGTTGAAGGTCGTCATTCGTGGGAGTGGAACGAAATTGGGGGATGCGCCCGTCTACGTGCTCAGTTGGATCTACGGCGACCGAAAGTGTGGGTACTTGTAGATGAATTGCTCCTCCAGCTTGCCATCCAAGCTTGCTTAAATCTATCCGGAGTCTGCTTGGAGATTGCCTTGACCTGCTGGACACGCTGGTCCGATCGCCATCCCAGGCGGTGAGCTGGTGCGGCCGGCGCGAGGCTGGCGGCCTCGCCCACGAAGAATGGTGGTGGTGGGCGGTGGAGACGACGGCCGTTCCACGCGACAACATCTTCCACGCCAGTGCGCGCTCGTCACACAAAGTGCGGTCGGGTTCGCCCGGAGGGAGGATGCAAAACGGGCGCAGCAACTGCAAGCGAGGCGTTCGCAAGCCCGACCGCGAGGCCATTCTCGCGATACCTGAGCTGCTCGGCCGGCGGCACGGATTGTTGTGCCGCGGCCTGCGCAAACTCGCCATAGCTTCGGCAGCGACCGCTAGGGATGTAAATGAGTTCGTGAAGGCGCGCCTGGACGGTACACCCCATTGCGCAGCGGCAACCAGCTCAATCATCTGCCGGGCCGCAGCGCCGGCGCGGCGCATCGGCGCCAGCCTGATTCGGCCGCCGCCTGCCTCTTGCTATCCCCACTGCCATAATGTTATTCATGGGTGCTGCACCGGGAACTGAGGCAGGTCATTTACCTTTGCTTCCGGTCGATGTATACGACGAGTTTCCACTGCCTGCGGTGCAACAAAAGCCACTACCTCCGGTTGACCCGTTGCATTGTTCGACGAAAGACTGGAAATCGTCTGCTCGCATTGGCTTTGCATACCACCATCCCTGCCCCCAATCCACACCTTGTTCGCGGAGGTACCGGACTTGGTCGGCAGTCTCCACGCCCTCAGCCACGATTCGCAAATTTAGAGCCTTGGCCATACTAATCTAGGGTGCGGGTTCGAGTCCCGCTGCCGGCACCATCCTGATCGGGAAAGCCTTCGCCCCCACCGAACCAATCGGGAATTCTGGCGCGTGCGAGCTGACTACCCTGGACGGTCTTTTCAAAATCACCGGCGCCGTCGTTGATCACGGTAACGCGTTCGTCGGTCGCCACACCGTTTCGACTGAGGAGCTGATCGTAAGCAATGGGATGGACGCCCCCACCCGGTGACGGCATCGATGTGCCAGAGTGGAAGTGTCGCTAGCCACTCAAACCGGAAGGGGCATCCATCATGCAAATTACGACAATTGGGATCGACCTGGCCAAGAATGTGCTACAGGTCCACGGCGCAAACGAGCGAGGCAAGATGGTGCTGCGCAAGCAGTTGCGGCGTGAGCAAGTTGCAGCGTTCTTCGCCAACCTCCCGAGTTGCCTGATCGGGATGGAGGCGTGCGGCAGTGCACACCACTGGGCCCGTAAGCTGCAGGCGCTAGGGCATACGGTCCGGCTGATGGCGCCGCAGTTTGTGAAGCCTTATGTCAAGAGCAACAAGAACGATGCGGCCGATGCACAAGCCATTTGCGAGGCTGTAACGCGGCCCACGATGCGATTTGTACCGATCAAGAACATCGAACAGCAGACAGTCCTCTCTCTCCATCGCGTGCGCCAGGGCTTCATAAAGGCTCGCACCGCTCAGGCCAACCAGATCCGTGGCCTGCTGGCTGAGTACGGTCTCGTTGTGCCACAAGGCATTGCCTATATCGCCCTACGTGTGCCGGATCTGATCGAGGATGCGACGAACGATTTGCCTGGCACATTCCGCCAGCTTATCGACCGTCTGCTCGAGCACCTAAAATTGCTCGATCAACAGGTCAAAGAGATCGAGGCACAAATTAAGGCTTGGCATCGTGACGACGAAATCAGCCGACGACTCGAGCAGGTGCCTGGAATCGGACCGATCACAGCGAGCGCGCTGGCTGCGACGGTGGGCGATGCAAAGAACTTCGACAACGGAAGGCAACTCGCGGCGTGGCTGGGACTTGTGCCTCGACAACATTCCAGCGGCGGCAAGGCAAAGTTGCTTGGCATGAGTAAAAGAGGTGATGCATACCTTCGAACCTTGCTCATCCACGGAGCGCGGTCGGTAATCTATCGAGCGACGCAGAGGAACGACCGTGATAGTTGGCTGGTCAAGCTGACAACGCGCCGAAACGCTAACGTCGCGGCGGTCGCCTTGGCCAACAAAACAGCTAGAATCGTTTGGGCTTTGCTTGCGCACGACCGTCAGTTCCGACCCGACTACACGCCTGCTATCGCAGCCGCGTAGTCAAGTCGGGCCAGTCAAAACAGACTTCAGAGGGATCACACCACAGATTGCGCAAGCGATCACGAAGTGATGGCGAGACAGGTAAGACCGTGGTCGGCAAAGCCCTTCCCGGACGAGGCACCAAGAGTGCGTGTAAGCGATCGAGGCGCCGACCAGCAAATCCCATCAGGGACAGTGAGCATGTCCATGCTCGCATCAAAAGTCCGGATGTACGGGAGCAATCTTCCTCTTCTCGTTGTCATGAGTGAGAGCTTGGCAAACTGGGGGCGTCCATGTACGTCCGCTGATGGCCGTGTAGACGCGAGAGTCGAACCTATCCAGAGTAGTTCCCATCAAAAATCTGGCGAAGACTACTTTGGAGACTGTGGCTAAGCGTGGTGGCCGCGTACGCGGCAGCCGCAATCATCCGATCGAACTGAAGCAAAGGCTTGCAGAAGCTGCGTGCGTGCCAGGCGTCTCGGTTTCAAAGCTGGCGCTGGAACACGGTCTAAACGTGAACATGGTCTTTCGGTGGCGTCGCATGCTTCGAGCAGGCCAACTAGGGATCCCCCATGTTGGTGACACCCCAGTGCTGTTCCCCGTTGTAGTCAGAGGCCCCGGAGTCGAAGCGTCGCTCACGGGCAAGCCATGCGAGCGGCCGGAAGCGTTGCCAGCAGGAGTCATCCGATTGCACCTGGCCAAGGGCCAGGTGAGCATTGAAGGCCGAGTCGATCCAGAAACCCTGCGTATGATCGTGCAATGGCTGAGCTGATGATGGAGCCGCCGGCGAACACCCGGATCTGGGTTGCTGCAGGATTTACTGACATGCGATGTGGTTTCGATGGCCTAGCTGCCAAAGTGCAGATGGTCCTGCAGAAAGACCCATTCTCTGGCCACGTTTTTATCTTCAGGGGCAAACGTGGTGATCTGCTCAAGTGTCTGTACTGGCGGGACGGTGGCTTGTGCCTGTTCGCCAAACGTTTGGAACGGGGTAGGTTCGCCTGGCCGCGTGCCGAAGGTGGCGTGGTGGCCCTGACGAATGCGCAACTTGGCCTTCTGTTGGAGGGGTTCGACTGGCGGCAACCCATCAATGCGGCCCGTCCGTGCAGTGCTTTGTAAACGTCTGTGACAACACACGTGGGGAGTGACGCTGGCGCCTAGACTGCCTGCATGACCTCCAGTAACGCTTCACTTCCCGACGACATCGACGCCTTGAAGGCCCTGCTTCTGGCGCGGGAAGCTGAGCTTCGCGAGCGCGACAGCGACGTGGAAAATCTACGTGGCACGGTCGCGACGCTTCAGAGGACACTCTCAGATCGAGCACTGGAAATCGAGAGCCTGAAGCTGTGGATCGCAAAGCTCCAACGAATGCAGTTCGGGCGCAAGTCCGAGAAGATTGATCGCCAGATCGAACAATTGGAATTACGTCTGGAGGATCTGCAGGCCGACGAAGGTGCCGGAGTGCTCGACGCAAGCGAGCAGCGCTCAAAGGACGTGACCAGGCCGACTGGACGCAGAGCCCTCCCTGATCATTTACCGCGCGAAGATCTCGTCCATCAACCTGACGATGTGTGCTGTCCGCAGTGCGGCGGAACGCTCAACGAGCTTGGCGAAGACATCGCCGAGCAACTCGAGTACGTGCCGGGGCACTGGCGAGTGATCCGGCATCGTCGACCAAAGAAGGCCTGTGCCTGCTGTGACTGCATCGTACAGGCACCAGCGCCCAGCCGGCCCATTGATCGCGGTATGCCTGGTCCTGGTCTGCTCGCCCGTGTCCTGGTTGGAAAATTCTGCGACCATCTCCCCCTGTATCGGCAGTCGGCGATATACGCGCGGGATGGCGTCGAGTTGAGCCGCTCGACACTTGCCGACTGGGTCGGACAAGCCAGCGCACTATTGCGCCCCCTGGTCGATGCAATCCGGCAGTACGTGATGGCGGCGTCGAAGATCCACGCTAACGATACGCCGGTACCAGTACTTGAACCTGGGAAGGGCAAGACCAAGACCGGACGGCTCTGGACCTATGTACGTGACGACAGGCCCGCTGGTTCAGTGGACGCGCCAGCCGTATGGTTTGCGTACAGCCCGAGTCGGTCAGGCGAATATCCGCAAGCCCACCTGAAAGGCTTCAGGGGGATCCTGCAAGCTGACGCATTCGCAGGCTACAACTCGATTTACAGAGACGGCGAGGTGCAAGAGGCCGGATGTGTCGCTCAGTATCCCGAGTACCGTTTTATGTGGGGTGAGCGCCGTTCGGGCGCCAACGGACGAGTTTGAAGGGCCAAACAACTCGGCATATTATCTGTCTGGACGCTATGCATGTACGGCGTCTGGGCGGTGAACATGCAGATCCCACTGCGAACGGTATCGAGTGCCGAGAGCTACGTCGCGAATCGCGAATGGCTCATCGCGCGTTTGGACCGTTGTCCGTTGCATCCCTCTGGCGGTTGCTCGTTTGCTCGCCATGGCACCTATCGGCGTGCGGCACCATCAGGGATGCGCATTGCCAGGTGGTACTGTCCTCAGGGACACCGAACTTTCAGTCTCCTGCCTGATTTTCTCGCCGCAAGGCTGCCGGGTCTGCTTGCCTCGATCGACGCCGCCGTCGCAAGCTTGCCGCATGTGCGCAGCATGGAGGCCGCTGCCGATGCGCTACGGCGGGACGACGTGAGTTTGCCGTCGGCTGTACGTTGGTTGCGCCGCAGGGTACGCGCGGTTGAAGCAGCGCTGCATGCGGTATCTTCCCTGCAACTGCCAACGCCGAGCATGCCGCAAAGGTGCCGCATGCCCGGCGAAGCCAGCCCGTACCGGACGCTACTGGAGTTGAGGCATGCGCTCCCACCACAGATACTCAGCGAACTACCGGCACCGCTGGGTTTTCTGAGATTGCAGCGAGGCGTGTGGATCCGTCCTGCGCTTGACCAACAAGACACGGGGCCTGACGGGAGGCGCGAGCCGATCTACGCTGCAGCGGTCAACTTTGAGCAAACATTATGCAGCTTGATCCGACCGATACACGCCGATCCAGGCCGTCCCCGACGACGAGCGAGATCATCCACGTGTGGCGTGACGACCGCTCCGTAAAGGACGGCAGTGCCTACGTGTATCTCCGGTGGATCAGGCGCTTCAGGGCATATTGCGACCAGCGCGGACTGCACGAGCAAGCCCAGTTGACTCTCTATGGTGCACGTCGCTTCGTCGATTGGTATTCCCGACGGCATGATATAGGTCCCGACGCAGCGGCGAACGCTAGGACTGCGGTTCACGCATTGAATCGTGTTTATTGCGTGCTCGGAAGGGAAGCGCCGCCCTGGCGGGTTGCGCCGGTTGCCAGTTGCCCTGCGACGGGGGTACTGCGCGCATACACGGATCACCTCATAGCACATCGCGGCAGCCCGCAGACGACTGTGCACAAGAGGCTGATCCACATGGGCTATTTTCTGGAGCATCTTCGCAAGTGCGGTCAGACGTGGCGCTCCATGACTCTGGTTGATATCGATACGTTTCTCGTTGACTGCAGTCATCGATACGCCCGTACCACGACGGCCGACATCGCTGGCAGCATCCGGTCTTTCGCGCGCTTTCTGATTGCCACCGCTCGCAGCCGGCGCAATCTCGCCGATTCAGTAATAGCGCCCGTACAGCCAAAGTATGAGCGTCCACGTCGGGCGCTGCCGTGGGAGGATGTGCAGCGGTTGCTCCATGCCGTTAGCCGGTCAAATCCGTGTGGTCTGCGCGACTACGCGATACTGCTAATGATGAGCACCTATGGCTTCGGCGCCGGCGAAGTGATCGGGCTGCGACTTGACGATATCAACTGGAGCGCCGCCACGTTTCGGGTGATTCGACCGAAGACCGGAACGGCCTTCACGTTACCGCTGCTGCCGGCCGTCGCGAGGGCACTGGCTCTCTATCTTCGCGACGGAAGACCACCACACGCAACGACCCGCTATCTATTTCTTCAGTGCAAGTTGCCATTCGCCCCTCTGAGTTGCGCGTCCGCTGTCAGGCACATCGTGGTCAAGCATGCCACCGTGGCCGGCTTGACAGCTACTTACCTCGGCAGCCACGTGCTGCGTCACTCCAACGCATCACGTCAAATTGACCTTGGTGCGGACCCGCGGGTAGTCTCCGATATTCTTGGCCATCGCGACCCGGATTCCATTTCTGCATACGTACGCATTGCAACGGAGTCGTTGCGGGACGTTTCACTGCCGGTGCCATCATGAGAACGCTTGTGACAGCGAGAGGGCTGGCCCGTGATGCAGCGAACTTTCTGAACTTCCGGCGTGCCATGGGCGTGCAATATCACCGCGGCGAGTTTGTGCTCAACGGCTTCGTGCTGTTCATTGCCGAACAATGGGGCGAGCAGACCGTGGCACTTGATGAGGCTATCCGGAGATGGTCGTCGCGCGTCGCCGGACGCAAGGCCGTCACGGTGAGCCAGGAATTCGGGGTGGTCCGCCAGTTGTGCCTTTACAGGCGCCGCACCGATCCGCGCGGATATGTTCCCGAACATGCGCTCGCGCCAGTCAAGGAATCGCCGTTTCTCCCGTACATCTTCTCGCATGAAGAAGTGCTTCGGCTCCTGCATGCGGCGAGCAGCCATCGCGGTCGCTGGATTTGGGGGCCAATGTTTCGCGCATTGATGCTGGTGCTTTACTGCACTGGCCTGCGACTGGGAGAAGCGGTCCACCTGAATATGGAGGACGTAGATCTCCGCCGCAACACGTTCCTGGTGTCGCACAGTAAAGGGCGATCCCGCATCGTGGCGTTTCGCCCGGATCTGGCCAGGGAGCTGCATCAATACCTGGAGGCACGTCGACAGCTCCTTCGGAATCGTCGCGTCAAAGAACCGCAAGCGTTGTTCATTCGTCTGGACGGCACACCACTTACGGTGAAGTCCGCATCGGAGGCAATTCGGCGGTTGCTTCGGCAATTGGCGATCAAACCACCCGCCGGCAGGATCGGACCGAGACCGTACGAGTTCCGCCACGCCTTCGCGGTGCATCGTCTCACGGCATGGGCATCTACCGGAGTGGATGTCCACGCAAAGCTACCCTTACTATCTGCCTATCTCGGTCATCAGGACGTGCTCGGTACAGAGGTCTACCTGAAGGCGACACCACAACTGCTGGATCTCGCCAGCAGACAGCTCCAGAATCATCTGCGCCATGCGCATAGTCCAGAATGAAGAATGCACCATCCGCGGCCTTGTTCATTCGGGTCGAGTCGTTCTTTGCCGATTACCTGCAACGCGCGCGCGGTGCTAGCATCCATACGGTGCGCGCCTATCGCGATGCCCTGAAGCTTTTCTTTGAGTTCGTCGCGACGAACAAGGGGTGCAGCGTTTCGGCTATTGATCTTGGTGACATGAATGCTGCAACGGTTTCCCGATTCCTCCTTCATCTCGAGACGGACCGGTCAAACTCGGTGGCAACGCGCAACTGTCGACGTACCGCTATTCGAAGCTTCTTCAAACACCTGCTGCGCACAGACATCGTTCACTCGCATCAGTATGCCGGAGCGCTCGCAATTCCGGCAAAGAAGGCACGACATCAGCCGGCGACCTATTTGGAAGCTGATGAAGTCCGTGCGATTCTTGCAACGCCCAACACAAAGACCATTCGTGGGCATCGCGACTACGCATTACTGCTGTTTCTCTACAATACCGGCGCGCGTGTCAGTGAAGCGGCGGGTCTTTGCTGGAACGACCTGCAACTAGCCTCTCCACGGCAGGTCCGGCTCCACGGTAAAGGTCGCAAGGATCGACTCCTGCCGTTGTGGCGCGAGACTGCCGATGCGCTTCGCCGGCTAGGAACGATCAACCATCCGGGCACACAGCCTCATGTTTTTCTCAATCGCCATGGAGAAGCGCTAAGTCGTGATGGGATTGCCTACATTCTGCGCCGGCACGTGCAAGCCGCGGCTCGGGAACTGCCTGCGCTCGCTCATAAGCGGGTCACGCCACATGTACTGAGGCACAGTTGTGCTGTCGGATTGCTGCAATCGGGTAACGCCTTGCCGGTGATTCGCGACTATCTTGGTCATGCGAGCATTGCGACAACCGGACGCTACATCGAGACAAACCTTCAGATGAAGCGCGATGCCCTGGAAATGTTCTGGCAGCATGCTGGGATCGAGCCTGCTCATGCGAGATCATGGAAACCGAAACCCGACCTTCTCGCGTTTCTGAGTTCGCTGTAAGCGATAAGATTTATGTGGTGACGCAGGAGCATCCGAAGTCTACGTAAAAGCGTCGACCGCTCGATGCTCAGCATAAAACCGTACTCGGGATACTGCGCCGTATCTGGAGCTCCAGATACCGCTCACGCGAGACGAAAGTTCCACGATCTGTACTTAGCACGCAGGAACGACGTCAACACTGAGGCGCTGCGCCGGATCGGCGAACTTTACGCTATTGAGGCTGATATCCGCGGGAAGCCTCCCGACGAGCGAAGGCGCGTCCGACAGGAGCGGGCGCGTCCATTGCTGGAGGCCTTCGAGATCTGGTTACGTTCGACGCTCAGCAAGGTGTCGCCCAAAAGCGATACCGCGAAGGCTATTGGTTATGCATTGAATCAGTGGTCGGCATTGACCCTGTATGCCAGTGACGGTCGCGTTGAGATCGATAACAACGCAGCGGAGCGTGCGCTGCGGGCCGTTGCCCTCGGCCGAAAGAACTTCCTGCACTTCGGCTCTGACAGTGGCGGCGAACGCGGTGCCGCTATCTATTCGCTGGTGGCCTCAGCCAAGTTGAACGGCCTCGACCCCGAGGCCTACCTGCGCCACGTCATTGCGCGCATCGCCGACCACCCCGTCAATCGCGTCAGCGAACTGCTGCCATGGGCCATGGCTGAGCAGATCCGTTCGACCGCCGCCTGAAAGCAACCCCGTCGTCAAGAACGCTGTCCGCCGGACGGTTACAGCTGATCGAGCCGCGCTGCAGCCGAGGTAACTTCCCGGTGCACATAGGCATAGAACTTTGGTGGCCTGTCGGTAAATGTCGCGCGCTAGGCAATAAGGTTGACGTGGCGACCAAGGCCTCTCACGGAGTCGCAATGCCGTAACCATGCCGAATCGACGCTCACGGAAGCACAGCGCCACCCGGCTTCATCGGCACCTTTCAGGCAGGGTTCAATGGCAATACCGATGGCTACGACATCGGCACGTGCATTACATTGGCTTGCCCCCGCCGGAGGTACCGCTCATTTTCCCCTTTGCTTTGCGGCGCGATCGCTTTGGGCATTGTATTTCGGCAACTCTCCCCGCCGTACTGTATGAGGGATCAGCCTTGCCCCAAAAGCGCATCGAATACATCACTGCTGCTGCGGACGTCGGCATACTTCGAAGCCAGATCGAAAAGACTAGCCTGATGGGGCGCATCGTTCCGGTCTCCGACGCAGTCTTCCAGCACGACAGGAATAAAGCCGAACTGGATTGCGTCCACTGCCGTAGCGCGAACGCAGCCGCTGGTGCTCATACCTGCGATTAGTACACAATCGACGCGTAGCGCATTGAGAGTTGAGACAAGCGGCGTCGAAAAAAAAGCACTGGCGTACTGCTTCGTCAACACGATCTCCCCGGCAGTGGGTTCCAGTCCTTCTGCGAAAGCACCAAGCGGGTTGCCCTGCCGAAAGACAGAAAGCGCTCCGATCTTCCGATAGAACACGCCGCCATTGTGCCCCTCGCTATCGTACTCCACTCGAGTATGGATGACCGGCAACCCCATCCTACGCGCGAGCCTCAGCATAGCAATAGCCGATCGCCGCACGCCTTCCGCCTGTGCGAAAAGAGGCGAGCAGGGATCGAAATACGCGCAGGCGAAATCCACCATGATCACCGCCTGACTACTCCCTAAGCCCAGAGAGCGCCCAAAGCCTGAATCGGCATAGTCTTGTTGGAGCGCTGTATTAGTCATTGCGTATCTCGAATCATGGCTTGCCTGGCCGAGTTGATATGACAGTGCATAACGCTTCGTGCCCACATGCCGTCATGCGCGGAGAACGCATCGATCAACTCGCGATGGTGATGGAAGCTGCGCTGCAGTTGCGTTGAGCCATACCGGCGAAACGTACGCTGGACGATTGGCACTTCGATCGCATTGGTCAACATGCCGACAAGCCGAGAATTGCGGCTCGCCTGCCCAATCAGCCTGTGGAACTCGCGGTTCAGTGCGCTGATTCGGGTCAGGTTTTCCTCGCTCATGTCAAGGCCTTGCGACTCGATTTCGTCCTGGATTTGCTGTAGTTCGGCGACTTCTTCGGCGGTGATATGCGTAGCAGCCAGATTGGCAATCTCGCTTTCCAACAGCAACCGCAGGTCAAAGATGTCACGCAGCTCGTCTACAGTCCAATGACGCACGAACGTGCCGCTATTCGGCTTGAAGTGTAGAAACCCGTCACTAACGAGCAAACGCATGGCTTCGCGCACAGGGGTACGCGAGGTCCCGAACTCCAATGCCAGCCCGTCTTCAGTAAGTCGCATGCCGGCCGGAAAAGCGCCATCGATAACGCGCTCCTTGATAAGCCCATAGATCTCGCCGGCCGTGGATTTGGCTCCGTTGCTGCCTTTCATTGCTTAGAACCTCTCTAGAAGCGATCCGAAGCCGCTGATCTTATCGTTGATGCCGGCGCTTCGTAAGGCTTGCCAATAAATAGCCGAATTGATTGCAAGCACCGGTTTTCCCAGTTTCAGCTCCATCTTGGCAGCCAACGATGCCATGGCCAGATTGGTGCCGACCTGTACCACAGCATCGACATCGTGGCCGTTGACCTCTTCGACAGCTTCGGCAAGCGTTTCAGGCTGGACGTGGGCGATCTGCACCGGACTTGCGCAACGCAGGCCCTTGATCTTCTTTACACGATAGCCGCACTCCTCGAAGAAGCGAACCACATTTTCGTCGCCAACCGGCTGGTAAGGCGTGACCACCCCGATCGTGCGGGCCCCGTATGCGTCTAGCGCAAGAGAGCATGCATCAGATCCCATCGCCACCGGCAGGCCAGTCTTTTGCTCCAAGTAGGACTTTAGTTTGCGGCTTGCGGCCAAGCCGTCCCAAAACGTCTCCGCGGAGATGCCGAGCACGAGATGGTCCGGCTCGCACGACATCACCGAGTCAACGGCTTCGTCCTGCGCTGCGGCAATGAGGTCAATCAGACGCTGAAAGTCAGCGTTGTCGCTGAGCGGGATATTGGGGATGCGGATCCGGCTGATGTGGTTCGTTACACCCGGCGGTCGCATAGCATCAAATTCTGGCTGCACCGAAGTATTGGTCGAAGGGATCAGCACCGCGTACTTGCGACGGTAACCCAGGGAGTCAGTCATTTCAGTTTCTCTTCCCAAAAGAAAAGTTGCATATCATCGAACACCTGCGTAGGATTGTACACGATCGAACCAAAAACAGGGGATGGACATGCTAAAAAACGACTCACTGTGTACAATCAGGGGTGAGACGCTGCGGAAACGGCTGGAAGAGAGCCCTATCGTCATCACGCCGGGAGCCTACGACAGCTGGAGTGCCCGTCTCATCGAGCAGGCAGGCTTCCCTGCGATCTATCTGACCGGATATGGAGTAACTGCGGCCTCACTGGGCATGCCAGACCTTGGACTCATCACGGGCAGTGAACTAGCGGATCAGGTTCGTCGGATCTCCGATGTCACACGCGTTCCACTAATTGCGGACGCCGACACAGGTTTCGGCGGCGTGCTCAACGTACGTCGGACCGTGCATGACTACATCCGAGCGGGCGCGGCTGCCATTCAGCTCGAAGACCAGGTATCCCCGAAGCGTTGCGGACACATGGACGACAAGCAGGTCACTGATGTCACGGAAATGGTCGAGAAGATTCATATGGCAGTGGATGCGCGCGGTGATGTCCCGCTCCAGATCATCGCGCGAACCGATGCCCGGGCCACCCACGACTTGGACGAGGCCTTGCGCCGTGGTGAACGCTACCTGCGTGCGGGTGCCGATATCCTGTTCGTCGAAGCCCCGCGGACCGAGGAGGAAATGGCGCGGATATGTGGCACCTTCCGCGGCGAAAAACTGCTGGCCAACATGGTCGAAGGCGGCAAAACTCCCTACCTTTCTCCGGCCACCCTTCAGCAGATTGGCTATGCCATCGCCATCTATCCAGCAACACTTCTTTTCTCGGCCACGTACGCCATCGGGCGAACGCTGAGCCAGTTGTGCGATGGCAGGATCGACACCGCGGCTCTTGCCTCCTTCTCTCAATTCAATGAGCGGATGGGGTTGCAGGACTACTTCGCCGCGACAGATCGCATCCAATCCAACGCCCGGGAGCACGCGCTGTGACGACCCTGTTCTCGCGGCTCTGGGATTCCCACCGCGTAGCGTCGCGGGCGGACGGGTGCGACTTGTTGTACGTGGATCGCCACGTCCTGCATGAGGTCACGAGCGCACAGGCTTTCGATCAGCTTCAAATGGCGGGGCGCCGAGTGCGTGTTCCGGGCCGGCATATCGCCGTGCCGGATCATTCCGTACCCACCTTGCAGGGCCCCGCTGCTGCTTGCGGTGAAGCGGTCGACACGCTGGCCGCCAACGCCGCGGCTGCCGGCATTCCGTTTTTCCCATTGCATACCAGTCGGCATGGCATTGTCCATGTCACGGCTCCGGAACAAGGTTTTGTCGTGCCGGGCTGCACGGTGGTCTGCGGAGACTCCCATACGGCGACGCTGGGCGCATTCGGTGCACTTGCCTTCGGTATCGGTACCTCAGAGATCGAGCATGTGCTTGCAACACAGAGCCTCTGGGTACGGCGACCGCGCACGCTTGGCATTGAGGTGACGGGCGCCCTTGGGCCGGCTGTTTATGCCAAGGACCTGGCGCTGCATATCATCGCGAAAATCGGCACAGCGGGCGCAGTCGGCAGCGCGATCGAGTACTTCGGCAGCACAGTGCGTGCGCTGAGCATGGAAGGCCGAATGACATTGTGCAATATGTCAATCGAAGCTGGGGGGCGGTTCGGTATGGTGGCGCCTGACGAAGTCACGGTGTCCTGGTTGCGAGAGCATGCGGCGGGACTGCAGAACGCAGCTTCAGAAAGCGCTTCGCAGAAATGGCTATCCTTGAAAACCGATTCATGGCGCGACTTCGACACCACGGTCCGCATCGACGGCAGCGCCATTGAGCCCACCCTTACGTGGGGCACGACTCCCGCTGACGCAACCACATTTGGCGGCCGCGCCGGAGACCCGGACGCCGCCGACTCTCGGGGCGAGCGTGACCGGATACAGGCTGCGCTCGACTACATGGGCCTGAAAGCCGGTCAGGCCGTCCAAGGTGTGCCCATCGATGTAGCATTCATTGGATCCTGCACCAACTCGCGTATCGAGGATTTGCGCGCGGCAGCGACCATCGCCGCTGGTCGACGCGTGGCACGCAACGTGCAAGCGCTGGTTGTTCCCGGCTCCGCCGCCGTGAAACACCAGGCCGAGGCGGAGGGCCTGGCCGACATCTTTGTCGGCGCGGGCTTCGAGTGGCGTGGCCCCGGCTGCTCGATGTGTGTAGCAATGAACGGCGATCAACTGCAGCCGGGTCAACGCTGCGCATCGTCTTCGAACCGGAATTTTGAAAACCGCCAGGGCAGTGGTGGCCGGACACACTTGCTAAGCCCCGCCGCCGTTGCAGCTTCGGCGGTCGCCGGATATTTGACCGACCCGCGAGAGTTTCTACATGCCTGAGCCCATTTTTGAAGCAGCCGGTCCCGCCCTGCTGCTTGCCCGCGACGACGTTGATACCGACGCCATCTATCCGTCCCGCTTTCTCGGCACGACCAAGCGCACGGGACTTGGCCCTGCCCTGTTCGCGGACTGGCGGACGGCGCGTCTTGATGAATTTCGTCGCTTCGAGAACGCGCCATGCATCCACGCCACGGTGCTGGTGGCGGGCAGGAACTTCGGCTGCGGCTCCTCACGCGAGCATGCCGTGTGGGCTTTGGCCGATTGCGGCGTGCGTGCCATCGTTGCACTTTCGTTTGGGGATATCTTTTATTCCAACTGCCTGCGCAACGGAATCATTCCCGCAAGCGTCGCACCTGTGGAGTATCGCGCAATCGTCGCCGCATTGGCAGTCACCGAAACTACCGACATAGGCATTGACGTGCGCCAGCGCCAGATCAAGCTGGCCGACGGTGCTCGCCTGCCCTTCCAGTTGGAGGCGGGCGACGCCGAACGCCTGCTCAGCGGTACCGATGAGATCGCAGCCACCTTGGCACTGCACCAGCACCTCTTAGCCTATGAACGGAGGACAGCGACAGAAATGCCATGGCTTGGCCCATGGCAGGAGACAACCTGATGCCACACCCGAATGCCCCCGTGGCGGCCAAGACTTCCCGGCACGCCATCCGGATGCTGTCCTCGATCGGGCGACGTTCAATTCCAGGCTCTGCCAAGGACGTTATAGGAAAGAGATTCGCATTTGCGACCAAAGTTCGTTCAACCCAAACCATTTCAGAGTAGGAGATTCCAATGACTGACACATCGCGCATCCTCGCCAAATCCGAGAGCTACTTCGCTAACCGCGACGATATTGCGCCAGAACAGATCGCTGCGGTCGAGGGCGTCAAAGAACAGGGCCACGTTGAAGTTCGCAAGATGCTTGTGGGCGACGACATGCTGTTCCTTCATGTTTACCGCAAGAAAGGCTTAGTTGATCCGGTCCACAAACACATGGACCACGAATCAATCGGATACCTGATCTCAGGCCGCCTGCGACTCATCATTGGTGGCAAGGAGTTTATCGCCGAGCCTGGCGCATCCTGGCTGCATCCCCTTGGCGTGGAGCATTTCAGCGAAGCACTGGAAGACTGCGAGCAGGTTGAGATCAAGTCCCCTCCGCGGAAGACATGGGTCACGCCGGAGCAACTCGAAGCCCTGTCCAAAGAATAGTCCGCCAATACTATGGCGCACCCTTTCCGCTGCACATACCGCTCGCGGCGCGGGCGCGCGCCAGCTATCACCAAGGAGATCAACAATGGCAACATGGACCAGCCTGCGTGAACATAGCTTGACCCGCGAAAACCTTGAGGCACTGCTGAATAATAAGATTCCGGCGATCCGCATCAAGGGTTTCGCAACCCCCGAGGAGTGTATTGCATTCACCCAGTCCGCCAAGCGGGGCAACATTAAGTACTACAACGTCGCCAAGCGGATCGGCTACATCGGCATGGCCCAGTACGAATATCGCTGGGACCGACCCAAGTCAGACTACTTCGACGCTGTTAAAGTCGCGAATGCCGATCTGGCCGAGGTCACCGCACGCGCATTCGATCCTGTGCAGCGGCTGATCGATACGCTGTCGTCGGTCTACCCCCACAAAGTCGGGGCCGCAGAGGAGCCCGGCATGGGTCACTATTTTGCCGGCATCATCCGCCTGGCATCGGAAGGCGTGGATCTGCACGCGGATTACGCCCCCTTCAACACGCCTGACTATTCGATTCGCGATATCGACGCACAACTCGGCTGGAATTTTTTTTCCGAGCAGCCGAAATTCGGTGGCATCACGACCGTGCACAACGCACCGTGGACACCAGAGCGCGTCGAGGGTGAAATTCCGAAGAGTTACGGGCTCTCGCACGACATTGTGGCTGGTGCACCGGCTTTCGAGTATGCCCCCACCGCTGGCGATGTAGTCATCTTCAATACCCGCAACCCGCATGAGATCGGCGCAGGTATTCCCGAGCCGGGGGTAGATCGCGTCTCCATCGGCTCCTTCATCGGGCGCATGCCGGATCGCTCTCTCGCAATGTGGGCATAACCATGATCGTCGAGGAACGCACCTACACCCTGCATCCAGGCAAGACTCGTGACTTCCTGATGTTGGTCGAAGTCGAGGGCTTGCCGATCCAGGAGCGCTACCTGGGAAGCCCGCTTGCGTACTTCACCACAGAGACTGGCACGCTAAATGGCGTGGTGCACCTGTGGCAGTTCTGCACCATGGGCGACCGGGAGGAAAAGCGCGCACAACTCGCCCAAGACGATAGGTGGATTGAATTTACCGCCAAGGTGTTACCGATGATCGCGCGAATGGAGAACCGGCTGCTAGTGCCCACCCGCTTCTCCCGGATCGGCAACGCGAAAGCCTGAGATGTTCTGATTACTTACAACCAAGACGGATGGCGCCGCAATAATCCGGTGCCCGAACCACAAAGGATACTGACGCCATGACAACAACACGAGAGGCCACGCCTGCCGATGTAGCGCCGGCGGTCGGAGAGGAAGCAGACGCTGCGCTGTACAGAACAGTTGCCTGGAGACTCATTCCGATCCTGTTCATCAGCTACGCAATGGCTTACCTGGATCGGGTCAATGTCGGCTTTGCGAAACTGCAGATGCTAGGCGACCTTGGATTCAGCGAAACGGTGTACGGCTTAGGCGCCGGGATCTTCTTCCTTGGCTATTTCATCTTTGAGGTGCCTAGCAATCTGGTGTTGCACAGGGTAGGGGCGCGTCGATGGATCGCACGGATCATGATCACCTGGGGACTTCTTTCCGCAGCGATGATGTTCGTAAAAACCCCGACGACTTTTTACGTCCTGCGATTCCTGCTGGGTGTCGCAGAGGCAGGCTTCTTCCCCGGGATTGTGCTCTACCTGACCTACTGGATCCCACCGAGCCGCATTGGTAAGCCATTGTCGCTATTCTTCATTGCCGTGCCGGTAGCAGGTGTGGTCGGCGGTCCGTTGTCCGGGTGGATCTTGCAGGCCTTTCACGATGCCGGCGGTTTGCGTGGGTGGCAATGGATGTTCTTGATTGAAGGCGTGCCAACGATCTTGCTGGGTCTTGTCGTCCTGTTCATGTTGCGCGACCGTGTTGACGATGCCCAGTGGCTTACCCAGCCGCAGAAACAGCGATTGCTCCAGAATCTCACCGCAGAACACACAGAACAGATTGGTCACTCGGTGCGCGATGCATTCACCTTGCCGATGGTTTGGGTAATGTGCCTGATCGAACTGTGCATTGGCATGGGTATCTACGGGATGGGCTTTTGGATGCCAACGCTAATCCGTGAGGCCGGTATCAAGGGGTTGCTCGACATCGGCCTCTTTAGCGCCATTCCGTATGGAGCCGCCATCGCTGCGATGGTATGGGTAGCACGCGTAGCCGACGCCCGGCGAGATCGAAAAACGTTCCTGGCGATGTCCGCGCTGGTGGGTGCCATCGCTCTGGTCCTCAGTATGACTTACAGCACCGAGACCATTTTCGCGATCGCTATGCTCACCGTTGCGACCGCCGCCATCCTGACAGCCTTCGCGCAATTCTGGCGCCTGCCCACACTCCTGCTCGGCGGAAAGGCCGCCGCCGCGGGAATTGCCGTCATCAGTTCGGTGGCTAACCTGTCCGGATTTGTCAGCCCGTACTTGGTCGGCTGGCTACGTGACACAACTGGCAGCGGGGCAGTCGGTATGTACCTGACCGCCGGCAGCCTAGCATTGGCCGCCGTGATTGTAATGGCTATCCCAGCCCGTTTGGTGAACCGCTAACTCCCGCCGCACCGGCGCAACGCCCACGGGCGACGCGCCGGCGGCACGCGTCCCGTCACCAGTTTCGCGCGACATCCGATGCCGAATGGCATTCGGAACGGGTGTCTGCGCGCGTCGATTTCCAGAAAACCGCAACCAAAATTCCCTTAAGAGAGAACAACTGTGCTCCACGCCAAGCTGAAACCTGTCACTGCTACCGTCACATCGCTGGCCTTGACTATGTGGACGAGCAACGCCGAGGCAGATGTGCTGCTGTACGGCCTGATCGATACCGGCATTGCCTATGTCAATGATATCGGCGGTCATTCCAATGTGCGCGAACAAGCAGGGGGAACAGCCGCCAGCCGTTTCGGCCTGCGCGGCAATGAAGACCTCGGCACGGGCTGGCGCGCGTTGTTCGCGCTCGAGGGAGGTGTCAATACAGATGATGGCACGCTCGGTCAAAGCTCAGCATCTGCCATGCGTATCTTCGGCCGGCAGGCCTGGGTCGGCCTATCATCAAGCAGCGCCGGCATGCTGACCTTCGGCCGCCAGTACGACTTCATGTTCGACATGAACCGATATGGGAGTAATCGATACCTGGGCGCGTACTATTTAAGACCGCTGACAGCCGGGGCATTCATCGGCACCAATGGTAGCTCCACCGATATTGATCGCCTTGGCGGAGGTCGCGTGGATAATTCCGTCAAATATCAGACACCAAACTGGGGCGGCTTCACAGCCGGCGCCATGTACGGGCTCGGCGAGCAACCCGGCCAGCCTTCAGCGGGTCGCACCGTGAGCGCCACCGCGCAGTTCGATCGAGGCGGCATGGCTGCCCAAGGCACCTACACGATGCGGCAGGATCCTGCAACGGGCGGGAAATATACCGTCGTCGGTGCCGGCCTTGCTTGGGATATCACAACGGCACTTTCCTTCAATGCACTGTATACGCGTAGCGAGTGGAATCTGACGAACGACAGGGTCGACGTCTATGACGTTGGCTTGCGTTACCAGCTAACCGCCCCCCTTAGCCTCGGCATTGGTTATGCGCGCTATCAGCCCAACCACGGCGCTGCCAACGCCATTTTGACGGGGAAGCGCGATCAGTTTGGCACCAGCGCCCAGTATGCCTATAGCAAACGCACCAGCGTGTACGCCTTGTACACGTACCAATACGCCCATGACGGCGGTGCGCAACTGTACTTCCTCGCCCCAACCGCCCTATCTGCCCATACCCAAAGCGCCGTGCACATTGGCATCCGCCACGTGTTCTGACCGGCAGCCGGCCCGGGCCACAAGTGAATGAGTTGTTCGGCATGGCGGCGGCGCGCCTGCGGGCACGTGGGTCCGAGTGGGAGGCGCAGGCCGCGGTGCCGTAGCGGAAGATAAATTTGGCACCGAGGTAACCGACTGGACCAACAACACTGATATGTATTGACCTTGTCAAGTTGCTCGGTATTTTTGGCTGGTCGTGAAGAGAAGTAATCGCGGGTCTTCCGCAATTTGTGTGACGACGGCAAACTCACGCGGAGGACCTTGTCGTCGTTTTTCCCGCCCCACTACCCACCATTCCTATTTCTGATTAACGTGGGCGAGCCCCCCAACCGCTTCCCGGACACACGAACTCACGCGCCTGCGATGGCGACCGGACTGGCGGGTCCTGTAGAACAAGGCAGGCCGGTTTAGCTTGGCTTCAACACGCGCAGCCGCAGAAGTTCGATATTCGCGCGGCCATACATTTGCCGCTTGAGGAGCTTGAGCCGGTTGACATGACCCTCGGTCTGGCCATTGCTCCATGGCAGCGTGAAAGCCGCCCGCACAGCCGGTAAGTCGGCGCGCAGGCTTTGCGCGAACCCACGCATTTCCGCAGCGTCGCAGCACGACAGACGTTTAAACCATCGATCGAAATGTCGCACACTTCGCCGATGCATGAGTCCGAGAAATTCCCGCGCGAGGCTGCGGACCTCGCCGACCACGGGTTCGATCTTGCACAGCGCCTGCACGAAGCTCTCGTGGTCCGCGCTCTTCGGCTCCTCGACAGCGAGCTTTCTCCATCCGACAAGCCATCCGAACACGCGCCGAGCCGACGGGCACGGCATCGTACGCACGGGTACTTGGACAAGCGGTGCCTTGCCCTGCGGAAAGAGAAGGCGGGCCACGCAACTCTGCACGCAGGCGGGACTGCCCTTATAGCCTCGCTGCTTGAGTTCTCGCACAATCAGATCAGGAAAGCGACAGCCCTGGGCGATTCGTTCCTCGATATAGTCGCGATAGGGATCCAAAGGCGTAGGACCCCGAGCCCAGGGCGTGCGCTCGGGGAATGCCCCCGCGTGGACGAACTTCTGCACGGTTGCTTTGCTGATTGAGAGTTCGCGCGCGATTCCTTTGAGCGTGCCGCCCTGGGCGCGCAGTGCCATCACCCGCTCGTAGAGCGCCACCCGCGTGGCGCGTCGCTGATCGCTCAGGCGCTGCCATGACCGGAGTGAGTTGTGGCTCAGCACCCCCTGCCGGCCTTGGGTCACGCTGCCGACCTCTATTTGCTGCGCGGCTTGGCGCAGTTGTGGCCCGAGTCGGTAAAGGAGCCTCTCGACGTTGTCGCGCAGGTTGCTCAGCAGATGCCAGCGATCCGAGACTTGCTTGGCTGCCGGCAGCGCGAGGTCGACCGCTTCGGAATAGGTCCCGGCCCGGTCCCTGGCGACGATCTCGATCGATGGGTGCGCACGCATCCACGCAGCCACCGCAATGGCGTCCCTACCGGCGAACACTTCGATCGGCTCACGTCGCTCCAGATCGACGATGATTGTTCCGTACTGGTGACCGCGCGCGATCGCCCAGTCATCGATGCCGACGACCCGCGGACGTGGTTTGCGCTTGCGCCCAGAAGCTCTTCGCAACTCCCGCAGCACGGTGTCGGCACTGGTGCGCAAGCCCAAGGCGTCAGCAACCCGGGCGGCCGCCTCACCACCGAGGGCGTGGCCCAGCGCGTGTAGCGCCTGAGCTTGCGATCGCGTACGACGCTGATACCGACCGGCCAAGGCGTGGATGTTCTCGACAAACGTACGACGGGGACAATTGGCGTTCGTACATTTGAAGCGACGCACCTCAATAGCGAGAATGACCCGCTGCTCGAGCATCGGACGTTCTTCCAGTCTGCGCACATAGCGGCCGTGGATTCGGTGACTCCAACGATGGCAGCCAGGACAACGTGCCGCGCGAACCGTACTACAGGCTTTGACAGTAATGGTCTCCCCGCACGCATCGCTGGAGACGACGCGCTTACCCACACGGGCGAGAATACGATCAATCCCACCGAGAACTTGCCTCATGGTAACGATCAACGTACGGCCAAATCGGCCAGCCCTCGACTCGGCCGTCAAACAAAGTGCGGGAGACCCGCGATTACTACACTTCACGCCTGCGATCGCGACCGGACTAAGCGAGTCCAAAAGGACAAGGCAGGCCAATTTAGTTCGGCTTCAACACGCGCAGCCGCAGAAGGTCGATATTCGCGCGGCCATACATTTGGCGCTTGAGGAGCTTGAGCCGGTTGACATGACCCTCGGTCTGGCCATTGCTCCATGGCAGCCTGAAGGCCGCCCGTACAGCCGGTAAGTCGGCGCGCAAGCTTTGCGCGAATCGACGCATTTCCACAGCGTCGCAGCACGACAAACGTTTCAACCATCGATCGAGATGTCGCAGACTTCGCCGATGCATGAGTCCGAGAAATTCCCGCGCGAGGCTGCGGACCTCGCCCACCACAGGTTCGATCTTGCACAGCGCCTGCACGAACCGCTCGTGGTCCGCGCTCTGTGGCTCTTCGACAGCGAGCTTTCTCCATCCGACAAGCCATCCGAACACGCGCCGGGCCGACGGAATTGGCATCGTTTGCACGGGCTTCTGGACATGCGGCGTCTTGCCCAGCGGAAAGAGAAGGCGGGCCACGCAACTCTGCACGGTGGCGGGACTGCCCTTATAGCCTCGCTGCTTGAGTTCTTGCCAGATTAGTTCAGGAAAGCGACAGCCCTGGAGGATTCGTTCCTCGATATAGTCGCGATAGGGATCCAAAGGCGTCGGACCCCGCGCCTTGGGTGCTCGCTCGGGGAATGCCCCCGCGTGGACGAACTTCTGCACTGTTACATCGCTGATTGAGAGTTCGCGTGCGATTCCTTTGAGCGTGCCGCCCTGGGCGCGTAGCGCCATCACCTGCTTGTACAACGCCAGCCGCGTGGCGCGTCGCTGATCGCTCAGACGCTCCCATGACCTGAGTGAGTTGAAGCGGCTTAGTCCGCCGCCCTGCCGGCCCAGGGTCGCCCTACTGACGTTTACTTGCTGGGCGGCTTGGCGCAGTTGTGGCCCGAGTCGGTAAAGCAGCCTCTCGACGTTGTCGCGCAGGTTGCTCAGCAGATGCCAGCGATCCGAGACCTGCTTGGCTGCCGGCAGCGCGAGGTCGACCGCTTCGGAATAGGCCCCGGCCCGATCCCTGGCGACGATCTCGATCGATGGGTGCGCACGCATCCACGCAGCCACCGCAATGGCGTCCCTGCCGGCGAACACTTCGATCGGCTCACGTCGCTCCAGATCGACGATGATTGTTCCGTACTGGTGACCGCGCGCGATCGCCCAGTCATCGATGCCGACGACCCGCGGTCGTGGTTTGCGCTTGCGCCCAGAAGCTCTTCGCAACTCCCGCAGCACCGTGTCGGCACTGGTGCGCAAGCCCAAGGCGTCAGCAAGCCTGGCCGCCGCCTCACCACCGAGGGCGTGGCCCAGCGCGCGCAAAGCGCGAGCCTGCGACCGCGTACGACGTTGATACCGGCCTGCCAAGGCGTGGATGTTCTCGGAAAACGTACGACGGGGGCAATTGGCGTTCGTACACTTGAAGCGACGCACCTCAATAGCGAGAATGACCCGCTGCTCGAGCATCGGACGTTCTTCCAGCCTGCGCACATAGCGGCCGTGGAGTCGGTGACTCCAACGATGGCAGCCAGGACAACGTGCCGCGCGAACCATACTGCAGGCTTCGACAGTAATAGTCTCCCCGCACGCATCGCTGGAGACGAAACGCTTGCCCACACGGGCAAGAATACGATCGATCCCACCGAGAACTTGCCTCATGGTAACGATCAACGTACGGCCAAACCGGCCGGAAATCAAGCCCTCGACTCGGCCGTCACACAAAGTGCGGGAGACCCGTAATCGTGTTCCGCTTATGAAGTAATACAGTTCCGTTTCAAGAATGTGGTGACTGGGCCGCTGGAAAGGCCTTCACTGCAGCAGTTCTGGCAGCAACGCGACAACTTGCCTTTCGGCCCTCATCGCAACAACGAGTTGGCGGCTATGTCGCTCGACCCGCCCTACCCTTTCCGCCAGCTTCGTGAGGATCTCTCGCGAATGCTCATGCTGTTCGACAACGTCAAAGCCGCTGAGCCAACGCACCACTCCAGTCAGCGGATGCAGAGGCTTGCACCACAGAGCGCTGGGATGCCGACAGCCGTTCCAGTGCATCGCGGCGAGCAGCCACGCCGCCGCGTTGACCTGAGTGGCTGCCACCTTGATGGCGGGCTTGTTCGGATCGAAACATCGAACGGCGAGACGAAGCAGCCGCTGTTGGCGACGCGGCACGTTTGCCCACGCCCGGCGCAGCAATAATCTTGTCAAATGCTCGCTGTCGTGCAGCAACGCACTCGATTCGCCGCCGGCCATTGCCTCGTATGTCCAGTCGCTCGATGCGCGGGTCTGATAGCGCCCGCTGTTGGACATAAACGCTCGGCTACCCAGGATCTGGTGCCATTGACGGATGAGCTTATCGCGCTTACTCGTTGGCGGTGGAACTGCCTTGCGTTTGCGCGGTATCGGCTCGTACGCGGGGTTGGGCTCAGACAGCTCCAACACAAGGATCGGCAAGACCATGGTCTATACTTCCAACCGCACTATCTGTTACGCGGCGACGTGCCCTGACTTTCGCACTGCTTTGGGCCTACGCTTTCCGATGGGCGGCCCAGCGTCGCGAAATGGTAGTCCTGCTTGGCGGACTAACACTTGCCTGTGCGCATCGCTTCCGGATTTCGACGCAGAGCTCGAGAAGGGGATGCACGAGACGAGGCTGTCGCGGCAGCCAGTCGGTAAGCACCTCACTCACGATCTTCTCGACCGTCGCCGCTAGACGCGGATCCCCGACCTTGGGACCTGGGTCATGACGTATCAACGCGCTCGCCACAGGATTCGCGAGAAAAAGCCGGCGCAAGCGATAAATCGTCGACCGATGGACTCCCAGCAATTCGCCAGCCTTCTTGGCTTGCTGACGCGAGAGCGGACCCGTCCCCAGCGGATGTAAGACCCTCACAATCGCCCGCTCGCGCTCCGTTGCAATCGTCTCCGGCATGTTCAGAACCGTGGTCTTACACGCCCAAGACGATTTGCTGAGCGGAAGTCGGACTCTCGCACTGCTCACCGCCTCCGCCGTCCGATGGGCGGCCCAGCGTCGCGAAATGGTAGCTCGGCTTGGCGGATTAACACTCGCTCCTGCGCATCGCTTCTGGATTTCGGCGCAGACCTCGAGCAGCGGATGCGCGAGACGACCCTGTCTCGGCAGCCAATCGGTAAGCACCTCACTCACGATATTCTCGACCGTAGCTGCTAGACGCAGATCTCCCACCTTGGGACCCCGGTCATGAGGTATCAACGCGCTCGCCACAGGATCCGCGAGGAAGCGCCGGCGCAAGCGATACACCGTAGACCAATGGATTCCCAGCCGTTGGCCAGCCTTCTTAGCTTGCTTCTGCGAGAGGGGCCCAATCCCCAGCGGACGCAAGACCCTCACAATCGCTCGTTCGCGCTCCGTTGCAATGCTCACCGCCATGTTCAAGTCAGCGGGCTTACGCACACGCGGCGATCGATTGAGCGGAGCAACCGGCGTGGCGGAATTAGTAGACGTCCGCGGTATCCACAGCTTCGCTGGAGCGGGCTCCGTCAGGTCGGGCACAAGGATCGGCAAGACCATGGTCTATACCTCCGGCTGGACGGTCTGTTGCGCGGCGACGTACCCCGACTCCCGCACTGCTCGCTCCCAATGCGCCGAATCTAGTACCAGTCCTGCACTGTCCCACTGGGGACCGTTCAGTAGCACCGACTCGACTGCACGACTAAAATAATCCATGTGGAGTTCTATCGGTCCAGCCAGCTGCGCGACCGTGTGGGCGTTCACGAAGCCATTCCACAGCGCCGTGGCAGATTGCTCCAGTCTTAAGCCGGCAGCGTACGCGTCGGGATAGAAGAAGGCCGTGAAGGTGCTCCCGGTGTCCTCTGGATAGCGAGTCATATCATAGCTAGCCAGGCAGGTTGCTGCTTCAACGGCGCCTGTAATGCCTCTGAAGTGCATTTGCTCGATCATGAAGCGAGCGACGATTTGCTCGTCACCAGACAGCTGATATTGCGCCTTCTGCTCCATCAACTGGGGCTGCCCTACCAGAAAGGTGATCAGGCGCACGCCGTGGTGGGCGAGCTGATCATGGACGTCGCGCAGCCATTCCAGTGCGTGCTTGGACAGTCGCTGTGCTTCATCGCAAAAGAGAACCACAATGTGACCTGAGCGCATTTGTAGTTGTTCGTTAATCCGACGCATCAAAGCGAAGCGCTTGTCGGCAATGAGCCTGGGTTGTGGGTCCCTGATGCCAGCGGCGCTCAACAATGCACTGAAGAACGCCCCCTCGTAGTCGGTGCGATGATATTCGCAGGACATCCTTAGCACGAGGATGTCACCTCGGTTCCTGCCAAGGTGCAATGCCAAATAGTCAATTGCGTGAGTCTTGCCCATGCGAGGACGGGCGTAGATTAACGCGCCCGGGATCAGTACGCGCACGCAGTGTTCGACGAGGTCGACGAAGCTTTCGATCGCTGCCGTCGCCACCCGATAGTGGCGGCGAGCAAGCGGATGATTGTGCACCGTCAGGTCTGCCGGATTCACCGTCGTTGCATGAGGCGTGCGGCTGGCTGCGCGGACTCGGGTCGCGCTGACACGTGCGCGCGGTGCGCCTTTCGAGGCCGTGGTGGTCTTCTCGTTCATGCCTGCTCCTTGCCGGCGAGATCAGTTCCTCTTCGCCCTTCATGGCCGGCTACAGTCGGGCCCGGCCAGCGCCCGTTTGCGCGCGCGCCCCCATGATCAGCGGGAGTACCCCCTGATAATGCGCAACGCCTTGCCTTTAACGGGACCCTTGGCCAGTGGCGAAGGCGGCTGTTCGGGTGTCACGGTTTCACTTTCAGTGGCGGGAGGCTTTGCTGTCCGGCGCTCGCGCTGCACCTGCGCGATGTCGCTGGCCGCTCTCCGACGCTTTGCGGCCTGCTTACGTCTGAGGGCAAGGAAGACCTCGATCGGATTGTCGCCCGGGCCGAAGTCTAGTTCGCGCGCCCGCTTGGCCTTGAAGATCTGCTGGCGCACCCGCAACGAATGCGGCTCGTCGCGCCATCTGCCGCTAGCGAACAAGTCCTCCAACATGTGTCCGTCTTCGGTACAGGCCCAGAGCCTTCTCAAGTCCGAGGGGTCATAGTGAACGCGTAAACGCTTGCCAATCAAGCCGCTGCTTCTGGCAAGCCGCTCGCTCGTGTAGCGCACGTGATAGAAGGTAATGTATGGTCGCTCACCACGGCCGAGGTTCCCATGGACGCGGCACAGTACCGGGTCATGCAGCAGTTCCGGATGCTCCCGTATCGGCTTGGGGATCAGGCGCAATCGGATCGCCTCGCGACCAATGCCAAGCACATGCCGGCGCATCATCTCCAGTGGGGTGAAGCCACCCAGGCCAGCATGGGGCGTGCCGTGATAGTTCCACACCGTCAGGTGCAACAACTCCTCCAACTCCTGGGAGGTGACGAGGAGCCGTAGAGAGTCGGTCGGATCGCGCAGACGTCTCAGCATAACCTGCGCCGCATCCTTTCCTGGTATCGCCCCCGGCAGCCGTCGCGATAGCGTTGCGGCGATCGTACCAAAGAAGCGCTCGATGAACGGCCGGTCATCGGGCTGATATGCCGGACCAAAATCGGCCGTGCAGCCCAACGCCTCGCACACGACATCGAGACTGGTGGTCGCCAAGTGCGCTCGCGCATTGTCTAGCCGGATCTGTCGCCAGCAGGCGTAGCTGGTTGGCTCCAAGGCCTGCGAGACGAAACCGCCGGTAGGCAGCAGGCGCAGGCCCGGCAGCGTGAGTTCGGGGACCTTCGCCGGCGTCACGGCGCGTTTGAAGGTTTCGATGGCGTCAAAGCGGTTACATTCGCGACCCAAAGAAATGGTGTAGCCCAGGAGACAGCGCGTAGCAACATCGATGATGGCCAGTAACCAGACGCGCTCGATCTCATAGCTCTGTTCGCCGCCCAGTGGATCGTTGTCGATCACCTTCAGGCGAACGTCCATCTTATGGGCGTCGAACTCGACCGTATCAAACGCATCGGCGGATCCACGTTCAGGCAACTGCCGGAGCGCCGAAGCGGGCTTGATCCTTTGGCCGGCGGCACGCGCAGCTAAGTCGAAATCATCCTGCAGCCACCCCCTTAGTGTGCTGGCCAATGAACGAAAGCCCTTCCACTTCTGGTTCAGCGGATAATCGCCAGCGCCTAGGCCCAATTCACGACAGGACTGCTCAAAGCGGTGCGCCACCGCCTTGAGGCCCACCAGACGGCCTTTCTCACCGGGCTGCAAATGGACCTTTCTGGTTTCGATCTCTTTACGCAACTGCTCGGCCAGATTACGGTGACGCTGCAGCAATTGTCCAAAGGCCCCAGCATTTCCCGCTTTGCCGTGCGCGATCGCATGAGGCGCCTTGCTTCGTTCATAAGGCTGCACGTGGACATGCGGCACCAACGCCCGATATCCCCATGGGCGGCCATCCGGGTGCGCGCTCATAGCTCGACGGACCAGACGCCTTAAGGTTGAACGGTGGATACCCCAGGTCTCGTAGACCTGCGCAAGAGAGCTACCGCTGGCATAAGCCTCAATCGCATCGCGGCGCTGTCCAAACGTGGTCCGCGCTTCGCTCGTGAGGACACGCTCGTCAAGTTGAGGCCAATCCGACAGGCGAATTGTGTTCGGATCGATTCGGCGAGACGAGCCGGCCATTTGGACACCTCCTATACCCGCTGAAAGGAAGTCGCGCCGCTCAGCGGTGCTACCGCTATGTCGGGACTAACGACGCGGCCGGATGCCAACAATGCAAAGAGTGACGCCTCCACACTCGCTTGATCATATTCGGAGAAGCGCTCAACGATCGCATCCAACGCCCTCGGCTCATTCAGGTAGACCACAATGGCCTGCTCGAGCACAGGGGTACGGAACCGCCGGTAGCTGACGAGGTAGGGAACAATGCGCGACCAATTAGCGATCGGCACCCTCCAGGCCTCTAGTTCGGATTGATGAATGACGCGAACAGGCAGACCATGCAAAAGACTATCGGAGCCAGTGTCTTCTTCAACTGCCCGATCGTCGCCTTCCTTGGCATCACGATGCTCAATCAACCAGAACTCCCCTGCAGGCGCATCCCGCAGGCGAATCCAGAAGTCAATCATTGCACTGCCCGGTCCCGCCACGCGAGCCGGGCGCTCGGTGAAAGTCTCGATCGCAGGATTGGCTTCGACCATGAGCCATGTCCGGTAAGCCTCATAGCTGCCGAGGCTCAACCGACGCCCAAGCTTTGGGCTGTACAGCTCAATGCGACGCCGCCATCCATTGCGGGCGAAGGCAAGTGGGCGACTGTACTGACGTAAGGCATCCGGCATGACATCAGCCACTGAAGTAAATCTGGGTCTCCCGCACTTTGTGTGACGGCCGAGTCAAGGCCTTGATTTCCAGCCGAATTGGTCTACGTTGATCGTTACCATGAGGCAAGTTCTCGGTGGGATCGAACGTATTCTCGCCCGTGTGGGCAAGCGCTTCGTCTCCAGCGAAGTGCAAGGGGAGATCATTACTGTCGAAGCCCGCAGTACAGTTCGCAGGGCACCGTGCCCGGCCTGCCATAGTTGGAGTCACCGACTCCACGGCCGCTATGTGCGCAAGCTGGAAGAACGTCCAATGCTCGAGCAGCGGGTCGTTCTCGCCATTGAGGTACGTCGCTTCAAGTGTATGAACGCCAACTGCCCCCGTCGTACGTTTGCCGAGAACATCCACGCCTTGGCCGATCGGTTTCAACGTCGTACGCGATCGCAGGCTCGGGCGTTGCACGCGCTGGGCCACGCCCTCGGTGGTGAGGCAGCAGCCCGGCTTGCCGACGCCTTGGGCTTGCGCACCAGTGCTGACACCGTGCTGCGAGAATTGCGCAGAGTACCTGAGCGCAAGCGCAAACCAAAACCGCGGGTCGTCGGCATCGATGACTGGGCGATCGCGCGCGGTCACCAGTATGGAACGATCATCGTCGACTTGGAGCGACGTGAGCCGATCGAAGTGTTCGCCGGCAGGGACGCCATTGCGGTGGCTGCGTGGATGCGTGCGCACCCATCGATCGAGATCGTCGCCAGGGACCGGGCCGGGGCCTATTCCGAAGCGGTCGACCTCGCGCTGCCGGCGGCCAAGCAAGTCTCGGATCGCTGGCATTTGCTGAGCAACCTGCGCGACAACGTCGAGCGGCTGCTATACCGACTCGGGCCACAAATGCGCCAAGCCGCCCAGCAAGTAAACGTCAGTAGGGTGACCCTGGGCCGGCAGGGTCTGCGCCGAAGCTCACAACGGTCATGGGAGCGTCTGAGCGCTCAGCGACGCGCCAAGCGGCTAGCGTTGTATAAGGAGGTGATGGCGCTACGCGCCCAGGGCGGCACGATCAGAGGAATCGCGCGCGAACTCTCAATCAGCCCAGCAACCGTGCAGAAGTACGTCAAAGCCGGAGCATTCCCCGAGCGCGCACCCAGGGCGCGGGGTCCGACGCCTCTGGAACGTCAGGGGATTCCCCGCCGAAACGCACAGCGGTCATGGGAGCGTCTGAGCGCTCAGCGACGCGCCACGCGACTGGCGTTGTACGAGCAGTTGATGGCGCTACGCGCCCAGGGCGGCACGATCAGAGGAATCGCGCGCGAACTCTCAATCAGCGTAGCAACCGTGCAGAAGTACGTCAGGGCCGGAGCATTCCCCGAGCGCGCACTCAAAGCGCCGGGTCCGACGCCTTTGGATCCCTATCGCGACTATATCGAGGAACGAATCATCCAGGGCTGTCGCTTTCCTGAACTGATCTGGCAAGAAATCAAACAGCGCGGCTATAAGGGCAGTCCCGCCTGCGTGCAGAGTTGCGTGACCCGCCTCCTCTTTCCGCTGGGCAAGACCCCGCTTGCCCTGAAGCCCACGATGCAGATGCCCTCGGCCCGGCGCGTGTTCGGATGGCTTGTCGGATGGAGGAACCTCGCCATCGAGGAGCCAAAAAGCGCGGACCACGAGCGGTTCGTGAAGGCGCTGTGCAAGATCGAACCCGTGGTGGGCGAAGTCCGCAGTCTCGCGCGGGAGTTTCTCGGACTCATGCACCGACGAAGTGTGCTGCACTTCGATCGATGGTTGAAACGTTTGTCGTGCTGCGACGCTGAGGAAATGCGTCGGTTCGCGCAAAGCCTGAGCGCCGACTTACCGGCTGTGCGGGCGGCCTTCAGGCTGCAATGGAGCAATGGCCAGACGGAGGGTCATGTCAACCGGCTCAAGCTCCTCAAGCGCCAAATGTATGGCCGCGCCAATATCGAGCTTCTGCGGCTGCGGGTGTTGAAGCCAAACTAAACCGGCCGGCTTTGTTCTACAGGCCCCGCCAGTCCGGTCGCGATCGCAGGCGCGTGAGTTCGTGTGGCCACGGCGAGGCTGGCGGACTCGCTTACGTTAGTCAGTAAGAAGAATAGTGGTAGTCGGGCGGGAAAGACGACGGCAAGGGTCCTCGACACGAATTCGCCGTTGTCACACAAATTGCGGAAGACCCCGATCGTTGCTTCAGTCTCACCCGTTTTCCCACCCTCCAGGCGGGCCTCGATGATCAGTCGCATAGCAACTCCGATCGGTTGGCAACGTCGCCAGCATAGCTGATACGGTCAGCGCGCCGGGCGGGCTGGATGGGCTCTTTTCGTTAGAAACTTCGCGGATTCCAAGCACCGTATCCCATCGGGTACGGCGCGGTCATGCCGTCTATGGCGGCGGTCAAGTCAACGGAAATGGCCTCCCACGTTTTGGTTCACTCTCCTGGGAGTGCAAGCAATAGTGTCAATTCACCGGCCGGATTTCTATATTCGATGCGGGTTCCAGCTGGATTCCGGAGTGACAGACTTGCTCCGTTCTACGGTAAGTCGGCGCGCAGGCTTTGCGCGAACCTTCGCATTTCCGCAGCGTCGCAGCGCGAAAGACGCTTCAACCATCGATCGAACTGCCGCAGACTTCGCCGGTGCATGAGCCCGAGAAACTCCCGCGCGAGGCTGCGGACCTCGCCCACCACGGGTTCGATCTTGCACAGCGCCTGCACGAAGCGCTCGTGGTCCGCGCTCCTGGGCTCCTCCAACGCGAGCTTCCTCCATCCTATAAGCCATTCGAACACGCGCCTGGGCGACGGGCACGGCATCGTGCGCACGGGTGCCTGGAAAAGAGACTTCTTGCCCTGCGGAAAAAGGAGGCGAATCACGCAATTCCGAACGGCGGCGCGACTGCCCGTATAACCTCGCTGCTTGAGTTCCAGCCAGATCAGTTCAGGAAAGCAACAGCCCTGTGCTCGTTCCTCGATGTAACTGAGATAGGGATCTAAAGGCGTCGGACCCCGCGCTCTGGGTGCGCGCTCGGGGAATGCCCCCGCGGTGATGAAGTTGCGCACGGTTCGACGGTCGATTGAGAGTCTCGCGCCCGATTCCTTTCATCGTGCCGCCCTGGGCGTGTAGCGTCATAACCCGCTCGTACAGCTCCACCCGCGAGGCGCGGCGTTGATCGCTCAGGCGCTGCCATGACCAAAGTGAGTTGCGGCTCAACTCGCGCTGCCATCCCTGGGTTACGCCACCGACCTCGACTTGCTGCGCGGCTTGGCGCAGTTGCGGTCCGAGTCGGTATAGGAGCCTCTCGACGTTGTCCCGCAAATTGCACAGCAGATGCCACCGATCCGAGACCTGCGTGGCTGCAGGCAGCGCGATGTCGACCGCCTCGGAGTAGGCCCCGGACCGGTCCCTGGCAACAATCTCGATCGATGGGTGCGCACGCATCCACGCGGTCACTGCAATGGCTTCCCTGCCGGCGAACACTTCGATCGGCTCACGTCGTTCCAGGTCGACGATGATCGTTCCGTACTGGTGACCCCGCGCGATCGCCCAGTCATCGATGCCGACGACCCGCGGTCGTGGTTTGCGTTTGCGCTCAGGAGCTCTGCGTAACTCCCGCAGCACGGTGTCGGCACTGGTACGCAAGCCGAAGGTGTCAGCAAGCCGGGCGGCCGCCTCACCACCGAGGGCGTGGCCCAGCGCGTGCAGCGCCCGAGCCTGCGACCGCGTACGACGTTGATACCGACCGGCCAAGGCGTGAATGTTCTCGGCAAAAGTACGACGGGGGCAGTTGGCGTTCGTACACTTGAAGCGACGCACCTCAATCGCGAGTACGACCCGCTGCTCGAGCATCGGACGTTCTTCCAGCCTGCGCACATAGCGGCCGTGGAGTCGGTGACTCCAACAATGGCAGGCAGGACAAGGTGCCGCGCGAACCGTACTGCAGGCTTCGACAGTTATGGTCTCCCCTCGCGCGTCGCTGGAAACGAAGGAAACGAAGCGCTTACCCACGCGGGTGAGAATGCGATCGATCCCACCGAGAACCTGGCTCATGGTAACAACTAACATGGGGCCAGATCGGCCCGAAATCAAGCCCTCGACTCGGCCGTCACACAAAGTGCGGAAGACCCGGATTCCAGAACGCCGGCTTCGGTTCGCTGTACTTCTTCCACACGGACCGCAATTACTTCGGCTTCTTCGGCGGGAACGACGAGCAGCCCATCACCATCACCGATGATCAGGTCGCCAGGCCGGACCACCATGCCGTCGATGCAGACCGCCAGCCAACACGCCGAGGCCGGCGCTGGAGAAGCTGAACACGGCGCTGAACCAGGCCTTGCGAGACCCCGAGCTTCAAAAGGAGTTCTCGGAGCAAGGTTCACTGCCAGTCAAGCCGATGGGTGTGGATGAGTACTGGACCTTCGTCAAGAAGCAGATGCCCATCGCTGCAGAACAAGTTCGCATCTCCGGGGCAAAGGCGGACTAGAGACACGCGCCAAGCCCACTCGCCGAACTCGCGCAGCAGCTTCGATTTCCGGTCGTCGAGCGCTGCGCTGTCGGCTATGCCAAAAACCAGGGCGGTCCTCACTACATCTCGTCGCGCTCATTCTGGCCACTCCTTACCCGCTTGACCGTCACGAATTGGGATGCGCAAGCGCCAAGGCAGCAACGAACTCTTGCACAACCGGACTCTCGTCGTCAGCTCGTGTCACAGCCACTAACGTCGCTTGCGTTTGCATATGTGCAATTCGAACAAATGCCACGTCATGTCTATTGACCGCCGCAACCGATGCACCGACCACTGTGAATCCCAGTCCGGCAGCCACTAAGCCCAGTGCCGTGTGAATTTCAATGGCTTCGTGCCCCGCCCGTGGATTTCCGCCGGCCTGACGAAGTGCATCCACCATCTGGTTAGCGTACCGACTTTGAGGGTCTTTCGGATACTGGATGAGCGCCAACACATCCAGCTCCGAGGCCCGCACCGCCTTGCGTTTCGCTAACGGTGACTGAATTGGCACCGCTGCGACGAAAGGGTCGTCAAACAGCTCCGTGTAGGTAAGGTCGCTGGCCCTATCGAACTCCCCTATGTAGCGCGAGATGCCGACGTCAATTCGGCCACTTCTCAGCAATTCGGGCTGATGCTCGGATAGTTGCTCAATCAGGTCCAACTGAATGCCTGGGAGCTTCTCTCGAAAACGCCGCACGGCCTCGGGGACCAGGGAGAAGATTGCGGACCGAGTAAATCCAATTCCAAGCCAGCCGAGATTGCCAGCAGCGACCGCCCTTGCCTCCTCATCGAGCCGACGCATCTCAGAAAGCAGTTCTTTCGCCCTCGGATAAAGGAATTTTCCCGTGGATGTCAGGGTCATCGGCCGGTTGGACCGGTCGAACACTGGCGCGCCTAACAACGACTCAAGCTGCGATATCTGCATGCTGATTGCCGTGGGCGCGACAAACAGGCGACTGGCGGCAGCCACAGCGCTGCCGGCATCCACCACCTCACAGAAGTACCGCAGCTGCTTCAAGTTCATTTTTTTTGAATGTAAGACCAATTTTTGATGTTTGATTCAGTTCAAACTTTACTCGAAACTCCATCCATCACACATGGAGTTATGCAATGGACGGTTCCTCGCCCCCCGCAAAAAGTCTGCTGGACGCAGCTCGTGCCCTCAGCACAGCCGAAATCTCGGACGCGCTCGACTACTTCAAACTGCCTGGTAGCGCACTCGGCATCGGTCTCCAGGCCGGGGAGCCACGCATCTTTGGCCAAGCCTTTACGGTCGCATTTGTGCCGGTCGACACCGCGACGCCAGGGACCGTTGGCGACTACCTGGATGACATCCCTCAAGGCGCAGTCGCCGTCCTAGACAATTCCGGCCGCGTCGACTGCACTGTGTGGGGCGGCATCATGAGCAAAATCGCAGAGCACCGCGGTATCGCCGGCACCGTTATCAACGGTGTCTGTCGTGACACTGCAGAAGCCCAAGAGGCCAACTACCCACTCTACGCACGCGGGCGATTCATGCGAACTGGCAAAGACCGCGTCCAGGTCAGGGCAGTGGGCGAAGTCGTCAGTCTGGGCGATGTCCGAGTAAAGCCTGGCGACTACATCGTTGCAGACGCCGATGGCGTAGTGGTCATACCAGAAGCGCGTGCCGCAGAGGTATTTGACCGCGCCCTTCGCACCCGTGAGGTGGAAGGGAAGATTCTCGAAGCCGCACTGGCCGGCACCTCGCTCGGTGAGGCACGACGCCAGTTCGGCTACCACACGCTGCAGCGCACTGGCCACTAACGCCACACCCAAAAAAATTATCGGAGACAAGATGAGCTGGAAGATGTATCCCATGGCCGCGCTCGCAGCTGCTACCGTAGCCTGCGCACTCACTTCTGCAACGGTCGCGGCTGCTGACGCCTATCCCTGCCCGACCCTGCGTCTCGTTTCGCCGTATCCGCCTGGTGGTACGACAGACATCCTGGCTCGTATTGTGTCGCCCGGGTTGTCCAAGCGACTCGGCGTGACGGTAATCGTCGACAACAAGGGAGGTGCCAGCAGCAACATCGGCACCGAGTTTGTCTCGCGTGCCAAGCCGGATGGCTGTACCGCATTGCTCGGAAACAATACCGGGATAGTCATCAACCGGAACCTCTACAAGCTGAAGCTCGACCCAACCCAAGCGCTGGCCCCAGTTGGCGAAGTGGCCTCGGTTCCCCTCGTTCTCTACGTCAATGCATCGCTTCCGGTGAAGACAGTTGGACAACTGGTCGACCAGGCCAAGGCCGCGCCTGGGAAATACAGCTATGCATCCGGAGGGAGCGGCAGCCCGCAGCATCTCGCAGGCGAAATGCTGAAGCTCGAGCGTCAGCTCGATATGGTGCACGTTCCCTATCGAGGCCAAGGCCCGGCGCTGAGCGACGTCATCGCAGGCCAGGTACCCATTGCATTCGAAACGACGACGGCAATCGCGCCTCACATCAAGTCCGGAAAGCTGCGTCTGCTGGCCACCACCGGAGCTAAGCGTTCAAAGACGCTGCCGGACGTCCCGACGATGCAGGAATCGGGATTCCCTGGCTTTGTCATTGAGAACTGGTACGGCCTGTTCGTACCCGCCGAAACGCCTGCCCCGCTTATCCAGAGGCTGAACGCAGAACTCAATGCCGTCCTCGCCGAACCCGGCATCGCATCGAAGCTGAACGACTTGGGCTCAGGCGACGTTCGCGGCACGCCGGCTCAGTTCCGCGCCTTCATCACGAAGGAGATGCCGTACTGGGAATCGCTGGTCAAGCGGTCCGGCGCGAAGGTCGATTAAGCAACACGAACTCGGGAATATTCGACATGAACCATCCTGCAACCGCAGACCAGCTTGCGCGACTCGTTCGCCTGGGCACCGCAACCATTCACGAAGCTCAGGGCCAGCGAGGTGCCGTGGACTCGGCTATTGCCCCCTTGGACCCCTCGATGCGTGTTGCCGGTCCTGCACTGACCCTCGACATCCGGCCTGGCGACAACCTGATGATTCACTATGCGCTGACGAAGGCGCGACCAGGCGATGTGCTCGTGGTCGACGCCAAGCAATTCGTCAATGCCGGCCCATGGGGTGATGTGCTTACGTTTGCAGCACAGAAAATTGGCATCGCAGGCCTGGTCATCGACGGTGCCGTTCGCGATGCGACAAACATCGTCGAAATGGGCTTCCCGGTATTCTGCCGCGGCCTCAGCATCCGGGGGACCAACAAGGTACAGCCGGGCCGACTGAACGTGCCAGTTGTGGTTGGTGGCGCGCCAATCAATCCCGGTGACATCATCGTCGGCGACCGCGATGGCCTTGTTGTCGTAGCAGCTGAGGAACTCCAATCGGTCATCGACGCAAGCGAAGCACGAGAGAAAAAAGAAGCCGGCATGAGGAGGAAGCTCGAGCAAGGCGCTACGATGGTCGAGCTTCTTGGGCTTCAAGCGACGCTCGATTCATACGGCCTGCGATGACGAACCTTCCGACTAGTACCTGAGCAGACCAAATAAGGGCAACGAGTCAGAAAACCGTCAGATGGACACAATGACAGCCTTCTGACTTGCTTGCATCATGGCGACGCATTACCGACGAGCGCGGGTCGGTAAGCGCGAAGCACAAAGCTTGGTTCAATTGCTCAATGACTGTGGTCGGCCTACCTTTCGGCGCGTAGAGGCCGTGTCAAACCTCGAGTTCGAAGTTCGACAAGCCCGCCTCGGCGAACGTCGGAACATCAGGCAGGCTCGGCAGCCGCGAAGCCAAACCTTCATCTGCTCGGTCGCCAGGGTTTGGCGCAGTTGATCGATCGCAGCATCGACAGCGCCCACTACTTTGCATCCCGTGGAACAAAGGAAAATTGGGCCTTCAGCAGTTTGTGTGACGACGGCAGATGTGCTACCCCGACGGCGAGCTGCTGGTCGGACCGGCCGATGTCCGGCTGAGCGAGATCGCCGTCGCGCCGCGCGCGTAGTTCGAGTACTGGCAGCAAATGCGGCCGGTGATCGACGTGGTGCCGGGCGCGGGTGGGATGTTTTCGCTGGAGGGGCGGACGAGCCAGAGGTTCCTGACGCGGTCGAAGCTGCTCAGTGATACGGAAGCGGCGTGGCTGGCCGCGAAGCCTGGCTGATAGCGCCGCCCCTCCTCGCGCCACCTCAGGGCCGGAAGAACTCCCGCAAAGCCTTCGCCACCGCTTCTGGATCGTTCTCCGCCGGGAAATGGCACGCATGCGGAATCCGCACCAGCCGCGCGTGCGGCATCTCGCGCGCGAAGCGTTCGGCGTGCTCGACCTGCTGGAACGGGTCATCCTCGCCCCAGATCAGCAGCTTGGGGATCTGCGACTCGCGCAACGCCGGCACCAATGCCTGCGTATAGCGGTTGTCCGCCGCGGCGGCGAGCGCAATCCAGTTCCGCGCCACCCGCGCCTGCAGCCATGGCGCCAGGTATTCCTCCACCCGCACGGGCGTGGCCGCGCGGTCCAGGCAGCGCGTGATAGCGATGCGCCGCGCCGCCACCAGTTCTTCATGCGTGGTGGCGGCGGCTACGGCGGGGTCGCGGTAGCGCGCCACGGCAGGCACCGGCCACGAGTCATACATCACGGCATTGAGCAGCGCGAGGTGGCTGACGCCGATGTTGCCATGCACCATCAGGTGCTGCGCGATGCCGCCGCCGATGTCGTGCGCCGCCACCCCGACCGGGCCGGCAATCCCAAGCGCGTCAGCAAACCGTTCCACCCAGCCCGCCAGCGCCGGGACCGATGCGGTCTCGACCGTCAGTTCGCCATCGGAGTGCCCGAGCCCGGGCAGATCCACGGCCACGCAATAGAGTCCGGCGGCGGCTACATCATCCAGCACGGGCTGCCATACGCGGCTCCAGAAAGTGCCGTGGATCATCAGCACCACGGGATCCGCCGGATCCCCGGCGCTGAGATAGCTGGTGGCGACGCCGTCCACGTCGATCGTCAGTCTTTGCATGTCATTGCCTCGCATTCTTGAGGTTGAAAAGGATTGTGCGCCGGCTCTGCCGGCAGCAACAGCCAGCTCGCATGGGCGGCTGGCCGTCCGCGCTTGCCGCGGTTATCGCAGCGGCACGCCGCGCGTTTCTGGCATCTTGCAAAACGTCACCAGCGTGACGAAGGCGCCGCAGCCCACATAGAGGAAGAACCACCCCTCCTGCCCGCGCGACGACAGCCACGTCAGCAGGTACGGCGTGGTGCCGCCAACCAGCGCGACCACCAGGTTGTAGGCGGCACCGATGCCCACGCCGCGAACCTGCGTATCGAACCACTCGGCCATGATCGACGGCGCGATCGACGCATACAGCACGTACGTCAGCATCCCGAAGCACTCGATCAGCAGCAGCGTCCGGAAGTCCGCATTGAGCAGCGACACCACCGGGTACAGGAACAGCAAATTGGCCAGCGCAAAGGCGATGAGCTGCGGCCGCCGCCCCAGCCTGTCCGACAGCGCTCCGCACAGCGGCAGCGCGAGCATGAACAGCGCGATGGCGATCGCGCTCGCCTGGAACGCGACTTCAGGCGTGACACCGCCCTTGCGTATGGCGTAGACCGGCATGTAGCTGACGAAGAGGTAGAAGCTGAACGCCGGCAACACGGTGCTGCCCATCAGCCGCAGCATCGCGCCGCGGTGGTGCTGCCAGACCCAGCCCAGCGAGCGGCGCCGGACCTCTCCCGCCGCCTTCAGCCGGGTGAAGGCCTGCGTCTCGTCGACCCCGTGGCGCAGCCAGAAGCCGAACAGCGAGCCGCAGCCGCCGAGGAAGAACGGGATGCGCCAGCCGTATTCATGCAACGCTTCGGGGGTCATGTAGCGCGTCATCAGCCAGGCCATCCCGGACGCCAGCAGCAGCCCGGCGGCAATGCTGAAGTAGAGGAAGCTGCCGTAGAAGCCGCGCCTGGCCGGCGGTGCCGATTCGGTCAGGTAGGTCGTGGCCGCGCCATATTCACCGCCGACCGACAGGCCCTGCACCATGCGCGCAACCGTCATCAGTACGGGTGCCCAGATGCCGATCTGTGCATATGTCGGCAGGATCGCGATCACGAACGACGAGCCCGCCATCATCATGATGCACAGCGTCAGCGCACTACGCCGTCCGTAGCGGTCGGAGAACGCACCGATCAGCCAGCCACCCAACGGGCGCATGAAGAATCCGATCGCGAACACGGCAAACGTCGACAGCAAGGCGGCCGTGCTGTCCTGCCCGGGAAAGAACTGCTTGCTGAAATAGACGGCGAATACCGTGTAGACCGACCAGTCGAACCATTCGACGGTGTTGCCAATGCTGCCGGCGAAGATGGTCCGCACGGCTGTGCGGCGCGCGGGGGCGCGCGGGGCTTGCGCCAGTTCCTGCGCCTGGCTGGTCTGCATTTCCATATTGTCTCCGCGGGTCCTTGCTCGGTGTCGTCAAGGTCCTCTGTGTTGTCGCGCGCGGCCGCCGCCGCGCGTGCTTGTCGTGATGCCGTAGGGATGCCGTCGTATTGCCGGGGCGGCGATGCGCGCCTCAGCGGATCAGCTTGTCGAGGTCGCGCTGGTCCAGGCCGTTCTCTTCGTAGTGCCGCCGCGCGGCGTTGAGCTTGGTGAAGACATCCTCGTGGCCGATGATGTTGCCGTCCTCGAGATAGATGTAGCCCGCCATGGCGTGGAACCAGGTGACCATTTCGGGCACGTCGTCCGGCACCACCAGCGTATGGGTCTCCCCGGGCGGCTCCATGATGAAAGAGCCTTCGGTGTACATCTCTTCATGCTCCAGATAGAACCAGCGACCCTTGAGAACGACGGCGTGCACCGCGCCGAAGTGCTTGTGGCAAGACAGCACCCCGGACTTACGGACGCGCAGCAGATTGACGTAATATCCTTGCGTCACGCCAAGGCACAGCGGCAAAAACGAAACGCCATCGGCCTGCGAGATCCATCGGATATCGTCGATGTCGGTCAGGTTGCCGAAAAAGATGTCAGGGCGCGCGTCAGGCGGCAGCGGGTTCACCGCGGCTTGCACGCCGCGGGGATTGTGGAATTTGCGCGAATACACTTGCACAGCGAGCTCCTTTGAGTGGGTACCGGACCCTGGCCAGGCAGGGTTGAGCGCATTGTGTTTCGCCATCACGCCGCGAACCAGCACCGCGGCGGAATAGCCGCTGTGACACGCCGGCACAGGTTGCGCTGCCGCAGTGCATCGACAATTGCGGATTACCAGATGGATGCAGGCAGGGGCAACAGGACCGTGGACAGATACTCAGAGCTCGTCGCATTCCTGCAGTCGGCACGCAGCCGCAGCTTTTCCGCGGCCGCGCGCAATCTCGACCTCACGCCGTCGGCGGTCAGCAAGCTGGTGGCGCGACTGGAGACGCGGCTCGGCGTGCGCCTGTTCGTGCGCCAGGGTCGCACGGTGGCGTTGACCGAAGAGGGACAGCGCTATCTGCCCAGCGCCGAGAGGGTGGTGGAAGCGATGGCCGATGCCGAAGCGCACGGCGAAGCGCTTGGCGAAGCGCTGCACGGCAGGATCCGCATCCACACCATGCTGACCTTCGCGCGGCACCAGATCGTGCCGTGGCTGCCGCAATTCCTGCAAGCACACCCGGGACTGTCGGTGGAATTCCATATTGCGCCGCAGTATGAAGACGCCTTCGACAAAGGCGTCGATATCGCCATCCATAGCGGCGCCCTGCCCAGCTCATCGCGCGTGGCGCGCAAGATCGCGTCGAGCCGGTGGATCGTCTGCGCCGCGCCCGCCTACCTGGCGCGGCATGGCACGCCGGAGACGCCAGACGATCTGCAGCAGCACACCTGCGTCGGCTTCAGCTTTGTCAGTGAATGGAACGTGTGGCCGTTCCGAGCCATGGACGGCACGACCTACGGCGTGCGGCCGGCCAGCGTTGTCGACACCACGCAGGGCGAGATCGCGCGCGACCTCGCGCTCGGCGGCTTCGGCATCGTACGGCTGGCCGAGTTCCATATCGGCGTGGATCTGCGCGCCGGCCGCCTGGTGCCAGTGCTGGAGTCTTACCAGGATCCGGCCAAGGAGCCGCTTTACCTGGTCTACCCCAACCGCAAGCATCTCAGCCCGCGCGTCAAGGTCTTCTGCGATACCTTGACCGAACGGATGGCGGCGCAGCCCTGGGCGCGGTAGCGCCCGGCGGCATCACTCCGCGCGCGCCGCCGCGCGGTGCGGAGAAGCCACCGGCGACTGCAGGTCGAGCTTGGCGGCCTGGTAGCCGCGCCGGAAATCCTGCACGTGTTTCTCCATCCAGGCTTCGGCGCCATCCTCATCGCCGGCGCGGATCGCGGCAACGATGGTCTTATGCGCCTCCAGCAGCCGCTTGCCCGCCACTGGCACGCGCGTCATCACGGCGGCGAATGCCGGATAGAAAAGCCGGCTGAGCGGTTCGCGGGCCAGCACCAGCGCGCGATTGCCGCTCATGCCGGCGACGATGCCGTGGAACTCGATATCCAGTTCCACCAGGCTCTCGCCTGCCTTCAACGCGAGCTCGGTCCTGCGCAGGTTGTCGTCGAGCCGCTCCAGCGCTTCGGGCGTCGCGCGCGCCGCGGCCAGGCGTGCCATCGGCGGCTCCAGCACCGACATGGCCTGCCATAGCTCGTCGAAGACGATCTCGTGCAGCACCAGTGCGCGCTCCAGTTGCTTGCCGACCTCGGCTTCTGAGGGCCGCGTCACGACCATTTTCTTGGCATGCTCGCGGCGCACCAGGTTGGCTTCCTCCAGCACGCGGATGCCTTCGCGCACCGTGGACCGGTTGACGCCGAACATCTCGCACAACTTCGCTTCAGTCGGCAGCGGATCGCCTTCGCGCAGGCGGCCGTCGAGGATGCGTTCGATCATGGCCTCGGCTAGCACCCGGTAGGCCGGGACGGTGCGGATCTTTTCGAATGCGGCTTCCAACGCGGTTTCCTTATCTGGGCCGGCGTGCACCGGCTGGTCTCATTGTCTGACCATCAGACTATTCAATCACTTCTCCGCTGTCAAACCTCACCAGCCCTTGACAACGAAAAAGTGGCTGCTATTCTGATTGTCAGACAAACCGACAGACGTTCGGTCCACACCCACCGGCCGCTTCACCGGCCAGGAGAGGAGACAAATGCAACGCAAACCACTCACCACAGCGGTGGCGTGGGCGCTGGCGCTCGCTCTGCCGCCCGCGCTGGCGCAAAAGTCCGCCACGCCACCCGCCACCCCACCTCTCATTTCCGAGAACGAGGTGCGCATCGGCGTCCTCACCGACTTGTCGGGGATCTACTCCGACCTGTCCGGTTCAGGCTCCGTGCTGGCCGCGAAAATGGCGGTGGAAGACTTCAAGGCCAGCGCCAAGCCATCATTCGCGATCCGCCTGGTTTCGGCCGACCACCAGAACAAGCCTGACATCGCGTCGACCAAGGCGCGCGCGTGGTTCGACGAAGACAAGGTCGACATGATCGTCGACTTGCCCGCGTCCTCGGCATCGCTTGCCGCGGTCAAGCTGGCCAGGGAAAAGCAGCGGCTAGTGATCGTGTCCAGCGGCGCCTCGACCCGCATCACCAACGAGGACTGCACGCCCACGGCACTGCACTGGACCTATGACACCTACGCGCTCGCGACCGGCACCGCCCGGGCCGTGCTCAAGCGCGGCGGCGACAGCTGGTACTTCATCACCGCCGACTACGCCGGCGGCCGCGCGCTGGAGAAGGACGCATCCGAGGTGGTTATCGCCGGCGGCGGCAAGGTCGTCGGGCGCTCGACGCACCCGTTCCCGGGCTCGGACTTTTCGTCCTACCTGCTGGCCGCGCAGGCCTCCAAGGCCAAGGTGATCGCGCTGGCCAATGCCGGCAATGACACCACCAACACCATCAAGCAGGCGGCAGACTTCGGCATCACGCGCAAGCAGACCATGGCGGCGACGCTGATGTTCATTACCGACGTACACAGCCTTGGCCTCGACAAAGCGCAGGGCATGTTCCTGACGGAAGGCTTCTACTGGGATCTGGACGAGCAGACGCGCGCCTGGTCCAAGCGCTTCCATGCGGTGCAGAAGCGCATGCCGACGATGGCGCAGGCCGGCGTCTACTCCGCGGTGCTGCACTACCTGAAGTCGGTGCAGGCCGCCGGCAGCGACGATTCGATGACCGTGGTGAAAAAGATGCGCGAGCTTCCCGTCGCCGACATGTTCGCGCGCAACGGCAAGCTGCGCGAAGACGGACGCATGGTGCACGACATGTACCTGCTGCAGGTGAAGACGCCCGCCGAGTCGAAGTATCCGTGGGACTACTACCACGTGCGGCAGGTAATCCCCGGCGACCAGGCGTTCCTGCCGCTCGCCAGGTCGACCTGCGCCGGCGCGCGCAAGGAGTAAGGCCGTGGCGACGATCCTCCCCGCCGCGCCGCGTCCACACCCGCAAGCGGATGCGGAACTGCCCGGCTTCCGTCCGCGCGGCCAGACCGTGCCGCTCGACTGGGCCCGGCTGCGCCGGTATCTCGCGGGGCTCGGCCATGAGCTGGACCTGTCGGAGATGCCAAGGCAGTTTGCCGGCGGCCTGGCGAACCTCAACTACCTGATCCGCCTGGACGGGCAGCCGTGCGTGCTGCGGCGCCCGCCGCCCGGCCCGCTGCCACCCGGCGCCAACGACATGGCGCGCGAGCATCGCGTGCTCAGCAGCCGGCTGTGGCTGCGCTTCCCACAGGCGCCGCGCAGCCTGTTGTACTGCGTCGATCCCGATGTCCTGGGCGCCCACTTCCTGGTGATGGAGTACCGGCCGGGCCTGACCATCGGCGCCGACCTGCCGCCGTGGCTGGACAGCCGCGTCGCCGGGCCGCGGCTTGCCCGCACGCTGGTCGACCTGCTGGTGCAGCTGCACGGCACCGACGCCGCCGAGGTCGGCCTGGATCACCTTGGCAAACCCGAGGGCTTCCTTTCCCGCGCGATCGATGGCTGGACGCGCCGCGCCGAAGCCCTCGACGGCGCGGCGCCTGGCATCGCCGTGCGCGAGCTGTCGCAGTGGCTGCGCACGCATTGCCCGCCGGACGCCAGGGCGACGCTGCTGCACTGCGACTTCAAGCTCGACAACATCGTGCTCGATCCCGCGACCCTGCGCCCGCGCGCCGTGCTGGACTGGGACATGGCCACGCGTGGCCACCCGCTGTTCGACCTGGCCACGCTGCTCAGCTACTGGACCGAGCCGGGCGACCCCGACGCCGTGCGCGAACTTCGGCAGATGCCGACCACCGCGCCGGGCTTCCCGTCGCGCGCGCAGGTCGCCGAAGCCTATCGCCGCGGCACCGGCTGCGACCTGTCGGACCTGCCGTTCCATCGCGTGCTGGCGATGTTCAAACTGGGCGTGGTCTTCCTGCAGTTGCATGCGCGCTTTCTCGCAGGCGCCACCACCGAGCCCCGTTATGCCCGCTTCGGTCACATCGGCCGTTCGATCCTGGATTTCACGCACGACATCGCGCGCGGACGCGCGAGCTAAGGCGGACAAGCACATCCGCAATACGGAGACAAGCCAGATGGATTTCACCTTACCCGAGCCGCTGCAGGCGCTGCGCCAGCGCACCGCGGCGTTTATCCGCGACGAGATCCTGCCGCTTGAGGCGGATGCCGGCCGCGGCGCGCATGGCCCCACCGAGGCGCTGCGCGTGGCACTCAACGACCGCGCGCGGAAGGCGGAGCTGCTGGCGCCTCACGTTGGCGAGCAATGGGGCGGCCTGGGGCTGTCGCATCTCGGCCGCGCGGTCGTGTTCGAGGAAGCCGGCTATTCGCTGCTCGGGCCGCTGGCGCTGCATTGCGCCGCACCCGACGAAGGCAATATGCACCTGCTGGAAGCCGTGGCCACGCCCGCACAGAAGGCGCGCTGGCTGCGCCCGCTGGCGGCAGCGGAGATCCGCTCCTGCTTCTGCATGACGGAGCCGCATCCCGGCGCCGGTTCCGATCCCGAGCTGCTGCAAACCACGGCCCAGCGCGACGGCGATGGCTACGTGATCCATGGCCACAAATGGCTGATCACCGGTGCCGATGGTGCTGGCTTTGCCATCGTGATGGCACGCGTGCCTGGCGAGGGCGGCGGGCCGACCATGTTCCTGACCGACATGCGCGTTCCGGGCATCCGCATCGGCCGCATCATCGACAGCATCGACCAGAGCTTTGCCGGCGGGCATGCCGAGGTGTTCTTTGAGGGTTGCCGCGTAGGACCCGACCAGGTGCTCGGCGAAGTCGGCCAGGGCCTGCGCTATGCGCAGGTACGGCTGGCGCCCGCGCGCCTCACGCACTGCATGCGCTGGCTCGGCGCCGCACGCCGCGCGCACGACATCGCCACCGCGCATGCACGTGAACGGCACGCGTTCGGCAAGCCGATTGGCGAGCATGAAGGCGTCGGCTTCATGCTCGCCGACAACGAGATCGACATGCACCTATGCCGCTTGTCGATCTGGCATACGGCGTGGCTGCTCGACCAGGGGCTGCATGCGCGGCACGAGTCCAGCATGGCCAAGGTGTTCTGCGCCGAGGCGATCTTCCGCGTGGCGGACCGCTGCATGCAAATACTGGGCGGGCTGGGCGTGACGCGCGACACGGTGGTCGAGCAGATCTTCCGCGAGGCGCGCGCGTTCCGCATCTACGACGGCCCATCCGAAGTTCATCGCTGGGCCATTGCGCGCCGCGTGCTGCGTACGGAGGGGGTGTGATGACCAACTATGCAACGCTGTTCGACCTGCGCGGCAAGGTTGCCGTGGTGACCGGCGGCGGCCGCGGCATCGGCCGCGCGATCGCGCAAGCACTCGCGGCACACGGCGCCGCCGTGGCGGTTTGCGGTCGCACCGCCGGCAAGCTGGCCGACGTGACCGACACCATCGCCAGCCACGGCGGCCAGGCGCTGGCGGTCACCGCCGACGTGGCCATCGACGACGACATCCGGCGCCTGCGCGACGCCGTGCTCGACCGCTTCGGGCAGATCGACATCCTCGTCAACAATGCCGGCATCGATCCGCACTATGCTTCGATGGAGCGCACCACCGCGTCGGAATGGCACCAGATCCTGGATGTCAACCTGACTGGCGTCTATCGCTGCTGCCGGGAGTTGGGCGCCGCCATGCTGCCGCGCCGCGAGGGCGCGATCATCAATATCAGTTCCATCGCCGGGCATATCGGGCTGAAGCGGCAGGTGCCTTATGTGGCTTCCAAGGGCGGCGTGGAGCAACTGACCAAGGCGCTGGCCCACGACTGGGCCGAGCAAGGCATCCGCGTCAACGCCATAGCCTACGGCTTCGTGCATACCGACCTGACCGCTGGTGTGGTCACGCATCCGCATATCGGCGCGAAGCTGCTGTCGCGGATCCCGATGGGCCGGTTCGGCAGCCTGGCCGACGTGCCGGGTGCCGCGGTGTTCCTGGCGTCGCCCGCCGCCGCGTACGTCACCGGCCACAGCCTGCTGGTGGACGGCGGCTGGACCGCCACCTGATAACTCCTGCGAGACCGCCATGACCTCCGCGCTGGAAGGACTGAAGATTCTGGACCTGACCCGCCTGCTGCCCGGTGCGTTCTGCACGCAGCTGCTTGCCGACTACGGCGCCGACGTGCTCAAGATCGAGCAACCCGGGCAAGGCGACTATAACCGCCAGTTCGCCCCGATCCACAAGCAGGAATCCGGGTCGTTCCTGCTGCTCAACCGCAACAAGCGCAGCCTGACGCTTGATTTGAAGGCGCCCGAGGGCAAGGAGGTGTTCCTGCGGCTCGCGCGCGAGGCCGACGTCGTGGTGGAAGGCTTCCGCCCCGGCGTGATGGAGCGCCTGGGGCTGCATTACGATGTGCTGGCCGCAGACAATCCGCGCCTGGTGTATTGCGCGATCTCCGGCTACGGCCAGGACGGTCCGCGCGCGCAGGCGGCCGGGCACGACCTCAACTACATGGCGCTCACCGGTGCGCTGCAGCTGTTCGGCACGCCCGAAACGGGGCCGATGGTGCCGGGGCTGTCGATCGCCGACGTCGGCGGCGGCTCGCTGATGGCGGCGGTCGGCATCCTGACCGCGCTGGCGGCGCGCGGTGCCAGCGGCCGCGGCCAGTTCGTCGATATCGCCATGACCGACGGCCTGGTGAGTTGGCTGTGCTATCACGCGGCGGACTACCTGTTCGGAGGCGTGGAGCCACGCGGGGGCGAGCGGCCGTTCATCGGCCAGGCGCCCTGCTACAACGTCTACCGCTGCGCCGATGACCGTCACCTGTCGCTCGGGATTATCGAGGCGCACTTCTGGCACCGCTTCTGCGACCTCATCGCCCGCCCGGACTTCAAGCCGATGCAATGGCCGACTGGCGAGGACGCCCTGCTGCAGAAGGCTGTCCTGACCTCGGTATTTGGTGCCGAGCCACGCGATACGTGGGTGGAGCGTCTGGCGGGGTCGGATATTCCGGCCAGCCCCGTCAACGCCATGGCCGAGGCCTTCGACGACCCGCAGCTGCGTCATCGGGGCATGCTGCAGCATCTGGACCACCCGGTCGAAGGACGCATCCCGCAGCTCGGCTTCCCGATCAAGTTCTCCGCGTCGCCTGGCAGCATGCGGCTGCCGCCGCCGCGGCTGGGCGAGCACAATGAATCCGTGCTTGCCGGACTCGGCTATACCGCCGACGAGATCGCGCACCTGCGCGAACGTGCCGTGATCTAGCGCCGAACCTTTACCCGATGCCAATGCAGGCGGCGCCATCGCAGCGCCGCAGGAGACAAGAAATGCCCGACCCGATGACGGCCTACGCCGACATATACGAGCGCTTCCGCTGGTCCCTGCCAGCAAGCTTCAATTTCGGCCGCGACGTGGTGGACGCGCACGCACGGCTGCAGCCCGACAAACTCGCCTTGCTGTGGTGCGACCACACCGGCGCCGAGCGCCGCTACACCTTTGGCGACATGCGCACGCTGACGAACCGCTGCGCCAACCTGCTGGCAGGCGCGGGCGTGCGCCGCGGCGACCGCGTGATCGTCATGCTGCCGCGCATTGCGCACTGGCAGATCGCGATGGTTGCTTGCCTCAAGCTGGGCGCGGTGCCGATCCCCTGCATCGAGATGCTGACGGCCAAGGACGTCGGCTACCGCATCGGCCATGCCGGCGCGACCGCCGTGATCGCGCATCGCGACAGCGTCGGCAAGTTCGATGGCATCCATGGCATCGGCACCCGCATCGCCGTGGGTGGCGCGCCCGACTGGCTCGACTTCGACGCGGCGCTGGCCGCCTGCAGCGACGAGTTCGCCTGCGCCGACCTGGCGCCGGACGAGCCGGCGATCCTCTACTACACCTCCGGCTCCACCGGCAACCCCAAAGGCGTGCTGCACGCCACGCGCGCTCTCTACAGCTGGCGCGTATCCGCCTGCCACTGGCAGGGCCTGCGCGCCGACGACCTAATGTGGTGCACTGCCGATACTGGCTGGAGCAAGGCCGGCACCAGCATCTTGTTCGGGCCGTGGTCCGCGGGTACCGCCGTGCTGTTCTACAACGGCCCGTTCGATCCGGCCGAGCGGCTGGCGCTGATCGCGCGCCACGGCGTCACCGTGTTCTGCGGCGCCGCGACGGAATTCCGCCACCTCGTCAACGCGCGCTTCGCCGATTACGACCTGAGACGGTTGCGCCTGGCCGTGTCCGCGGGCGAGGCGGTCAACCCGGAAGTGGTGCGCCGCTGGCGCGAGGCCACCGGCGTGGAACTGCGCGAAGGCTACGGCCAGACCGAAACGTTGATGACAGTGGTGAATCCACCCGGGGTACCCACGCGTGCCGGCTCGATGGGACTGCCGCTGCCGGGCTCGGTGCTGGCGATCCTGGATGAGCAGGGGCGTCCGCTGCCACCCGGCGCCAGTGGCCAGCTCGCGCTGCGACTGCCGCATCCGCAAGTGATGCTTGGCTACTGGAACGATGCTGCGCTGACCGCCACGACCCAAGCACAGCACAAAGGCACCGAATATTTCCTCACCGGCGACCTCGCGCATGCCGATACCGACGGCTACCTGTACTACGACGGCCGCAGCGACGACATCATCAGCTCGGCCGGCTACCGCATCGGCCCGATGGAGGTGGAGAACGCGCTGATCGAGCATCCGGCGGTGCTGGAGTGCGCGGTGGTCGGCAGCCCGGACGCGGAGCGCGGCGAGATCGTCAAGGCCTTCGTCACACTGCGGCCGGGCTTCACGCCGGACGATGCGCTGGCGCGCGCGCTGCAGGACCATGTCAAGCAGGTCACGGCACCCTACAAATATCCCCGCGCGATCGCCTTTGTCGACGCCCTGCCCAAGACCGCCAGCGGCAAGCTGATGCGGCGCCTGCTGCGTGAGCGCGAGTAGGCTGCGCACGGTGGGCCAAGCCATCCCGCATGAAAAACCCCCGCTATACGGAGTCATGATGCCAGTCGGAACCTATCGCTACCTGCCGCTTGAACGCGTGCATTTTGGCCGTCCCGCCGCGCAAGTGCTGGCTGAGGAAGCCAGCCAGCGCGGCGCCACGCGCGTGTTCGTGGTCAGCAGCCGCACCCTGAACCGCACCACCAGCGCAGTGAGCGGCGCCATCGCTGGCGTCCGCGACAAGCTGGTCGGCCTGTTCGATGCCTGCGTCGAGCACGTGCCGCGCGACGCCGTGATGGCCTTGGCCAGCGCGATGCGCGAGGTGCGCCCCGACCTGGTCGTCACCATCGGCGGCGGTACCGCCATCGATACCGTCAAAGTCGCGCTGGCTTGCCTGGCGCAGGACGTGCGCACGGCCGCCGCCATGGATGCCATTCGCGTGCGGGTCGATGCCGCCGGGCGGCCGCAGGTGCCACAGATCCCTGCGCCGCCGTGCCGGCAGATCGCGGTGCCAACCACGCTGTCGGCGGCGGAGTTCAGCGACCTGGCCGGCTGCACCGACCCCGTCAGCGGCAGCAAGCATCATGTCACCGCGAATGGCATCGGGCCAGCCAGCGTGATCCTGGATCCGGCAATCACGGTGCATACGCCATCGCAGCTCTGGCTGTCCACCGGCATCCGTGCGATCGACCATGCGGTGGAATCGGTCTGCTCGGTCGATGCGCAAGCCATGACGGACGCCACCTGCCTGCACGGACTGGCACTACTGGCTGCCGCCTTGCGCCGGCACCGGGAAGATCCGGCGGACCATGCGGCACGCCTGGACTGCCAGCTTGGCGTCTGGCTCTGCGCCAGCGGCGTCAACCGCGTGCGCTACGGCGCCAGCCATGGCATCGGGCACGTGCTGGGTGGCGCCCTCGGCGTTCCGCACGGCATCACCTCGTGCGTGCTGCTGCCGGCGGTGATGCGCTACAACCTCGGGGTGACGGCACCCGCGCAACGCGCGGTGGCGCGCGCGCTGGGACATGAGGGAGCCGACGCGGCTGGCCTGGTGTCCGCGCTGATCCATGACCTGGGCTTGCCGACGCGGCTGCGGGAGCTCGACATCGGGCCAGCGCAGTTCGAAACCCTGGCACGGCTGGCGCTGGAGAACCAATGGGTTCGCGCCAACCCGCGCCGCATCGACCGCGCGCAGCAGGTGGTCGATATTTTGCAGTCGGCGTGGTGAGGCGACAATGTCCCCACGCGTGAACTTTCGTAATCGCTGGTCTTCCGCACTTTGTGTGACGAAGGTGCGCTGGCGCGGAGGTGTTGACGAACGTAGGCGATTCCATGCGTGCGCACCCATCGACCGAGATTGTCGCCATGGGCCGGTGGGTTGCCTACTGCGAGACGGTCGAAAGCGCCGCTAGCAGCCAAGCAAGTCGCAAGCATTTTTTGTCCGACCATAGCGGGAATCGGAAGCCGCGCAGCAAGTGAAGGTCGGTGGCATAACCTTGTGCCGCAACCCACTCACGCTTATCGCAGCGCCTGAGCGATCAGCCACGCGGCTGGCGCTGTACGAGCGGGCGATGGTGCTACACAGGGGCGGCACGATGAAAGGTATCGCTTGTTCAGGCATCCGTGCGAACGATGCGTGACCGTCGGCCCGGCGCGTGACCTGATACCTTATTGGTTGGAGGACGCTGCCAAGATCCAGCGTCGTTGTAAAGTTACTTCCGCCTGTCCCAGCAAATGCATGTATACAAGGGTGTAGGCGGCCATGCTCAGGACAAAATCTGGTCGACTCGCTTCAGTCCACGCACCATCACCTGACGCATGCGTCCGACCGTCTTGACCCAGCCAAAACCTTGTTCGATCAGCTTGCTGTCGGGCGGCGCAAGCGCAAACCACGACCGCGGGTCGTCGGCATCGATGACTGGGCGATCGCGCGCGAGCTTTCAATCGACCAACGAACCGTGCGCAGGTTCGCCACTGGGGGGATTCCCCGAACATGCCGCCACGCCATCGCCGCCTGGCACGTGCGCCAGGCGATGGAGATCCTGAACGCGATGTTCGCGTGGTCGACCGAGGCGGGCTACCCGCGTTAATCCGCTCGCCCTCGCCCGCCGCCGGCGCGCCTCCACCCAGGCGCGCATTGCCCGCTATCTGAGCCATGACCTGTGGGAGACGGTCAAGGACACCGTCGCAGCAATGCCGACCGAGACGGGCCGGGAAAGGCTGCACGCGGCCCGCTGCCGCTGGGTGCTGACGGTGCTCTATCTGGGCGGCTTGCGCGCGTCAGCACTGACGGGCACCACCATGGGCGCGTTCTTCTGCCGGCACGAGGCCCAGGGGCATCGAGCGCTGGTGGCTGGCACCGATGAACTGATCGAGCCGAGCTTGCGCGCTACCGCTGCGCGCTTCGCACGGAATTGCGCTACCAAGAAGCTGGCCCGATTAGCGGGCTTTGCGGGCTTCCAAAGCCCTCGTCGCACCCCGACCGTACCAAGGATCTCTACCCTCGTCCCGAGGCCAGATTTAGCAGCTCCATTTCCGGATACATCCGGTCGATCTCCTCCAGATCCCTGAAGGTTTCCTCGAGAATCCAGTCACGCAGCTTCGCCACTGTCGGCCGCGGCGTGCCAGTGGGCTGCTGGACCAGATAGCAGCGCCGCTCTGTGACATGCGTTTGCCTGATTGCAGGCACTAGTGTGCCCAGCCGCAGCCAGTGCGAGACGACATTGAGCCAGCCCGGTGCGATGCCCTGGCCCAGCATCGCAGTCTGGATGACGATCGAATAGTCCGAGAAGTTCAGGCTGTACAGATCGAGCTCCCGCTGGCGCAGGCCTGGAAACAGATTCGGCCAGTCTCGGAAGCTGTCGGTCAGGTTGATGATGATGTCGCTGCCGTGCACCGGCTTGTCGCGGTAGCCCGGCGTGCAGACCGGCAGGATGATCTCCGGCATCAGCAGCGCACCCGCGTCGGGCCTCTCGTTGCCGGTAAAAAAGCGGATACCCAGGTCCACATCGTGCATCGAACCGCCCACCTTGCCGGAAATCAGCTGGAAGCGCAGGTCGACATTGGGAAAGTCCCGCCGCAGCTTCTCCATGCGCGGCATCATCCAGTGCGTCGTGAACGCGGTCGACACCGACAGGGTGATTGTCTCCATGCCGGTCGCCCGCGCCTCGATCTCGCTGATTGACGCCTCGATGGTATTGAACCCGGCGGTAATGGCTTGATGCAGCAGGCGGCCGTCATCGGTCAGCTCGACGCCGCCGCGCACCCGGTTGAACAAGCGCACGCCCATGCGCTCTTCCATGCGGGCCAGCATGCGGCTCACCGCGGGCTGGCTGACATACAGCTCCGCAGCCGCCTTGGTGAGGCTCCCGCAGCGCCCGGCGGCCTCGAAGACGAATAGTGCATTGGCGCTAGGCAGCTTGCGACGGAAATTGGCCATAACCTCAGATTATGCCTGACCCAACAATTGGGAAGTTGCCCGCGTGTCCCCCGTGTTCCTAAACTTTGGGCGTGTTACAGGGATTTTTGCACTAAGCGAGCTGTCTGGACGTCACCCAAGCCGGTTTCGTCCTGCGCCCGATCCTATTACATAGACGCAGTCTTGTCATACGCGACGACGCCACCAGGGAACCTTCTGCCATGAACGACCGCACCCAGCTTGACAACCTCATCGGCCCAGCAGAGAGCACGCGCATCATGGACGGACTGCGGCGGGGCTTTACCCGCCGTGACGTGCTCGCCATGTTTGCGGCCGGGGGCATGCAGCTAGCGCTGGCCGGAGGCCTGGCCGGCATGGCGGTTTCGGCGCATGCACAGACGCCGCGCCGCGGCGGCCGGATCCGGGTGGCCGGCGACAATGCTGGCGCGGGCGATACGCTGGACCCGGCCAAGCAGTCGAACAAGGTCGACTATTGTCGGTGCAACATGCTGTACAACGGCCTGACGTCGCTTGACGCAACGCTCGCGCCCCAGCCGGCGCTGGCCGAGTCGTTCACGTCCAGGGATGCGAAGACCTGGGTCTTCACGCTGCGCAAGGGCGTCACCTTTCACGACGGCAAACCCCTGACGCCAGCCGACGTGGCATTCTCCCTGATGCGCCACAAGGACCCTGCCACCGCTTCCAAGGCCAAGGTGCTGGCCGACCAGATCGACAGCGTTTCGGCCTCCGGCCCGAACGAGGTAACCGTGGTGCTGTCCGCGCCGAACGCCGACCTGCCGGTCATTCTGGGAACATTCCACTTCCATATCGTCAAGAGCGGCACCACCGACTTCAACGCGGGAATCGGCACCGGCCCCTTCAAGCTCAAGGAGTTCAAGCCGGGCGTGCGCTCGGTGGTGACGCGCAATGAGAACTACTGGAAGTCCGGCAAGCCGTATCTGGACGAGATCGAGTTCGTCGGCATCGGCGACGAGGGTGCGCGCGTCAACGCGCTGCTATCCGGCGACCTCGACCTGGTCACGACCGTCAATCCGCGTTCCGTTGCCCGCATCAAGGGTTCGCCAGGCCATACCGTGTTCGTCACGCAATCGGGCCAGTACACCGACCTGATCATGCGCAAGGACACGGGTCCGGGAACCAACCCGGACTTCGTGATGGGCATGAAGCTGCTGCAGGATCGCGAGCTGATGAAAAAATCCATCGCGCTCGGCTATGCACTGACCGGCAACGACCAGCCGATCGATCCGACCAACCGCTTCTATTCTCCGGGGTTGCCGCAACGCCAGTACGACCCCGAGAAGGCGAAGTTCCACCTGAAGAAGGCCAATCTGGGCAGCACCCCGATCCCCGTGGTGGCCTCGCCGGCGGCCATGTATTCGGTGGATATCGCACAGGTACTGCAGCAGTCCGCACGGCAGGCCGGTCTCAATCTCGATATCAAGCGCATGCCGGCCGATGGCTTCTGGTCGAATCATTGGCTGCAAAGCCCGGTGGGTTTCGGCTCCATCGTGCCGCGTCCAAACGCGGACACCATCCTCACGCAGTTCTTCAAGTCGGACGCGACCTGGAACGAATCGCGCTGGAAGGATCCAAAGTTCGACCAGTTGCTATCCGCGGCGCGCGCCGAAACAGATATGGCAAAGCGCAAGCAGATGTACGCCGACATGCAGGTGATGATCCACGAGGGTTCGGGTATCGGCATTCCGCTGTTCGTCGCCACCATCGACGGCCATAGCAAGAAGCTCAAGGGGCTCTCGTCGATTCCGCTGGGCGGCATGATGGGCTACTCGTTCGCGGAGAACGTCTGGCTCGAAGGCTGAGCCCGCCCGCTGGAAGATCCAGTTTTTCTTTCCACCACGGCCGCACGCCGTTGCGGCCGGGGACTCCTTTCGCTTTTTTTCGCTTCATTTTTCCGAGAGAGGCATCTGATGGCACTGCAAGACTTCAAGGTACTGACGTTCGATGTGGTCGGTACGCTGATCGACTTTGAAGGTGGCATGCTCGACTACTTCCGTCGCGTCGTGCCGGACAGCAAGATCACGGACGAGGAATTCCTCGCCGCCTACCGCCGGGCGCGGGCCGAAGACAAGACAATGTGGTACCCCGATGACCTGGAGCGTTGCTGGCACCTGATGGCGAAAAGCCTGGACTTGCCCGATTCCGACGCCCTCGCACAAGGGCTGCGCGACTCGGTGGTGCACTGGAAGGCATTCCCCGATTCCGTGGATGCGCTGAAGCGCCTGCGCAAACATTTCAAGCTCGTCGCGATGACCAACTCGCAGCGCTGGGCGCTGTCGCACTTCGAGAAGACGCTGGACTTTCCGTTCGACGACAGCAACACCGCCGACGATGCACTGACCGAAAAGCCTGATCCGCAGTACTTCGCCTATGCCCGCGGCCGCTATGACGCCAAATGGGGCTTCAAGCAGGAAGACAACCTGCACGTGGCGCAGAGCCAGTACCACGACATCGGCGTGGCAGACGCGCTCGGCCTGAAGACGTGCTGGATCGAGCGCCGCCACGCGCAGCCCGGCTTCGGCGGCACCATGGAAGTACCCGAGCTGACCGAGCCGAGCTATCACTTCCATTCGCTGACGCAGCTCGCCGACGCTGTCGAGGCCAACCAGTAAGTCCCTCCCTACCCCCTGGGCGCACACCGCGATATCGCGGTGTGCGCCCTTCGTCCTTGCGTATTGAAAATGCCCATCACGATCATCCCGAATGCCGCGCAATGCAACAAGCTGACCGACGATGGCCCGGTCGGTCGCCCGCTAAGCCAGCCGCCCTGCCGCACCAGCAGCCTGCGAGTCGCGCTCGAAGGCGCGGGCGAGAACCGCACCGGCCTGTGGGAATGCACTGCCGGATCCTACGAGCGGCAGGTGCCGGAAGCCGAGGTCATGCATATCCTGGCAGGCGCCTGCATATTCACGCCGACCGGCGGCGAGCCGATGCGCATCAAGGCAGGCGACACGCTGTTCTTCCCCGCCAACACGACCGGCACCTGGGAGATCCAGGAGCCAATGCGCAAGGTCTTCGTGATCCTGAAGTAAGGGCCGCGCGAAACGCGGGCGGACGCTCATCCAATGCTGCGATCGATGCGACGTCTCAATCTGTCGCCTTCGGGACTGCGTCCTTACGCGCTGATCCCCCTTCGGGACGATCTGAATGAGCCCTTGAGGGGCACAGTTTGAGGTGCCTCATAATTCACAACACGATCTGCTTTTGCCCATGCCCATTTTGCAATTCAATGCGGAAAGGCGCAGCAACATCAGCGAGAAGCGCGGCGCGGTTACTCGTATGCTGGTGGTCATGAAAGCCACAGCATGCGCCCCACAAACCGCTGTCGAAATCCTGCCCACTCACGCAAGCTATCCGCGTGTGGCAGCAGCGCTGACGTACATTCACCAGCATCTGGACGAGCGCCTGAAGCTGGAGCAGCTGGCAAAGCTTTGCCGGCTCAGCGTCAGCCGCTTCGTCACGCTGTTTCGCCAGGCGCTCGGGATGCCGCCGCATCGATACATCAGCGGCGCCCGGCTGGAACGCGCGCGCACCATGCTCAAACGGGGTTGCTCCCCTGCCGACACGGCACAGGCGTGCGGCTTCTACGATCAAAGCCATCTTGCACTCTGCCTGAAGAATGCCTGCGGGCTGACCCCGCGGCAATTGCAGAGCCCGAGTGGCGCTTCGCTTCCTGCCTCAGCCCCCATTCATTGACGAGCGAGTTCACCATGAGTCTGAAAGATTTCAAAGTCCTGACCTTCGACGTTGTCGGCACCCTGATCGACTTCGAGCGCGGCATGCTCAACTACCTGCGTAGCGTCGCGCCGGATTCCAAGCTCGGCGACGAGGACTTCCTGGCTGCCTACAGGCAAGCCCGCAAGAGTCCCGACACGACCTGGTACCCGGACGACCTGGAGCGCTGCTGGAAGGTCATCGCCCCCGGCCTGGGCCTGCCCGCGACCGATGAGATCGCAAAGGGCTTCCGCGACTCCGTCGCTCACTGGCCCGCGTTCCCCGATTCGGTCGAAGCGTTGAAACGCCTGCGCAAGCATTTCAAGCTGGTCACGATGACCAACGCGCAAACCTGGGCACTGCGCCACTTCGCTGAAACGCTGGGCAATCCGTTCGACATGGAATTGAGCTGCGATGATGCCATGTGCGAGAAGCCTGACGCCCGCTACTTTGCCTATGCGCGGGGCCGCTACGAGGGCGCCTGGGGCTACAAGCAGGCGGATAACCTGCACGTCGCCCAGAGCCAATATCACGACATCGGCATCTCGAAAGAACTCGGCATCACGACCTGCTGGATCGAGCGCCGGCATGCGCAAAAGGGATCCGGTGGCACGATCGAATCCGCACACACCACGCCGGACTACCACTTCCACTTTCTGGCCGAACTGGCTGACGCGGTCGAAGCCGGCAAGTAAGCCGACTCTGTGATGTTGCACGCCCAGCCAGCCAGGTTTGGGCGCCTTCCTCTGCACTTTCAAGCTTCCCTATGCCGATCGTCATTGTTTCAGATTCTGCCCGGGCCGACGGCCTCACAGCCAGCGGCGCGGTCGCGCGCCCCCTGAGCCAGCCTGCCTGCGAAACCGTATCGTTGGAGGTTCCAATCGAGGGCTCTGGCGCCAATCGCAGCGGACTCTGGGAATGCACGCCAGGTCGCTTCGAACGGCAACTGGCCAATGCGGAAGTCATGCATATTCTGAGCGGCGCTTGCACATTTACGCCCGCCGGCGAAGCGCCGCGGGAGATTCGTGCCGGAGATACCCTGTTCTTTCCCGCCAACACCGTGGGTGTATGGGATATCCGCGAGACCCTTCGCAAAGTCTACGTGGTAATGGGCTAAGCGATCCTCCGGGGGCTTTCGCCCCTGGGGTCCGGCACGCCATGCCATTCACGTCGACGGGAACAGACGCTCGATCGGATAATGGGTCTTGATAAACGGAGACTTGATGACGATAAAGCTGAAATATTTCTCGATCCCGATATTGCTTTCCAGCAGGTTCTCCATTATTTCCTGGTAATGGTTCACACCCCGCGTGATGAACTTGAGCAGGTAGTCATAGCCACCGCTCACCAGATGGCATTCGACAATCTCGTCGATATTTGCTACCGCCTTCTCGAAGTGCACAAAATCCTCCCGGTGATGATCCTCCAGAGTGATCTCGGTGAAAACCGTCAGGATGTCGCCCAGCTTGTCCATCCTGATCTGCGCGCTGTACCCACCGATATAGCCGGCCTGTTCGAGGCGCTTGACGCGAATCAGGCAGGGGCTGGCAGACAAGCCTACCGCCTCCGCCAGATCCACGTTGGTCATACGACCGTTCTTCTGGAGTTGGGCCAGAATACGAAGGTCCAGACGGTCGAGTTTTACGGGGGCTACCATGTTTCCTTGCGACAGAAGTGTGTGCCCAGCATTTTCTCCGTCCGCCACGGAGTAAGCAACAGGCACTTTCCCGGTCAGTATCCCTTGGCGCGATCGACCAGTCCCACCATGGGTTCCCCTGCCTTCATGCGCCGCAAGTTTTCGAGCACCACGCGCGCAGCAGTGTCTGGCCGGGTCATGCTTGCCACATGGGGCGTGATCCAGACGTTGGGGTGACGCCATAGCGGATCCCCAGGCGGCAATGGTTCCGGATCGGTGACGTCAAGGATGGCATCACCTAGCACGCCATCGTCGAGCGCCGTCATGAGCGCCGCGGCATCAAGATGCTGGCCGCGTCCGACGTGCACCAGCTTCGCGCCACGAGGCAGCTTCGAGAACAGCGAGCCTTCGAGAATGCCGCGCGTTTCCTCCGTCAGCGGCAAGAGGCACACAAGAATGTCGGTGCGCGCAAGGAACGCGTCAAGAACAGACCATCCGCAGTATGTCCGCACCCCGTCCAGCCGATGCGCCGACCGCGCCCAACCCGCGCAATCGAAGCCGAACGAAGCGAGCCTGGTCAATACCGCTTGCCCAAGCGAACCAAGGCCAAGCACACCTACGCGGCAGGACTCCGCGGAGCGAACCTGCAGCGGTCTCCAGTTGCCTTGCGCCTGCTGGCGCCTGTACGCTGGCATGTCGCGATGCAGCGCGAGCACTGACAGCGTGACATATTCGACCATCCCCTCGACAATGCCAGGCTCGATCATGCGCACCAGCGGCACGTGGTCGGGCAGCCTGTCCAGGTCGAACTGATCGATGCCCGCACCGGTAGAAAACAACACACGCAGATTCGGAAAGGCGGCCAGGTCATCTGGCGGCTCCCAGGCGGCCAGGTACTCCACATCACCCGGATTCCCGATGTCAGGCCACATGCGAAAGCGCACGTGCGGCGCTTCCCGCTCAAACACTTCCGCCCACGTCTGCCCTCGAATGGGATCAGCCTTGTAGAGAAAGGTGACCTCGTCTCGCATACTCTTATCCTAAGGTTTCGTCGGCCAGGACGACACAGCGGCACTGTGGCTGGCGTTGCTGGAGGCCGCCTTTGACCATGAGGGCCGTATGGCCCGTCTGCTCCAACCCGATTGTCTCGATCCACTCACGCAAGTCCGGAGCGTTCATCACATCCAACCGCAGGAAACGCCCATCGGCCATGGCGGCCAGATGTGCAATCAATGCCTTGGCCGTTTCAGTACATGGCGCAATCACTGGGCCGATCACGGCACCACGGCCGAACCGACGCATCAGCGCGAAGCCCTGAGCGCCGTCCGGGTGGTCCACCACCATGGTAGCCAGCGCGTTGGGCAGCCATGACTGCAGCATCTTCATCCTCGTCATGCCGGTCGCAGCGGTATCCAGCTGTGTCAGCAGGAGCAGGTCTTTGCGGCCTGCTGGCCGCAAACGGTAACCATCCGGCAAGGCTACGAGCGGCGGCAACGCGGCACGCCCTTCAAGCCGTGCAATATCACCCACGTGGACAAAACCCAGGCGAGTTGCCCAATCCGGTAAAGGGGGCGTCACTTGCATGCGCACAGCGTGACGCTCGAGCCCCGAGCAAAGCGCATTCATGAGTTGCTCGCTGACGCCATGCTCTCGCCAGGAAGGGTGTTCAGCGATCAGCCCCACGGACGCTTCCTCTGCGCCCCAGAGCCAGCGCATGCCCATGCCAACCGTGGCATCGCCTGCCTGGATAACAACGCCCTCCCCAACCTCAAAGAGTGCCGTCAGATCACGCAGTCGATGCGGCCGTCCGGCCCGCTCCAGGAGCTGGAGAGCATCTGACAGGTCACTCTCCACCATCGGGCGAATTCGAAGGGCGTTACCAGCAGGTTGTTCGTAAGTGTTTGCCGATTCCATTGTTTCCACGACGCAACGGGATTCAGTCAGGAAGCGCTCATGATGCGTCGAAGGAGATCGCCGTGATAGGAAAAAATGCTTGCCCGGCGAAGGCGCACCAGCGCGGTGCAGTCCGCGGGTAATCCCTGAGTTTTTTGCGGTGCACATGCACGTGCCGCGTGCCCGTGGCAGGCAATGCCGAATGGCCCGACAGAAACCGCAGTATTCGCTGTGGCGGCGATAAATACCCCATAAACTCATCGGGCATGCATGCTTCAATTTCAGCGTGATGACGCAACTCGCACGCAGCGCAACGCCAGCAGGCTTTGACAGCAACCCAGGCAGCGCCAGCGGCCCCAAACCACGACTGAAATGAAGCTCGATAGCTATTGGAAGGAAGGTGTACCAGAGTTCGCCGGATCGGCTGACCCATTGCCCGCAACGGCAGATGTCGTGGTCGTGGGCGGTGGATTCTGCGGCCTGTCGGCGGCGCTGAGCCTGGCACGACGAGGCGCGCGCGTCATTGTCCTCGAAGCAGGCGACAGGCCTGCCGGGGAAGCGTCCGGTCGCAACGGTGGACATGTCAACAATGGCCTTGCTGTCGACTACGCCACGTTGGCGGCACGCGTCGGCGCCGATCTGGCGCGTGCCTGGTATCACGCCTATGACGCCGCCGTCGATACGGTGGAATCAATCGTACGCGAGGAAAACATCGCTTGCGATTTTGTGCGCCGTGGCAAGCTGAAGCTCGCCTCCCGGCCTTCCCACATGGAGGCATTGTTGCGCAGCTGCGAACGTCTGCAACGCGATGGTGTCGATACTGACGTGGAGCTCCTGGACGCCGCGCGAGTACACGCCGAAGTTGCGAGCGACCGATATCACGGTGGCCTGCTCTACAAGAAAAGCGGCCAGATGCACATGGGCCGATTTGCCGTTGGTCTGGCCAGCGCCGCTGCGCGCCATGGCTCTGCGATCCACTTCAATACGCCGGTGGAACGGCTGACACGCGTTGGCAATGGACACTCGTACCGTGTCCACACGCCGCGCGGTACCGTGCAGGCCGACCAGGTGCTGCTCGCTACCGGAGCCAGCCGCCACGGCAGCTATGGCAGCTTCGGCTGGCTGCGTCGCCGCATCGTCCCCATCGGCAGCTTCATCATTGCCACCGCCCCATTGGGCAAGGAGCGCGCCCAGGCGCTGCTGGCTGGCCAGCGCACGTACGTGACGACCGCTAACGTCCACCACTACTTCCGCCTTTCACCGGACTACCGCTTGATCTTTGGCGGCCGTGCGCGCTTCGCCGTGTCGAGCCCGCAATCGGACGCACGCAGCGGCGCCATCCTTCGCGCCGGCATGCTTGAAGCGTTTCCGCAACTCTCTGACGTTGCCATTGACTACTGCTGGGGCGGGCTGGTGGACATGACCCAGGATCGCCTGCCGCATGCCGGCGAGCGCGACGGCTTGTATTACGCCATGGGGTTCAGCGGTCATGGCACACAGATGTCAGTGCACATGGGCCAGTGCATGGCACGGGTGATGGCCGGCGAAGCCGCAGCCAACCCGTGGCGCGGGCGCGACTGGCCTGCTATCCCCGGCCACGTTGGCCCGCCGTGGTTCCTGCCCGCCGTCGGCCTCTATTTCAGGATGAAGGACGCAGTGTCCTGACGCTGCGAGACCCCTCCGAACAACGCTCCGCCCCCATCAAGGATCTATCGCCATGTTTGACAAGAAGCCGCTGGAAGACTTCGTCGGTCCCACCGAATCGTCCCGCATCATGCATGCCCTGCAACGCGGCGCCACACGACGCGATATTCTCAAGCTGCTGGCCGCAGGCAGCATGCAGGCGGCCCTGGCGGGATCGCTGGCAGGCGTCGCGGTGTCGGCGCACGCCCAGACGCCTCGTCGCGGTGGACGCATTCGCGTAGCCGGCGATAACGCCTCAGCGGCTGATACGCTCGATCCGGCCAAGCAGTCAAACAAGACTGACTACTGTCGCGGAACGATGCTGTACAACTGTCTGACCGAACTTGACTCGACGCTTACGCCGCAACCGGCCCTTGCCGCCTCGTTTGCCACACAGGACGCGACCACGTGGGTATTCAAGCTGCGCAAGGACGTGACGTTCCACGATGGCAAAGCCCTGACCCCGGCCGACGTGGTGTTCTCCCTGATGCGCCACAAGGATCCCGCAACGGCCTCCAAGGCAAAGTCGCTGGCCGAGCAGATCAAGAGCGTTACGGCCTCGGGCCCCAATGAAGTGACCGTCGTATTGACGGCGCCGAATGCTGACTTCCCGGTCATCGTCGGCACCTTCCACTTCCATATCGTCCGTGCCGGAACGACTGACTTCAACCAGGGCATCGGTACCGGTCCGTTCAAGCTCAAGGAATTCAAGCCGGGCGTGCGCTCGGTAGTGGTCCGCAACGAAAACTACTGGAAGCCCGGCAAGCCGTATCTCGACGAAATCGAGTTCGTCGGAATCGGCGACGAAGGCGCCCGCGTGAACGCGCTGCTCTCCGGCGATCTTGATCTTGTTGCGTCGATCAATCCGCGCTCGGCATCCCGCGTCAAAGGCTCGCCCAATGCCGATATTTTCGTCACACAGTCCGGTCAGTACACGGATCTGATCATGCGGCGCGACACCGGTCCGGGCACCAATCCCGATTTCGTTCAGGGCATGAAGCTGCTTCTTGACCGCGAACTGATGAAGAAGAGCATTGCGATGGGCTATGCCGTGCTCGGTAACGACCAGCCGATCGATCCCACCAACCGCTTCTACGCCGCTGGCCTGCCGCAGACGAAGTTCGACCCGGAGAAGGCGAAGTTCCACCTCAAGAAGGCCAACATCGGCAGCGCGCCGATACCTGTCGTGGCGTCGCCGGCCGCGCTGTACTCCGTCGACATGGCGCAGATTCTGCAGCAGAGCGCCCGGGCCGCGGGACTGAACCTTGAAGTCAAGCGCATGCCGGCCGACGGCTACTGGTCCAACCACTGGCTCAACAGCCCCGTCGGCTTCGGCAACGTGAATCCGCGAGCCAGCGCAGACACGCTGTTCACCCAGTTCTTCAAATCCGACGCAACCTGGAACGAGTCGCGCTACAAGGATCCAAAGTTCGACGCCCTGCTGCTGCAGGCGCGCGCCGAAACCGATCTGGCGAAGCGCAAGCAGATCTATGCAGAGATGCAGGGCATGGTCCGCCAGGACGCCGGCATCGGCATCCCGCTGTTTGTCGCCTCGGTAGACGGCTATAACAAGCGCCTGAAGGGACTGTCACCCGTACCGCTCGGTGGACTGATGGGTTATTCGTTCGCCGAGCACGTCTGGCTGGCGGCTTGATAAGAAGGGTGTAGGAGGCATCGTGAATTTTTTCATTCTGCGCTTGTTGGCACGCCGCCTCGGCATGGCCGTGCTTTCGCTGCTGGCGGTTTCCGTGATCGTCTTTGCCATCACCGCGGTGTTGCCTGGTGACGCCGCTCAGGAGCAACTTGGCCAGGACGCCACGCCTGAAGCGCTGGCCGCGCTTCGGGCACAGATGGGCCTGGATGTGCCGGCCCCCGTACGCTACGTGAAGTGGCTGGGCGGCATGCTGCAGGGAACGGCCGGCACGTCCCTGGTGACCGGGATGGCGGTTACCGAGACCATTGGCGGCCGCCTTCCGCATTCGTTGCTGCTGGCGGGGCTGACGGCGCTGATCTCGGTGCCCATTGCCCTGGGCCTTGGGATTCTGGCCGCCGTCTATCGTGGGACGTGGTTTGATCGCGCAGTAAGTATCGGCTCGGTCGCCGTCGTATCGATCCCGGAATTCCTTGTCGCTACCCTTGCAGTACTGCTGTTTGCGGTCCAGTTGCGTTGGCTGCCCGCCCTTGCTTATGTCAGCGAAGGCGACTCGTGGCAAACGCTGCTGCGTTCATTGGCGATGCCGGTGTTAAGCCTGTGCTGCGTCATCGTGGCGCAGATGCTGCGCATGACCCGGGCTGCGGTGATCGACCAGCTCAACGCCCCGTATGTGGAGATGGTGCGCCTGAAGGGTGCCTCACCGTCGCGGATGGTGTTGTTCCATGCGTTGCCCAACGCGATTGGCCCGATCGCCAATGCCGTCGCACTCAGCCTGTCCTACCTGCTCGGTGGCGTCATCATTGTCGAGACCATCTTCAACTATCCCGGCATCGCCAAGCTCATGGTCGACAGCGTGTCGCAGCGCGATATGCCAGTAGTCCAGGTGTGCGCCATGATCTTCTGCGTGGCTTACCTGCTTCTCGTCACGCTGGCCGACGTCTGCGGCATCGTGGCCAATCCGCGCCTGCGCCATCGCTGACGCGCCATTGGATGATTAATATGACCACGACAACCAATACCCACACCCGGCAGTCGTCCGTGACCCCAACAGAATCACGCTTCCGGTTCCGCTTTCCCAGGCTTGGTCCGGCGGGCTGGCTCGGCGCGCTGGTGCTGCTGGCCTGGCTGGCGGCGGCGGTGATCGGTCCCATGCTGATCACCACCGACGGCACCCCTTCTGGCGATGTCCAGGTATTCGCCCCAATGAGCGTGCAACACTGGCTTGGCACCGATTACCTCGGTCGTGACATGCTGGTTCGTGTCATTCTGGGAGCCCGCTACACGGTGTGCGTGGCGCTGGTCTCGACGCTGTGTGCGAGTGGCATTGGCATCTCGCTAGCGCTTCTCGCCACGGTTAGCGGACGATGGATCGATGTGGCCCTGAGCCGAGGCCTCGATACGCTGACCGCCATTCCGAGCAAGATGTTTGCGCTGATCATGGTCGCGGCGTTTGGCTCCTCGGTCTGGATGCTCGCAGTCACCGCCGCGATCATCTACGTGCCTGGCGCCTTTCGTATTGCCCGTTCGCTTGCCGTCAACATCAATGCGATGGACTACGTGACAGTTGCCCGGACGCGAGGCGAAAGCACTGCCTACATCATGCGCAAGGAGATTCTGCCCAACATTCTCGGACCAATGCTGGCCGATCTTGGCCTGCGCTTTGTCTACGTCGTCCTTCTGCTTGCGAGTCTGAGCTTTCTGGGCCTCGGCATTCAGCCGCCCGACGCCGACTGGGGGTCACTCGTGCGCGAAAACATTGGCGCGCTCGCAGACGGAAGCATGGCCGTCATCGCACCGGCCCTGGCCATCGCGAGCCTGACGATCGCGGTCAATCTTGTCATCGACAACCTGCCGGGCCGCTCGGCACGCGCCGGAGGAAAATAATGGGCAAGTCAGTACAGGTAAGGAACCTGCGCATCGCGGCAGGCGACACCATCATCGTTGACGACGTCAACTTCCACATTGCTCCTGGCGAAGTCCTCGCCCTGATTGGCGAGTCTGGGTCAGGAAAAACCACCACGGCGCTTTCCCTGATGGGCTATGCCCGCCAGGGTTGCAGGATCGCCGGCGGAAACATCCGCGTTGGCGACACCGAGGTGCTGTCGCTGTCGCCATCCGAGCAACGCACATTGCGCGGCCGGTCCATCACTTATATCGCGCAGAGCGCTGCAGCGTCCTTCAATCCGTCGCGGACCATCATGGATCAGGTGGTCGAGCCGGCGCTGATCCATCGGCTGATGGACCGCGCCAGCGCTGAGCGCAAGGCCATCGATCTCTTCCGGGAACTGGCACTGCCTGATCCCGAGACAATTGGGGAGCGCTATCCCCATCAGGTGTCGGGGGGTCAACTGCAGCGCTTGATGGCCGCCATGGCGCTTATCACCGATCCGGATCTCGTGATTCTCGACGAGCCGACGACGGCTCTCGATGTCACCACGCAGGTCGAAGTACTGCGTGCATTCCGCCGTGCGGTGCGCGAGCGGCGCTCAACTGCAGTGTACGTGAGTCATGACCTTGCCGTTGTGGCGCAAGTAGCCGATCACATCCTCGTGCTTCGCGACGGCAAGATGCGCGAGCTTGGCGAGACTGACCAGATTCTGCATGCACCAGTAGATGACTACACGCAAAGCTTGCTGGCCGCCGCGCGACCGGCAGAGCGTGGCGGCAGGCCCGAGAGTGCCGCATCGAGGCCGGTGCTACTGGAAGTCAAAGGAGTGTCCGCAGGATATGGGCCGGTCGACGCCAAAGGACAACCGGCAGTGAAGATCCTCGACCACATCGATCTGACACTTCACCGGGGCCAGTCCATTGGGGTAATCGGCGAATCCGGTTCGGGGAAAACTACGTTGGCCCGGGCGATCGCAGGCCTGGTTTCGCCATGCGCGGGAAGCATCAAGTTCGACGGACAGCCGCTTCCGCCATCCTTGGACAAACGCAGCCGTGATTCTTTGCGCCGGATCCAGATCGTGTTTCAGATGGCCGACACTGCGTTGAATCCGTCGCACACCATCGAGGAAATCCTGGCCCGTCCCTTGCAATTCTTCCATGGGTTGCGCGGGTCCAAGCAAAGTGCACGCATCCGGGAGCTGCTGGATCTGGTCCGGCTTCCTGCCAGCCTTGCTGCCCGCACTCCTGCCGGCCTCTCCGGCGGGCAGAAGCAGCGTATCAACCTGGCCCGCGCGCTTGCGGCTGAGCCGGAGCTGATCCTGTGCGACGAGATTACTTCTGCGCTTGATACTGTCGTTGGCGCGGCGATCCTCGACCTGATGGCGGAGCTGCGCCGCGAACTTGGGGTGTCGTACCTGTTCATCAGTCACGACTTGCACACTGTGCGGGCGATCTGCGACGAAATCGTGGTGATGCAGCACGGCCGCAAGCTGACACAGGTTGCACACGCGGACTACGAGCGCGGACCCCATCACCCGTACTACGACCTGCTTGCCCGTTCCGTACCGGAATTGCGGCGTGGGTGGATCGACGAGGTCGATCTGGCCGCTGCCCGCTCCGCATGTGAGAACTCGGCCGTGGCAACGCACTAGCTGCTGCCGACGCAGCTACTTCCTTCATAACCCGAATCGCTGCTTCGCCATGTCTGCGCATTTGCGCGACGTGGCAGCGGCCCCCTGTTGCCTAGGAGAGATGAAATGTCTTTGACCATCCAGAACCCCATCCTCATGCCTGGCGCCAATCTGATCGGCGCGGAATGGAGCGCCGCCGCGGATGGCCGCACGCTGAACGTGTGCGACCCGGCGACCGACGAAGTGTTTGCCATCGTGCCGGACAGCGGCGCAGCGGACGCCAGGCACGCCGTGGATGTTGCCCATGCAGCGTTTGCAACGTGGAAGAAGGTACCGGCCAAGCAACGAGCGCAGATCGTCAAACGCTGGAATGACCTTGTCGTCGCGCACGTAGAGGACCTCGGCCGCCTGATCTCGCGAGAGCAAGGCAAGCCGCTTGCCGAGGGCAAGGGCGAGGTCATGTACGCAGCCAGCTACATCGAGTGGTTCGCCGAAGAAGCGACCCGTGCCGATGGCGATGTCATCGCAGCGCCGGTACCCGGCCGTCGCATGTTTGCGTTGCGTGAGCCCGTCGGCGTGATCGCTGCCATTACCCCGTGGAACTTCCCGGCAGCGATGATCGCCCGCAAGATTGCCCCGGCCCTCGCGGCAGGCTGCACCGTCGTATGCAAGCCCGCGGAAGACACACCCCTTACCTCGCTGGCGCTGGTCAAGCTTGCCGAGCAGGCAGGTGTACCGCCGGGCGTGCTGAACATCGTTACCGCATCGCGCGAACGTGCCGCCGAAGTGGTTGACGTGTGGCTGGACGACCCCCGTGTACGCAAAATGACGTTCACCGGTTCGACACCGGTAGGCAAGCACCTGGCGCGCCGCTCTGCTGACACGCTCAAGAAGCTTTCGCTGGAGCTGGGTGGCAACGCTCCGTTCATTGTCTTCGATGATGCCGATCTCGACGCAGCGGTCGAGGGACTGATGGCTGCCAAGTTCCGCAATGGCGGTCAGACCTGCGTGTGCCCCAACCGCATTTTCGTGCAGGACAAGGTCCACGATGCATTCGTGGAAAAGCTGGCAGCTCGTGTCAGCGCACTCGTCGTGGCGCCCGCGACCGACTCGGCCGCGCAGATCGGCCCGATGATCAACGCTCGCGCCGTGGACAAGATCGAGCGCCACGTCAATGACGCAGTTAGCCGCGGCGCCCGCGTGGTGGCGGGCGGCAAGCGGATCAAATCGGACCGCTGCCCGGGACCGAACTACTACGCGCCGACGGTTCTCGTGGATGTCGATGCGACGATGGAGTGCTCGTGCGAAGAAACGTTCGGGCCCGTCGCTCCGGTGACGCGCTTTTCGACCGAGGCTGAAGTCGTGGCCACCGCCAATGCTACGCCTTTCGGTCTTGCGGCTTACTTCTATTCGAACGACGTGAAGCGCATCTGGCGCCTGGCCGACGCGCTCGAGTCCGGCATTGTCGGTATCAACGAAGGCGCCATCGCAGCGGAAGCGGCACCCTTCGGCGGGATCAAGGACTCCGGCTATGGCCGTGAAGGCTCACGCTACGGTCTGGAAGAGTACATGCACATCAAGTACGTCTGCCAAGGTCAGCTCGACTGAGCAGGGGGCATTCGAGCCTGCGGTTGCGGATACCGCGGGCTCATCCTGCTTTATCTCGCGCCTAACCGCCGCACTCACTGAGCGCGGCCGGCACGAAAAAAGGAACTGCTGTTCGGCGTCAGACAACGAAATACGCTGCTGAACAGCCCCCCGATTTCGGTCAAAGCTTGACTGCCCGCCTCCCTATACTGAGCCACAACCCCTGCGCATCGGGCGCCGAACGGGCCGAACCGCGACGACTATGACACAAGCCACCTCCCAATTGCCACGCGATCTCAACCTGCTGCTGCGCCTGCGCAAACGCCTGGAAGCAGAGACCACGGCGGAGTTGCGATTTGACCAGGTGACGCGTGCCATCTACGCCTCCGAAGCCTCGAACTACCGGCAGGTTCCGCTGGGTGTGGTCATCCCCCGCACCATGGCGGATCTCGAGACTACCGTGCGCGCTTGTGGCGAACTGGGGGTGGCAATGGTGCCACGTGGTGCGGGTACCTCGATGAGCGGACAGTCGGTCAATGCAGCGATCTGTATCGACCATTCGAAATACCTGCATGCCGTTGAGTCGATTGACTCGGAAGCGCGCATCGGTCGCGTACAGCCAGGTGTCATCTGCGACCAGCTCAAGCAGGCTGCCGCTGACCATGGTCTGACGTTCGGCCCGGATCCCGCCACACACAGCCGTTGCACCCTGGGCGGCATGATCGGCAACAACTCCTGCGGCGCCCACTCGGTCATGGCAGGAAAAACCGTCGAGAATATCGAGCGTCTGGAGGTGGTAACGGCCACCGGGGCTCGCTTCTGGGTCGGTGCCACCAGCGAAGCCGCGTACGCCGAGCACTTGGCCGCCGGTGGCGAGCGTGCCCGCATTGTGCGAGGGCTGCGTGATCTCGCCGATCGCTATGCGGAGGACATTCGTGTCGGCTTTCCCCGTCTGAAGCGTCGCGTCTCAGGCTACAACCTGGACCAGCTGCTGCCCGATAACGGATTCAATATTGCGCGTGCACTGGTGGGAACAGAAGGTACATGCGCCACCGTTCTGCGTGCCGAGACACGGCTAGTGGAAGGATTGTCGCAGCGGGTCCTGCTCGTGCTCGGCTTCGAGTCGATCTTTGACGCTGCGGACTGCGTGCCGGATTTGCTGCCCCTTGGCCCGATCGCCATGGAAGGCCTCGACACCGGCATCATCGGCGGCTTGAAGGAGCTGGGGTTGAAGCTCGACGACATCGCCGAACTTCCGGCCGGGAATGCCTGGCTGATGATCGAGTTCGGAGCGAGCGAACGCAGCGAGGCCATCAGGCAGGCACGCCATGCGTCGGCAGCCGCAGCAACGTTTGCCTCAAAGCCCAGTGTCCGACTGGTTGAAGACGCCGGGCTAATGGGCCGACTGTGGGCCATCCGCGAAACCGGGGCATCGGCTACCTCACTGTCAACGGTGCCCGGCCAACCCGATCCCACGGTAGGCTGGGAAGATGCCGCGGTCGAGCCGTCCCTGCTCGGCCCGTACCTGAGAGAGTTCTCTGCACTGGTCGCCCGCTATGGCTACAAGACCAATATGTATGGCCATTTTGGCGACGGTTGCATCCACTCGCGCATCACCTTCGACCTTCGGTCCAGGGCCGGCGTAAGCGACTGGCGCAAGTTTCTGGAAGAGGCGGCAGCACTGGTGGTCAAGTACAAGGGCTCCCTGTCCGGCGAGCATGGTGACGGCCAGGCCAAGGGCGAGCTGCTCCCGCTCATGTTCAGCCCACGCCTTATGCAGGCCTTCCGCGAGTTCAAGGCCCTATGGGACCCGCACGGCCTGATGAACCCCGGCAAGCTGATCGACGCCATGCCGGTCGACGCCAACCTCCGGCTGGGCCCTGACTATCGCCGCAGCGACGTCCCCAGCGTGTTCACGTACCCGATGGGCGCCGGTGCCAACGCCGGCTACGGACGTGAAACCGAACGCTGCATTGGCATGGGCAAGTGCCGTTCGCTGGACGGTGGCACCATGTGCCCCAGCTTCAAGGCCACACGTGAGGAACGATATGCCACGCGTGGGCGGGCACGCATGTTCTTTGAGATGCTTAACGGCGAGATCATCGACGAGACGCGCGATGCAAAGGACGTGAAGGACTCGATGGACCTCTGCCTTTCCTGCAAGGGCTGCAAGAACGACTGTCCCACCCACGTCGATATTCCAAAATACCGAAGCGAATTCCTCTATCGCTACTATCAGCGACGTATGCGCGCGCCGATGGACGCATTGATCGGCCGACTCGGACAGTGGCTGCCCGTCGCGACCCGCTTCAGCGGCGCGTTCAATGCAGTCATGCAGAACCGCGTCTCGCGAAGGATCGGAAGAATGTTCGGCCTGGCAGAGGGTGCCGCTCTCCCACCGGTGGCAGACACGGCATTCCGCCGCAGCAATACGGCAAGGCGTCTGGAGACCGTGCGCAACGAATCGTTTGGTCCGCGCGATGTGGTGGTCTGGACCGACAGCTTCAACAACGGCTTCACCCCGCACGTGCTGGAGGCGGCCGTAAAGGTGATCGAGCGGCACGGCTGGCGCGCACGGCTTAGTTCACGGCACGTCTGCTGCGGCCGCCCCTTCTACGATGTCGGTCTTCTCGACCAGGCGCGCAACAATTTGCTTGAGTTGCTTGACGTGCTGGCAGATCCCATCGCAGCGGGTGTTCCCGTTCTGGTACTGGAGCCAAGCTGTCTGTCGGTCTTCCGCGACGAAATGCTGGCAATGCTTCCCAATGATCCGAGGGCGAAGAGGCTAGCGGGTCTCACCGAGACGATGGCCGAGTTCGCCAAGCGCGCCGGCATCAAGCTTGAGGCCAGTACGGAAGTCCATGCACATGCCCATTGCCACCAGCGCGCATGCGGTGGCTCGAGCGCAGAGAGCGCGATGGGCCTGAACGTAATGAACACCGGCTGCTGCGGTATGGCCGGTGCCTTTGGCTACCACGAGAAGACAGCAGCCGTCTCTCGCCGCATTGGCGAGAGTACGCTTCTTCCTAAGCTTGACGTCCTTGGCGCCGACGCCACGGTGGTTGCCGACGGCTTCAGCTGCCGGTCCCAGATTCGCAAGGTATCCGGACGCGATGCACGCCACTTGGCCGAGGTTCTAGCCGAAGCGACTGCCCCTATTGACCGATCTGTTGCCCCCGCAAATCAACGCGACGCCGCTGTCGCTGAACTTCAATGAGGTATCTAGCATGAGCCAAACCAACCAAGCCTATATCGCCGAGCGCGGCAAACACGTGCCCCACGGAGTGGTCACGGCCCATCCCCTCTTCGCCGAGAAGGCCGAGGGTGCCTATCTGTGGGACGTGGAGGGTCGCCGCTATATCGATTTTGTCGGCGGTATCGGTGTCCAGAACATTGGCCACAATCACCCGAAGGTCGTCGAGGCCGTGCGCACGCAATTGAACCGCGTCACGCACGCTGCCTTTCAGGTGGTTGGCTATGACGTGTACGTGGATCTGGCAGCGCGACTGAACAAGCTGGTTGGCGGAAGTGAAGCCTACAAGTCGCTACTCGTGACAACAGGCGCAGAAGCGGTGGAAAACGCCATCAAGATTGCGCGTGCCTATCGCAATGTGCCCGGCGTCATCGCCTTCCGCGGCGGCTTCCACGGCCGCACCCTTCTGGGTTCGACGCTGACGGGCATGAGCACGCCATACAAACAGAATTTCGGCCAGGCGGCAGACATCTACCATACCCCTTACCCAGATCCGTATCGCGGCTTCGACGCGGCCGCTGCAATCCGCGCGCTCGAGGATCTGTTCGCCACGCAAATAGCTCCCGAGCGCGTTGCCGCTGTGATTCTCGAACCCGTTCAGGGCGATGGCGGTTTCCTGCCGGCGGGTACTGAGTTCCTGCAGGCGCTCCGTGAACTGACCAAGCGTCACGGCATCGTGCTGATCCTCGACGAAATCCAGGCGGGCTTTGGCCGCACGGGAACGATGTTCGGCTTCCAGCACGCCGGCATTCAGCCGGACCTCGTGACGGTGGCAAAGAGCCTGGCCGGCGGTCTTCCGCTGGCCGGTGTGGTCGGTCGTGCCGAAATCATGGATGCCCCTGCTCCCGGCGGCCTTGGTGGCACCTACGCCGGCAACCCGCTGGCCTGCGCCGCAGCGCTGGCCGTGCTGGATGTCTTCGAGCAGGACAAGCTGCTCGAGAAGTCAAAGCAGACCGGCGAGCTGCTGCGTTCCGGTCTCGACGCCATCGCGCGTGATTTCCCGGCAATCGGCACCGTCCGTGGTGTCGGCTCAATGCTCGCACTGGAATTCGTGCGTGACGGCGACCCCTTCCAGCCGGACGCTACGCTGGCGCAAACGGTCATCGACGAATGCCGTACGCGCGGTCTGCTGGTTATCAAGTGCGGTGTGCATCGCAACACGGTGCGCCTGCTGGCGCCGTTGAACAGCGCCCCCGAGACCATCGCAGAGGCCTTGACCATCCTGCGTGACGCGATTGGGGCGTCCACGAGCATTTCCAAGTGATATTGGCATGGGCGCGACGGTCGTACCCGCCGCGCCCCCCCCCCCACAGTAGGACGGCCGGGACAGGGAACGTCCACTTCTCGTGGCGCGCGGCATTTTCTGCTGAATCGGCATTAACTATGCGACGGGCGCCGGTTGCGCAGTGGCATTGCGGCATCAACTACTTCCTGAAACAGCATATGCTGAGTGCGACCTTTCTCGCACCGACCCTTGCCCATGCACTCTGAATCCCACGAAGCCCTGGTCGCGCTAGACCGCGCCCACCTCATTCATCCCGTCTCGGCCTGGCGCACTCATGAACAACGAGGGCCCACCATCCTCACCTCCGGAAAGGGTGCCTATGTCCGCGATGCCGATGGAAACGAACTGCTGGATGCGTTCGCCGGGCTATGGTGCGTCAACGTGGGGTATGGCCAGGAAAGCGTGGTGGAAGCGGCGGCACGACAAATGCGCGAGTTGCCCTATGCCACCGGCTATTTTCACTTCAGCAGCGAACCGGCGATCGAGCTGGCCTCGAAGCTGGTCGAGCTCTCACCCGCTTCCCTGCGGCATGTCTATTTCACGCTAGGCGGCTCGGACGCGGTGGATTCGGCTGTGCGCTACATTACAGCCTACTTCAATGCCACCGGCCGCCCGGCAAAGAAGCACTTCATTTCTCTGGAGCGTGGCTATCACGGATCGTCGTCGTTCGGCGCCGGCCTGACTGCCCTGCCCGCGTTCCACTACGGTTTCGACCTGCCTCGCGCCAATCAACACTACATTCCGTCTCCTTATCCGTATCGTCAGCCTGACGGAACCGATGAGACTGCAATCATTGCTGCTTCCGTGGCGGCGCTGCGCAAGAGGGTCGAAGAACTCGGCCCGGAGAACGTCGCGGCGTTTTTCTGCGAACCGGTACAAGGATCGGGCGGAGTTATCGTACCGCCCCGCGGATGGCTCAAGGCAATGCGCGATGCGTGCCGGGAGTTGGACATTCTGTTCGTCGCGGACGAGGTCATTACGGGTTTCGGCCGTACTGGTCCGATGTTCGCGTGCGAGCACGAAGATGTGCAGCCAGACCTCATGACGGTGGCAAAGGGGCTGACGGCGGGCTACGTGCCAATGGGTGCTGTGCTGATGTCCGATGCGGTCTACAACGGTATCGCGGACGGTACGCCGGCCGGCCAGTCCATTGGACACGGCATGACCTATTCCGCTCACCCGGTGAGTGCCGCAGTGGCGCTGGAGGTCTTGCGGTTGTACCAGGAAGGTGGACTGCTGGCCAATGGCCAGCGCGTCGCACTGCCATTCTCGGATGGCCTCAAGCAGATGCTGGACCATCCGCTGGTGGGCAATGCTCGCTCCCTGGGCTTGCTTGGGGCACTCGAACTGGTCAGCAACAAATCGACGAAGCAGCGCTTTGACCCGGCCCTGGGTCTGTCCGACAAGCTGTTCGCCGCAGGGTACCGAAACGGCTTGATCTACCGGGCCTTCGGGGACAACATCCTTGGCTTTGCGCCGGCATTGTGCTATTCGGAGGCCGACTTTGAAACGTTGTTCCTTCGTTTGCGAAGTGCGCTTGACGAGGTTCTGGCCGATCCTGCTGTCCGCGCCGCCATTTCGAACTGATTCGAACCCTGCGCAGCTAGAGAATTCGCGCGCCATTGCCTCTTAGCACGTACGCGTAGAGACGCGGGGTGCGATCAGCAAGAGTTGCGCGGCCCGCAACGATGTTGACATGTCGATCCCGAGTCAACTTCTGCGCCCAAGGCGATTTCAGCTCGGCAAGCTCGCGCGCCGTTTTGCGGCTCTTGGGGCTGCTGCTGAAGCTCAGCCAAGCCGAGTCGACGCTCACGCAGCCGACGGTGGTCGATTCGCGAATCTGCTCTCCGCTGACCGCTTTGGGTCCAGACACGATATCGCGCTCGATCTGCGCGTCCAGCGCCCTCCCGATGGCGAGGATCCGACGGCGAGTACTACCGAAGGAAATCCCTTTGTCCAGCGGAAGGACCTCTCGAAGCAGCTCAGTGGCCTGACGGTAGGGTAGATGGGCAGCCCATTTGGCCTGCAGGTACTCCAATTCCGGCGTCACACGCTGGTGAACGGCCTTGCACAGCGGACTCACTGAGCGGCGCGGTTGTCCTTGCTTCGCCGCGCAGTTGCACGCCCACAGCCTCGGACTCGGCACGTCGACCTTGCCAAACACGGTTCGCAGCACGATCGACCGTGCGTCCTTATGCGCCAGCATCGAGCCACAACGATCGCAAGCCAATTGGCCCCCCATCCACCCGGCAGTCTGCTCCGACACCAGTAACGATTGAACCTCAGCAAGCAAGGCGCGACCTTCGGCAAGTGTAAGTCCCAGGTCGGCGACGCTCCGGTCCTTTCGTTCCACCACAGCAACGATCGTTGCTTCAGTCTCACCCGTTTTCCCACCCTCCAGGCGGGCCTCGATGATCAGTCGCATAGCAACTCCGATCGGTTGGCAACGTCGCCAGCATAGCTGATACGGTCAGCGCGCCGGGCGGGCTGGATGGGCTCTTTTCGTTAGAAACTTCGCGGATTCCAAGCACCGTATCCCATCGGGTACGGCGCGGTCATGCCGTCTATGACGGCGGTCAAGTCAACGGAAATGGCCTCCCACGTTTTGGTTCACTCTCCTTCACGACACCGGGCGGTTATCTTGAAATTTGGTCAGCGGTTGACGCGAATGACTTTCTGAAGGATGTCGCGAGCGCTCTCGGTCCAGTTGAACGGCTTGGGTTGGTGTTGTAGTGAGCGATGTGGGAAGGTGCTCAGCACAAGCTCAGGATCTCGCGAGCCTGAGCTGCGGTCGCGACGGGGCGACCATACTCCTCGCACAGCTCGGCAACCTGGCGCACCAGCGCGGCGTTGGACAGGGCGAGTGTATTCTTGTCCATGCGCACATTGTCCTCGAGCCCGGTGCGGCAGTGCCCCCCTAGCTCGAGAGACCAGCGAGCCATCGTCAGTTGATCTCGACCAATGCCTGCGCCGGTCCACGTTGCATCGGGCGAAAGGCGGTTAAGGGTACGAACGTAGAATTCAAGCACTTCGCGATCGACAGGCATTGCATTCTTGATGCCCATCACAAATTGGATATGCAGGGGACCCACGATCGCGCCCGCTGCCTGCATAGCCGCGGCCTGGAAGATCATCGACAGGTCAAACGCCTCGACTTCGGGCTTGATGCCGTAGGTTTTCATTTCGGCGGCGAGCCAGTCGACCAGGTCGGGCGAATTGTCATAGACCCGGGTCGGGAAGTTGACGGAGCCGGTGGCCAGGGATGCCATGTCCGGCCGCAGGGATAGCATGGCACCTCGCTCATTGCCGGCCCCGGAGCGGCCCCCGGTGGACACCTGGGTGATCATGCCCGGCGCGTGCTTGCGAATGCCCTCCAGCACCAAGGCGAAACGATCAGGATTTGACGTGGGAGTTTCGTCATCGTTGCGTACGTGAAGATGGACCAGGGTCGCCCCGGCTTCGAATGCCGCCTGGGTCGACTCCACCTGCTCGCTCACCGTGATTGGCACAGCCGGATTGTCTTTCTTGCGCGGCAGTGATCCCGTGATCGCAACAGAAATGATGCAAGGCTTGTTCATGCTTGATCTCAGTAGAATAGGTAGCGTGGACGCGGTATTTCTTGGTGCCTCCAGGGTCACCGATAACGCGACCTCTGTACTGGTTGGGCGCCGTCTAGAACGACCGTCCGTTCCGAATCCTCTTCGCCCTGGCCCGACCTGCTGTCGATCACCGATGCCGACCGCTTATGGTCAATCAGGAGCACAGCCAGCACTGCTATGACACCAGGCACTGCCATTGCGGCGAAATTCTGCTGGAGCGGAAGGGACATGCTTACCAGCACGCCGATGACAATGGGCGCGAGGATTGCGCCGCTTCTGCCGACACCAGATGCCCAGCCAATGCCCGTGCCCCGGACGGTAACTGGGTAGAACTGCCCTGCATAGGCGTACGTCACAATTTGCGTGCCGATCGTGGATGCTCCGGCGAGCGCAACCACGACGAACAAGGCCTCGGTCGGCATCTTGTAGCCAAGCAGCGTGATCGATATCGCGGCAAGTGCGTACATGCCAACCAGCACGTATTTGATATTGAACTTGTCTGCCAGCCAACCACCTCCGATTGCGCCGGCCATCGCGCCAAAGTTCAACACCAGCACGAACGTCAGTGCCGAGCCGAGGCTATAGCCCGCGCCAGCCATGAGTTTCGCGAGCCAGGAGCTCAATGCATAGACCATGAACAGGCACATGAAGAAGGCGACCCATAGCATCACGGTGCTGAATCCGCGGCCATCACGGAACAGCATGCTGATGGGAGCGCTGGACCCTTTCTCGGTCTGCGGCAAGTCGAACCGGTCTGTCGTCTGAGCGCGGTAGGTGGGCTCCATCTGGGCCAGCACTGCTTTGAGAGTGTCCAGACGATTGCGCTGGATCAGGAAGGCCAGTGACTCCGGCATCAGCTTCAACGCAGCAGGGATGATAAGTACGGGAACGCTCGCAGCCAGGAATACCGATTGCCAACCATACGTCTCGATCAGTGATTTGCCCATGATTGCGGCGAGAATCCCGCCTACGGAATACCCGCTAAACATCAGCGTGACCATGGTTCCGCGGATCTTGCGCGGCGAGAACTCTGTCATCTGGGCGACGACATTGGGCATCACACCGCCGATGCCCAATCCGGCAAGGAACCGGGTAATGCTGAACGTGACCGGATCCTGCGTCATTCCCGCCGCAGCAGTAAAGACGCTGAAGAGCGCAATACAGACTGCAATGGCTTTTGGCCGGCCAATGCGATCGGCAATCGTACCCATGATGACGGCGCCGAACATCATGCCGAACAGCGCGGAACTGACCATGAAGCCGGCGCGGGTCGCGTCGACGCCCATGTCTTTCATGATGGATGGGAGCGCAATGCCCACGACGGCAAGGTCATAGCCGTCAAAGATGATGATAAGCGCGCACCAGAACAGCAGGCCAGCGTGGAATCTGTTGAAGCGCACATCGTCGGCGAGCTTGTGAACGTCAATATGACGCATGCTTTGTCTCCTCCATTGTTTTAGGAATGGTCGCGGCGTTCTCCGCGGCAACTGCGGTTCTCGCGCGCGCCTCCAGCTCGTCTCTTCTTTCGATGAGTTCTAGCCGTTGTCGCCGCCCGCAACCGGCAGCACAGCGCCCGTGATATAGCCTGCCTCGTCAGAGGCAAGGAACAGAATCGGCGCGATTTGTTCGTCGAGCGTGCCGTAGCGTTTGAAGAAAGTCGACTCAGTAACCTGCGTCACCGCCTCGCCCATCCAGGTCCTCTCTTGCTCGCTATCACCGGCCGCGTTGCGAGGCACGCGCCGGGGAGGCGCCTCGGTTCCGCCGGGTGCCGCAGCAACCACGCGGATGTTGTGCTCGCCATACTCCATCGCAAGCGACTGGGTTAACGCGTTGACACCGCCCTTTGCAGCCGAATACGGAACGCGGCGGATGCCGCGCGTTGCATTCGAGGAAACGTTGACGATGGTTCCGCGTCCTTGAGCGAGCATGTGCGGAAGCACCGCGTGGCAGCTGTACAAGGTCGGCATGAGCGAGCGGCGGATTTCCGCATCAATCTGAGCCGGTTCGAAGTCGGCATAGGGCCGCATGCGAATGGCTCCGCCGACGCCGTTTATCAGAATGTCAATTCGACCAAATTTCTCCACGGCGAAGGCCATCGTGGACGCCGCGCCTTCATAGGTCTCGAGGTCGGCAATGAAGCCGGCAGTGTCGGCCCCAACTGCTTCCGCCGCGACCTCGGAGACGAAGTCGGCGCGGTCGACAAACAGAACCTTCGCACCTTCAGCGGCGGCGCGTAGCGCGACGCCGCGTCCGATACCCTGCGCGGCACCGGTGACCACCATCACCTTGCCTTCGAATCGCCTGGCGCTCATGGGGTCACCGGGGCTGCGTTGGGCGTGAACTTCTCGTAATGGAAGCTGTTGGGCTTCACGCCGTTGTCGTCGAAATACTTGCGCACCGCGTCGACCATCGGCGGAGGTCCGCACAGGTACACGTCAACATCACCATCGTTCAGACATTCAGCCGGCATATGCTGGGTCACCCAGCCCTTGCGGGGATGGCTCGATTCCGCTTCTGCGACCACGGTGCTGAACGTAAAGTTCGGCAACTTCGCGACGTACGCCTCGATAGCCTCCACCTGGACAAGGTCGAGGTCTCGTGTCACGCCGTAGATGAGATGCACCTTCTGCTCAGAGTTCGCGCGAATCAGGACTTCCAGCATCGACAGGAATGGGGCCAAGCCCGTGCCGCCAGCCAGGAACAGCAAGGGACGCTCCACTGCCCGGAGGTAGAAGCTGCCCAGGGGGCCGGTCAGTTGCACCTTGTGGCCTGGCTGCGCCGATTCGAGCCAGGTGCTCATCACGCCGCCAGGGATTTTCTTGATCAGGAAGCTGATTTTTGATGCGCCTGGCGCAGACGAAAATGAGTACGACCGATGCTTTCCGCTGCCGGGGACGTCGATGTTCACATACTGGCCAGCGAGGAAGACCGGAGGGATGGTGTCCACGTCCAACTCAAGGACCACCGCCGCATCATTGTGCTGTTCGACTTTCGTGACCGTCGCAGCGAATTTGCTTTGCTCGGTCTTGCACATCGTCGACGATGCCGGAACTGCGATGACGCAGTCACTCTGCGGCACCATCTGGCACGTGAGCACGAGACCGCTAGCTTTCTCGTCGTCGCTCAACGCGTCCTCGATGAAGTCGTCGCCCAGATCGTAGCGGCCGCTCTCTGCGCGGCACTTGCAGGTGCCACACACGCCGTCGGAGCAATCCATCGGCAGGTTAATCTTGGCGCGAAAAGCGGCATCGAGAACCTTTTCGCCGGCCTTGCATTCGACAAAGCGGGTCACGCCGTCTTCAAAGTTCAGTGCGATGTTGTAGCTGGACATGTTACCTCCTGCGTCCTTTCTCATTCCAACCCGTGGCATCAGACGTGGTAGACGTCCAGCACCTGGCGGATATAGTCGTTCTTGAGCGCAATCTTCTTGCTCGAAATCAGCAACCGGTCGTCAACGTTGCGGAAGGTGATGTAGGCGGTGCCGAAATACTGATCCGTGACCTTGTAACGATGGCTCAACGTGTTGAAGTTGTATCGAACGTCGACTTCGTTATCCCGCTCCGCCAGCACTTCGATATTGGTAACGTGGTGGCTGGTGCGCGGCTCCGGCATCGACGCGCTGCTGCGCTCCGTTCTGATACGAAACACCCGGTCTTCCAGGCCGCCGCGGTCGGCGTAGTACATCAGGGAAATTTGGCTTTGCGGGTCTTCGGTGAGCTTGTCATCGTCATCCCAGGCCGGCATCCAGTAGGTGACGTCTGCTGTGTAGCAGGCCAACCACTCGTCCCACTGACGGTCATCCAGAAAGCGCGCCTCTTGATAGAGAGCGCCACAGATCTTTTGATAGTCGATGCTCATACGGCTGCCTCCGCCTGTTCTTGGCGCAGGGCTTCGCGCATCACCCGCATCCAATATTCGTGTTGAACCACAAAGAGACCTTCATCTTCGCTACGCTCGCCCGAGATAAGCGGGTTCAAACCCATGCCTTTCGCATTCGCGTCAGGTCCATGGACCCACAACGGTGCGCCGCGCGACATGTCGTTCCACATCGACGTCGTGCTGGCGTAACCCGCCTGGCACGCGCGGAACTCTTCGAGGTCGTCGCTGGTGCCCATGCCCGAGACGTTGAAGAAGTCTTCGTATTGACGAATGCGGATCGCGCGGCTTTCTGCGCTTTCGCCCTTCGGTGCGAAGCAGAAGATGCTGACTTCTGTCTTGTCGACACTGATCGGACGGACGACGCGAATCTGGGTACTGAACTGATCCATCAGGAACACGTTCGGATACAAGCACAGGTTTCGTGTCTGATTCACGATGTACTTGGCTTTGTCTTCGCCAACGCGAGCTGTGATTTCGTCGCGATGTTGATAGACAGGACGCACTTCAGGATTCATCGTGTTGGTCCAAAGCAGGATATGGCCATGCTCGAAGCCATACACGCCCGCAACCGACTTGCTCCAACCATTTGCATCAACGGCCTTGGTGCCTTCGACATGGCGGCGGCCCATCGTTGCGGCATAGTTCCAGTGCACGGTGCTGACGTGATAGCCGTCACAACCGTTTTCCATCTGCATCTTCCAGTTGCCGTCGTAGATGTACGAAGAGTTGCCTCGCAACACTTCGAGACCATCCGGCGCCTGCGAGACGATTTGGTCAATGATGACCTTCGTCTCGCCGAGATAGTCCTCGAGCGGCATTACGTCTTCGCTCAGGCTGCCAAACAGGAAACCGCGATAGTTCTGGAAGCGCGCGACCTTCTTCAGGTCGTGCGATCCCTGCTTGTTGAACTGCACCGGATACTCGGTGGTCTTCTCGTCCTTTACCTTCAGCAGCTTGCCGGCGTTCGAGAAGGTCCAGCCGTGGAACGGGCAGGTGAAGCTGCCCTTGTTGCCGTGCTTGCGACGGCACAGCATGGCGCCCTTGTGAGCACACGCGTTGATGACCGCGTGCAACTCACCGGCCTTGTCACGCGTGATGACAATTGGCTGACGACCAATCCACGTCGTGTAGTAATCGTTATTGTTCGGTACCTGGCTTTCGTGCGCGAGGTAGACCCAGTTGCTCTCGAAGATGTGCTTCATCTCGAGTTCGTACAAATCGGCGTTCGTGAAGATGTCGCGGCGACAACGGAAGACACCATTTTCCTTGTCATCCTGGACGGCGTTGCTCAGCAAATCGTCCAGTTGCCGTGCTTTATCGAAAGTTGCGGACATGAGTCGTCTCCCTATGCGGGCTTCGTGATCAAGCCCTTTGGCATCGGTTCAGATAATTCTTGCGGGGAAGTTGGCGGCCTGGCGAGAGAGGCCGCCGCGTGAGGGGTTACGCCGTGGCGGAGGCGCGAGGGCGCTTCACAAGCTGGTTGTCCTTGCCTTGCACCAGCGGGGTCAACTCGATGTTGAATTCGATTTCCTTGTACGCGTCGCCCTTGAGGCCGAGCGCGGCACCGCCCGTCTTCTCGACAACGTGCGGCACAAGTTCTTCGCGAGTTGCATAAGCGAAGTCGTCCCAGATCAGCGGATCGCCTTCGATATTGATCTGCGTCGTGAGCTTGCGAGTCTTGTCGCTCGTTACGAAGAAGTGTACGTGCGCCGGGCGGTTGCCGTGGCGGGCAATCACGTCAAGCAACTGTTGCGTGGCGCCTTGCGGCGGACAGCCGTAGCCAACGGGCATCAGCGTGCGGAACTCGTACTTGCCGTTAGCCCCGGTCTTCACCGCGCCGCGAAGGTTGAAATCGTCTTGCGCGCCGGTCGGATCGAAGTGCGAGTAAAAGCCCTTGGAGTTGGCGTGCCAGCATTCGACAACCGCATCGGCCACGGGCTTGCCGTCCGGTCCGGTCACAGTGCCACGGATGATGAGCGGACCCGCGTCTTCGTCGGCATTGAGATCAATCCTGGAGACGCCATCGCGCACCGGGGCGCCAGCAACATACAGCGGGCCTTCGATCGTGCGCGGCGTGCCACCGTGGATGTCAGCTTCACGGTCCTCTGCATCCATGCGGATGTCGAGATACTTCTCGAGACCAAGGCCAGCGGCCAGGAGGGCCGCCTCACCATCTTGTCCGAGCTTGTTGAAGTAATTCACACCGGCCCAAATCTCGTCGGGCGTCATGTCGAGGTCATCGATGGCCTTGAAGAGGTCGCTTAGCAGACGATGAGTAATCTGCTTGGTACGAGCGTTGCCCTCCTGGTTTCCCAGATTGGCAGCGGCCTTCAGCAGGTCCTGCACTTCCTTCGAGTCGAACACTTTGACACTCATGTCTGCTCCTAAACTTTCTGTGCTTTGGTGGGGTAAACCCTTGTTTCAAGTCGATCTGAATGTACTCAGAAGGTATAATGCGGCCTTGAAACAGAGCGTGATGGCAGAATAGAGGACGGCAAACAGGTGAGTCCAACACCGTTTTAGTATCGGATCATATCTTGGAGGTATTGTATGGAGCTGCGACATCTTCGCTATTTTGTAGCGGTTGCCGAGGAACGCAACTTCACGCGCGCAGCAAAGCGGCTCCATATCGCGCAGCCGCCGTTAAGCCGCCAAATACAGCAGCTCGAAGAAACACTGGGGGTCCAGCTATTCGAACGAAGCTCTCGTCCGCTCAAGCTCACCGAGACAGGCAAGTTTTTTTACTCGCACGCAGTGCATCTCATTGCGCAGACGAACGAGCTGGAATCCATGACAAGGCGTGTTGGCAGCATCGAGCGCAGTCTGTCCGTCGGCTTTGTGGGGTCCACGCTCTACGGCATGCTTCCAAAGATCATTCGGCGATTCCGGGACGAGAACAAGTCGGTCGAGCTCAGCCTCCACGAGATGTCGACGATGGACCAGATTCGCGCCCTCAAGGACGGACGCATCGATGTAGGGTTCGGTCGGATTCGACACGAGGATGCGAACATCCGCCGGGTGATTCTCCGCGAGGAGAAAATGATCGTTGCACTTCCTGTCGGTCATCCGCTCTCAACCTCGAAGCCGGTGCTCGCGCTTCGGGACCTCATCTACGAAACACTCATTGTTTTCCCCAAGGCACCGAGGCCAAGCTACGCGGATCAGGTTCTGTCGGCTTTCCAGGAGCGAGCCCTCACCCCTCGGCGCATCTATGACGTGCGCGAATTGCAGATTGCATTGGGGCTTGTCGCGGCAGGAGAAGGGATTGCAGTCGTCCCAAGCAGCGTCTATGGGCTGAAGCGCGACGACGTGAGCTACATGGAACTGGACGACCCAACCCTCACCTCGCCCATTATCATGAGTATGCGTGCGATGGATGAGTCGCGTGACATCAAGGAAATGCTGGAACTGATTTATCGACTCTACGAGGAAGAGGGAATTCCCTATGTGCCTCGCACGGACAAGGGGTCATAGAACGGTCGTCGTTGCCGACATGTGCGGTAGCGCGTCTCCCGCCAATTGATCGGCAGATGTGAAGGCGCCGATTTGGATACTGGGGTCAGCAGCCCGGCGCTGGCGTTTTCCTATCTGGCACCGACCCAGAACTAGGACGCTATGCCTTGAGGGGGGACTCCGCGTGCTGCAACACCCATTCCACCGCGCGCGCCAGAAAGGGCGACGTGTCGCCGGCCCGCATGCTCATGATCACTGGCGAGACGAAACCAGGTGCTTCAATGGGGTAATAACGCACGTCGTCGCGGTGCAAGCGTTGTACGGAGGCCGGCACCAAGGTGATGCCCAGACCGGCCGCGACTAGCCCCAGCGCGGTTTGCAGTTCATTCGCTTCCTGTATCACCCGCAACTGAAGCCCGCGGGCGCGAAAGAGTGAGAGCAGATGATCCGCGTAGCTGGGCCTTGGTCGCGCAGGGTAAAGCACGAACGGCCGCCGCGCCAGCTCTTCCGGCGTGAGCGCGTCGTCACCTCGAACTGCGACGGCAGCCGGCAACGCCGCGATCAACGGCTCGTTCATTACAACCGTTTGCACGATGCCGGGATCGTTCAACGCAATGCGACCGAAACCCAGGTCAATGCGCCCGGCCTTGAGTGCGGTCGCTTGCTGAACCGTGATCATTTCGCTGAGCCCTACTTCCACTTGGCTATCGGCACCTCGCAGTTCGCGAATCAGCTCTGGCAAGAAGCCGTACAGTACCGACGGCACGAAGCCAATGCCAAACCAGCGCTTCTCGTTGCGACCGATACGCCGCGTGGCGTCGATGGTTTCCTCCAGCCGCTGGGTCATTTGTAGCGATTGCTCCAACAAGAAGCGCCCAGCCTCGGTCAGGCGCATTCCGCGACCGACGCGGTGAAAGAGCTCCACGCCGATCTCATCCTCGAACTGGCGGATCTGTCGGGACAAGGGCGGCTGGGCCATATGCAAGATCGAAGCCGCCCGCGTCACATTTAACTCCTGAGCGACGGTCTGGAAATAGCGTAGGTGGCGAAGCTCCATATTTGATCCCAGAAATACCTGTACGGTATGCTATCAGACACGAATAGTCTTGGACACCCATACGGTCGAGATACATACTCAGAGGCAACTCAAATAGCACCGAAAAGGTATCGAATGACCCATGCAACGGTTACGGCGGTCGAAGCAATCCTCGTCGACCTACCGACCATCCGGGCCCACCAGCTCGCCATGGCGACCATGCAGCAGCAGACGCTGGTTATCGTGCGGCTGCAGTGCAGCGACGGCATCGAAGGCATCGGCGAGGCCACGACGATCGGTGGTTTGTCCTACGGCGACGAAAGTCCCGAAGGCATCAAACTCACCATCGACACCTACCTGGCTCCCGCGCTGGTCAGCCAGGACGCCGCCAACGTGCATGCGGCCATGGCGCGCCTGAACAAGGTGGCGCGCGGCAATCGCTTCGCCAAGTCCGCACTGGAAACCGCATTGCTGGATGCGCAGGGCAAGCGCCTCGGCGTGCCGCTGGCCACGCTGCTGGGCGGCGCCGTGCGCGACACGCTGCCGGCGCTGTGGACCCTGGCCAGTGGCGATACCGGGCGCGATATCGCAGAAGCTGAGCAACTGCTGGAAGCCCGCCGCCACAACACGTTCAAGCTCAAAATCGGCCGCCGTGCCGTGCGCGAAGACGTGGCCCACGTGGCCGCGATCAAGCGCGCGCTGGGCGATCGTGCCCGCGTGACCGTTGACGTGAACCAGGCCTGGAACGAGGCCGAGGCCGCCACCGGCATCGCCATGCTGGAAGCCGCCGGCATCGACCTGATCGAACAACCCACGCCACGCGAACAGCGTGCCGCGCTGGCCCGACTGGCCGCACGCTTTGTCGTGCCGATCATGGCCGACGAGGCGGTGTGCGGGCCGGAAGACGCGATGGAGCTGGCACGCATCGGTGGCGCCGACGTGTTTGCCCTGAAGATCGCCAAGTCCGGCGGCATCTTCGGCATGCTGCGCACTGCCGCGGTCGGTGATGCGGCCGGCATCGCGCTGTACGGCGGCACCATGCTGGAAGGCAGCGTCGGCACCATCGCCGCCGCCCACGGCTTCTGCACGCTGCCGCAGCTCGCATGGGGCACGGAACTGTTCGGGCCGCTGCTGCTCAAGGACGATATCGTCACGGCGCGCCCGGAGTACCGGGATTTCGCGCTGCACCTGCCGCAGGGGCCGGGCCTCGGGCTCGCGCTGGACGAGGACAAGCTGGCGCACTATCGCCGAAAGCAAGGCTGAACTCAGCCCGCCCCAACACGATCGGAGAAACCCTCATGCTTTATCTGGTACGGATGGACGTCAACCTGCCGCACGACATGCCCGCGGACCAGGCCGATGAGATAAAGGCGCGCGAGAAGGCCTACGCACAGGACCTGCAGCGCCAGGGCAAGTGGCAGCAGCTCTACCGCGTGGTGGGCGAATACGCCAACTACAGCATCTTCGATGTCGAATCCAACGACGAACTGCACACGCTGCTGGCCGGCCTGCCGCTGTTCCCGTACATGAAGCTTGCGGTCACGCCGCTGGCGAAGCATCCGTCGTCGATACGCTGAACGATTCAATCAAAAGACAGGACGGAGACAAATGAAATCCCTGCTGCAACGGCTGTTCCCGCAGCCATTGACCACACCTGACGCCCGCACCGGCGCCGCCGCGCTGACGCTCGTCCTGGCCGCGGCCAGCGCGCCCGCCCATGCAGCGTGGCCCGACCACCCGATCCGCTGGATCGTGCCGTTTCCGGCCGGCGGCGCGATGGACAATATCGCGCGCACGCTGGGTGAAGATATGTCGCGCACGCTCGGTCAGGCCATCGTGGTGGAGAATCGCCCCGGCGCCGGCGGCAACATCGGCGCGGAGCTGGTTGCGCGCGCGCCGGCCGACGGCTACACCATGATCATCGTGGCCAACGGCATGGCGGTGAATCCGGCCCTGTACGGCAAGCTCAGCTACGATCCGGTGAAGGATTTTGCCCCGGTGTCGCTGCTGGCGGTGGTACCCAATGTGCTGGTTGCAAGCAAGGCCAAGACGCCCGCGAAGACGGTAGCGGAGGTGGTGGCCAATGCCAAGGCGCGGCCGAGCAAGTACACCTATGCGTCGGCGGGCAACGGCACCTCGATCCACCTGGCGGGCGAGTTGTTCACTTCCATGGCGGGCGTCGACCTGCTGCACGTTCCCTACAAAGGCAGTGGCCCGGCCATGACCGATCTGCTTGGCGGCCAGGTCGACTACATGTTCGACAGCATTACCTCGGCCAAGCCGCATATCGATTCCGGCAAGCTCACCGCCATCGCGGTAACGACCAGCAAGCGCTCGACGGCGCTGCCCAATGTGCCTACCGTAGCCGAGTCCGGGTTGGCTGGCTATGAGCTATCGCCTTGGTTCGCCGCCTTCGTGCCGGCTAAGACCCCGCAGCCGGTGATCGAGTCGCTGAACCGAGCCATGCTCGAGGCACTGAAGAAACCGGAGGTGCAGAAGCGTCTGGCCTTGATCGGTGCTGAGCCGATCGGCAGCACGCCGTCCGCCCTGCGCGACCACCTGGCGAAGGAAAGCCAGAAGTGGGGCGTGCTGATCCGCGAGCGTGGCATTCGCGCCGACTGACCGCACATCGTGCCTGGTCGACCAAATGGACATTGTTTGGCGACCAGCGCATTTGCTGAAGCTCGCATATACGCTGGTTCAATACCTGATTGCTTGGCTTCAAGCGCGAGCAACTCGCTGGTCGCCTGCTCCAAGGATGTATTCCGTCATCGGGCTCTCGGTCCACGCTATGCTCGGCCTGACACACATTCGAGTGTGAAATGCACGCATGAATCTGCCTGAAACCCCTCTTTTGGAATGAAAAATTGGCGGCGGGATGAAGATCACCGATGCTTGACCTCCGCTAATACGGGCGTTGGCCATGCCGCAAGACAGATCCCAAGGCGGCCCATCGCAACACCAGAAAAGGAGACACGGAACATGATGCAATCGCGCACCCTCGGCGACCTGAAGATCACCCGCATCCTCGAATACGCGGGACCCACGCATGATCCCGCCTTCCTCTTCCCGGACATCGACCGCGCCGTGCTCGATGCCAACGCTGGCCTGATGGCGCCGCACCATTGGATACCACACATGAACAAGCTGATCGTGACGATCCAGTTCTGGGTTGTGCACGCCGGCGACAACATCATCGTGGTGGATACCGGCGTGGGCAACTTCAAGCCGCGCGCCGGCATTGCGCGCATGAATATGCTCAACACGCTGGTGCGCGAGTGGATGATCGCCGCTGGCGCACCGCCGGAGAAGGTCACTCATGTAGTGATGACGCACTTGCATGCGGACCATGTCGGCTGGAACACTATCTGGCAGGACAACCGCTGGGTACCGACCTTCCCCAATGCGCGCTACTACATCCCCAAGGATGACTTTGTCTTCTGCGACGAGGGTCGCAACAAGGAGCCGGGCGTGGTGGATGTATTCGGCGAGTCGTTTTTTGACAGTGTCATGCCAGTGGTCACAGAAGGCCTGGCAGAAATGATATTGCCCGGACAGGAGATCGCCAACTGCCTGCAGGTCGAGGCCGCCTCGGGTCACAGCCCTGGCCAGATCGCGTTCCGCGTCCGCTCGCAGGGTGAGGAAGCGATATTCTGCGGCGACATCCTGCACAGTCCGCTGCAAATCGTGCGCCCTGACGTGAATTCCGGCTATTGCATCCGCCCCGACTTGGCGCGCAGTACGCGCCTGGCCTTCCTCAACCAGGCCGCTGACCGCGAGGCACTGGTCTTGCCGGTGCATTTCGGCGAGCCCTACTGTGGCTACGTGCGCCGACAGGGCGAAGGCTTTCGCTTCGAGCCCGCCACCTGGTGACCAATGGTAGCCACGGCACGGCCGCTTTCCCGCCGCGCGCCTACCCGCCCTCGCGGGTATGAGCGTGGCACAGTCAGTTTCTTCGTGAGAACTGCGGCATGGCCGTTCCCTTCGACATCACCGATTTCCGACTTTTCGTCAATGTAGCGGAGACGCGCAGCCTGACCCGTGGCGCGGAGCGTTCCTTCCTTTCCGTGCCGGCAGTCAGCAACCGCATCAAGAATCTCGAAGACACGCTGGGTGTGCGCTTACTGGAGCGCTCGCCCCAGGGGGTAGCGTTGACGGCGGCCGGCGAGGTTTATCTCCAGCACGCCCGCGTGGTGCTCGCCGAACTGGAGCGGCTCACAGGCAACCTCCAGCCGTTCACTGCGGGCCTTTCGGGGCAGCTCAAGCTGGTGGCCAACACCACGGCCATCACGGAGTACCTGCCACCGGTGATCGGCGACTATCTCGCCAGCCACCCGGACGTGCGCATCGACGTACGTGAGCGCCTGAGCGACGACATCGTCCGCCTGGTGCGCGAAGGTGCCACCGATCTGGGCATCATCTCCGGCAATGTGCCCACCACGGGCCTGCAGGCGGTGCCCTTCGTCAAGAGCACGCTGATTCTGGTCGCACCACTTGGCCATCCGCTGCTTGCGCAGCGCGATGTCTGGTTCGAGCAGGCGCTGGAATACGCCTTCGTCGCGCTGCTTGAAGGCAGTGCCTTCCAGATGTTCATGACGCGTGCTGCCGGCGCGCTGCACAAGCCCATGACCATCCGCGTGCATGTGGCCAGTTACGACGCCATCTGCCGCATGGTCGCCGCCGGCGCTGGCATCGCCATCATGCCAAAGGCCGCGTTCGCGCGCCTCAAGGGCGAGCAGCCGATTGGCGCCTGCAACCTGCGCGATGACTGGGCCATCCGCACCTTCCAGGTTTGCGCGCGAGACCTGGAAGGCCTGTCGAGCTTCGCCCGCGAGTTCGCCAACCGGCTGATCGGCCGCTACGCACCGGGCGGCAGCGCTGGCTAGCTCCCTTCCCTGCTTGCATCTGCCCCGTACCCGCTCGGTGTCAGCACCGAGACCGGCTCGCGTGGGTACGTTGTCGCCCGCGTTCGCAGCTATGGAGATTGACGAGCATAGCGCGCCTCCCGCCGCAAGCAAGCGTGCTGTTGCCCGGCTTCACCACGCCTTAAGCCAACGCTAAGGCTGCTTGCAGAACCCGAAATTGTGAAGCCACCGACTGCATGGCAATCTAGTCTCGCAGACAACAAGGACGTGAGACATGATCGATAAGCTTTACAGAACGGCGCGCGAAGCCATGGACGATGTCCCCGATGGCGCCACCATCGCGATTGGCGGATTCGGCGGCGCCGGCATGCCCGACGAACTGATCGACGCCCTGATCGAGCAGGGCGCCAGGGACCTCACGGTGGTCAGCAACAACGCCGGCAACGGCGACACCGGACTGGCGGCGCTGCTGAAAACACGACGCGTGCGCAAGCTGGTGTGTTCGTTCCCGCGCCAGCGCGACGCCCATGTATTTGAAGCGCTATACCGCGCCGGCCAGATCGAGCTGGAAGTCGTGCCGCAAGGCACGCTGGCCGAGCGCCTGCGCGCCGCCGGAAGCGGCATCGGCGCCTTCTACACGCCCACTGGTTACGGCACGCTGCTGGCTGAGGGCAAGGAGACCCGCCAGATCGACGGTCGCGACTACGTACTCGAGTACCCCCTGCCTGTCGATGTCGCGCTGATCAACGCCGCGGCCGCCGACCGCTGGGGCAACCTCATCTATAGCAAAACCGCGCGCAACTTCGCGCCCGTCATGGCAATGGCGGCAAGCCAGACGATCGCGGCCGTAGCTCGCGTATGCGAACTAGGCGACCTAGACCCCGAGGACGTCGTGACGCCCGGGATTTTCGTTAGCCGCGTCGTCCTGCGCGACGGCGCAGCCGCACAAGCTGAAGTCATGCAGGCAGGGTGAGAACGATGGATCAAGTGGCAAGGAATATGCTGGCCGCTCGCGTGGCGCGGGACATCCCCGACGGATCGTATGTCAACCTCGGCATCGGGTTGCCCACGCTGGTGGCCAACCACCTGCCCCGGCACCGCGAAGTCATCCTGCACAGCGAAAACGGTGTGCTGGGTCAGTGGTCGGCAGCGGAGCCGGGGCAGGAAGACTGGGACCTGATCAACGCCGGCAAGGAAGCCATCCGCCTGGAGCAAGGCGCGGCATTCTTTCACCATGCCGATGCCTTCGGCATGATGCGCGGCGGCCATCTCGACATCTGCGTGCTTGGCGCGTTCCAGGTATCGGAGCATGGCGACCTGGCCAACTGGCACACCGGCGCGCCCGATGCCATCCCGGCCGTGGGCGGCGCGATGGATCTGGCCATCGGGGCCCGGCGGGTGTTCGTCATGATGGACCATCTCACCAGGGACGGGGCCAGCAAGCTGCGCCGCCAGTGCAGCTATCCCTTGACCGGCTTGCGCTGCGTCAGCCGCGTCTACACCGAACTCGGCACCTTCGCCATCGACCCGCGCGGCGTGTCGGTCATCGAAACCGTCGGCGACATGTCGCCACAGGCGCTGCAGGCCGTGACCGACGTGGAACTCGACTTCACCACCCTGCTACGGCCCGAATACGCATGAAACCGGGCACCCGCGCCGGTGCCTGTTCAAACACAGGGTGCAACGCCGGCCGCCCATCCAGACAGATCGACACAGAGAGGAGACAAACATGCTGACTTGGTACAAGACTGGGACACCCCAGCAAAAGAAGACATTCTGGGCCTGCTATTCCGGCTGGGCCCTGGATTCGTTCGACATGCAGATGTTCAGCTTCCTGCTACCCGCGCTGACGCTCGCGTGGGGGCTGAACAAGGCGGAGGTCGGCGTGCTCGGGACCGTGGCGCTGATCGTCACGGCGATCGGCGGCTGGGGTGCCGGCATCCTCAGCGATCGCTACGGCCGTGCCCGCATCCTGGTCTTTGCCATCGTCTGGTTTACGTTCTTCGGTGTGCTGGCCGGCTTCGCCCAGACGTATCACCAATTGCTGGTGGCACGCACGCTGCAGGGCCTCGGCTTTGGCGGAGAATGGGCCGTCGGCGCCGCGCTGATGGCTGAAGTCATCGACCCGAAGCACCGCGGCAAAGCCATGGGCTATGTGCAATCCGGCTTTGCTCTCGGCTGGGCACTGGCGGCGGTGGTCGCAACGCTGCTGCTGGCCTGGTTGCCGCAGGACATGGCATGGCGGGCGGCGTTCTGGATCGGCATCATCCCGGCCTCAATCGTGCTGTTTATCCGCCGGCATATCAAGGACGCTCCCATGTTCGAGCGTGCCCGGCAGAGCAGCGCGCCGCGCGCGTCGCTGGCTTCGGTGTTCAATCGCCGGTACGCGCGTTCGCTGATCCTGTCGAGCGTGCTGGTGATCGGGCTTCAGGCCGGCTGCTACGCCATCCTGGTCTGGCTGCCGTCCCTGCTGAGCCAGCGTGAGGTCGCCGCCACCTCGCGGATCGTCACCGTCTTCATCATGGCCTTCGGCTCGTTCTGCGGCTTCGCGGTGGCGGCGGACCTGTGCGATCGCATCGGGCGCCGCCCCACGCTGATCATGCTGTCGATCTGTGCCTGGATCGTCACCGTCAGCTATATGCTGCTGCCGCTGAACCCGACGCTCACCGCCATCCTGGGATTCCTGGTGGGCTTCTCGGCCATCGGCATGTTCGCCGCGCTGGGACCGTTCCTCAGCGAACTGTTTCCCACCAACGTGCGCACGACCTGCATGGGCTTCGCCTACAACGTGGGCAAGTCAGTCGGCGCGGGCTCCGTCGTCGGCGTGGGCGTGCTGTCCACTCATATCGGCTTGGCCAATGCCATGGGCGCCTTCTGCCTCGCAGCCTATGCGTTCGCGGTCTTCGGCATGCTGCTGCTGCCCGAGACCCGAGGTATTGCCATCGAGAACATCGGCACCGAGGACGACGGCGACACGGTCACGCTCGCCAACCCGGCGCGCGCACCTTCCTGAAGGGCATCGCACGATTGCCAGGTTCACAAGCCATTGACCATGGTTAATCCGACAACAAGGAGAATCCACGTGATTCGCATGCTGTACCTGCTGGTCAAGCCAGAAGGCATGACCGACGAAGCCTTCCGCGCTGAATGCCTGCGCCACTACGAGATGTCGCACGATGTGCCTGGCCTGCACCGGTATGAGGTCCGCCTCGTCGCCGGGCAGCCGACCGACACCCATGTGCCTTTTTTCGACATCGGGCATGTGGACGCCATCGGCGAATGCTGGTTCGAGAACGAAGCTGACTACGACCGCTACATGGCTTCCGACGTCCGCAAGGCGTGGTTCGAACACGGCAAGACCTTTATCGGCCGGCTCAAGCCATTTCGCACCGCATCCGTCGCCGGCGCGAGGAGCGCTGGCTAGGCACCGCCTTACCCGATTTAGCGCATAGGCTGAAGCCGGACCGGAGGCGGCCCGGTTCCAGCCCCACTTACCTGGAACAGACAAGGAGACATCATGCTTTACTGCGTTCAGATGGACGTGAAGATTCCCGACTCAGTCCCCGCAGACCGTGCCGAAGCCATCAAGGCGGCGGAAAAGGCGCGGGCGATCGAAATGCAGAGGGCCGGAAAATGGCCACACCTCTGGCGCGTGGCGGGGCGCTACGCCAATATCAGCATCTTCGATGTAGAAAGCCATGACGAGTTGCATGATCTGCTGTCATCACTACCCCTATTCCCCTACATGACCATCCAGGTCACGCCGCTGGCACGACATCCGTCTGCGATCTGAGCAGCGTCACCACTGAATCGAAATGACCCCTCTCCGGCGCTGGAAGGTTCGCGCCGGCAAGGCAATACCCGCTGGCGTTGTCACGCTAACGGCCCCCTCTGATCCGACATGGCGGACGACGCACGCCAAGGCTCCACGTTGCGGATCGGCCGGAATACCAGGTTTGGCCCATCGACCATTTCGCCAGACGCCGTCTGAAAAATGCACACCGCCAAGTCGCTCTGGTGCAGCTCCGAAAATGGACGCCTTGTTCCTTGTCTGTGATCGGAGCGTTCTTCCTGAGCCACGACAAGTGGGAGACAGTCACGGAACGCAGATCAGCCTTACTGAGAAAGGAGTTCCAAGACCTGCGCTCGCAGCCATGTCAAAGCAGGTCTTCATGGTTTGCGAGGATGCCATCCCATCGCAAGCTTGTAGTGTTCGGTCGGAAACGGCAGCTCAAACATGTCGACAGACGGCGACACGTGTCGCAAAGCATGGAACACGATATCACTTTGTATGTCGGGTTGGATGTGCATAAGGACTCGATCACGGTCGCCTACGCAATCGGCATGGGTGAGGTCGTCGTTCCGCGCCCATACCTGTATGCCGGGATCCTGGTGTTTGCGACCATTGGCGTCTATGGCATGCGCCAGTCGTGGTTCGACCTGGTAGGTGCCATTGGCATAGACAGCCGGCTCAGCGAAGGCACACAGCAAGCCATCTCCGCGCCACGGCACCCTGTCACCTCTGCTAAGTCAGACCCGGCTGGCTTAGCACAACGGTGACTCCCTACTTGATGCCGATGCTGACCACTACGCCAGGATGGAAGTCTCGCAAAGAGGCTAATCCCACCCTGCCAGCTCGCCGGTCTTGGACGCATGGGCCGCACAGCGTCTTCGAGCCAAGGCGCATGCGCCTTGGCAAAGACCAGCATCGTCAAACCAAGCACGTCCGTCATATGCGAGGCATGCTCGAGATCGACGCCCCCTGCCGCCTGGTCATTGACATCCCGTTGCTCGAATACTGGTCGCCCAGACCATAGTGCGTTCCTGGGAGTGCCCGGTCGGGTCGAGCAGATGGCGTGCGACACTGCTAGCAATCCCACGGACAGGATAAAAATGGGAGCAGAGAAGTGGCGTTTAAACGACAATCAAGGATTCGCGGAATTTTTAAACGTCTGCCAGCCAAATTAAGCGACTGGAGCACGCCTTGACGACAGAATGGATGGGATATAAGTGGCTCTCAGAGCACTATGACGTCACCCCAGTACAGGATTTTCAGATCACCAGCGAGATCGGCGCTGCTCGGCGCTCCGTGGTGACCGATGGCAGAACGCTTGAGACCTACCCGGCTGGTTCTCGCCAGGCGCCCACTCTGCAGGCCCACCTGACTTACGCACTCCGACAAGAGGGCGTCCATCTCGAATTCCTGGCGCGACTCTTTGATGTGCTCCCACAGGCGGAGTTGGCAGCATGGCTGAATAGTGAGCGTACCGGGCAGTATGCCAGACGGGTTGGATTTCTATATGAGTGGCTCACCGGTCGGCAGATCGCCGGCGTCGAGGCCGTGACCGGGGGCAACTACGTCGACGCGATCGACCCTGAGACCTACTTTGCCGCAACGGCGCCAACTCGAAATGCTCGTTGGCGCGTACGGGACAATTAATGGCCACGTATGGCAACCTTTGTGAGTTCGCGCCAACCCGCCGGCTGTATCCGGATGGCGTCCAGTCGAACTTTGAGTTCGCAGGGTACGACGCGGCATTGCTGGCATGGCGTTACCCTGACCTGACTGTGCAGGTAGAGTATATGGCCGATGTCATCGACAGGACCATCAGGCAGGAGATGAGGACGGAGGCCGGGATTCTGCAGGAGTGGACGACCGCCAGGCGGATGGTGAAGGACATCATCGACGGTCCTGACGCCGATATCGATCGGATCATCCGCTCGGTCAGGGACAACCAGGGTGCAGTCTCGAACAAGCTCCGAAAGGAATTCCCTGTTCTCGATAATGCGGAAATCGTGGCAGATCTGGTCGGTGTTCTGAAAACCGCCTTCAAGAATTTCGATGGCGGATCCCCAACAAATGAGCTGACATAACGGTGCGACGAGGGGCCAAGGCTTTTCCTTAGAAATCGAGTTCATGCAGTTCCGCGGGAACGCCTGCACGCGGCGCGCTGCCGCGGGGTGCTGACGGTGCTGTATCTGGGCGGCTTGCGAGCGTCGGAACTGACCGCCACCCCCATGGGCGCATTCTTCTGCCGGCGCGATGCACAAGGTCCTTCTCCCTTGGCTGCCCAACCCCTTTTCGGATCCGTCCTTGGGCAGCCGTCGCAGCGCAGACGGCGAGCGGTTAACAGTCGCGCGGCCCTTCTCAGTGTTTCCCCGAGATTGTGTTGACATGCACTTCGCGGAATAATCGCGCCCTCAGCCACCATCACGCACGATGCAGAAAGGGGTTGTTGCCTAGCGAATGAAAGGAGTTCACATGTTTTGCTTCGAGTATGGAAAAAATAATGTCTATGCGCAGCTTGGCTTCGCAGACGCCGAAGAAATCCCGCTGAAAGCGAACATCGTGAAAGACATCACCGACCGCATCAAAGTGAGCGGGCTCCGGTTGTCGGAGGCCGCCACCCTGATTGACACCCCGCAATCCGATCTGCTCCTGGCACTGTGCGGGAAATTCCAGTCCTTCCGCGCAGCCGAACTGCGCAACTGGCGGGATCGGCTAAGCCTTCCCTTGCGGTGATTTAAGCCGCTGATCGGACGGGTCCGTCTTGCCGCTCTTGCCGGTCACCTCCAGCCAACAACGCCCGATGCCCTAGGCACGGAACGCTGCCAGGGTGCATCGCGCTGGGTGGCGATACCAAGCGATGTTGGTGACCTGGTGAAGGGGAGCAGTCGGCTATCTGCAGTCCCCGCTATTTCTCGGTTCCCAACGCGATCCGGTGCCGCACCTGCGTGGCTTCATGGCGCGCATCTCGTCGCCCCGCTCTGATATCGCCGAGAAAACGCGCCTAGATCGGGGCAATCCTTGCCGATAGGTCTGGACTAAGCTAGACTAAGTCCGTCAGGGAGAAAAGCCATGCAGACAGTGAACATCCATGAGGCCAAGACGCACCTTTCCCGCCTCATCGAAGAGGTGGTGGAAGGCCAAGAGGTCGTGATTGCGAAGGCGGGCAAGCCTGTGGTCCGGATGGTGCCGTACGTCCAGTCAAAGAGCCCACGGCGCCTCGGCGGGCTGAAGGGCAAGATCCGCACGACAGACGACTTCGACGCCCCGCTTCCGGATGAATTGCTGGCAGCATTCGAAGGAAGGTAATGCGCATCCTTCTCGATACCCATGTTTTCATCTGGGCGGTCACGAATGACCCGAAGTTGAGCAAGACCGCGGAGCGACTGATCCTGGATGCCGAGGAGGTCTTCATCAGTGCAGCCAGCATCTGGGAGATCTCCATCAAGGCGGGCCTCGACAAGATCGAGGTCGATGTCGACGAACTCATCGCTGAAATTGCCGCCGCAGGCTTTCGCGAGCTTCCTGTGACGAACTCGCATGCAGCCGCAGTGCGTCATCTGCCAACCCACCATCGAGATCCATTTGATCGGCTGCTGATCGCCCAGGCAATCATCGAACCATTGCGACTGCTATCGGCAGACGAACACGTCTGGAAGTATTCCGACCTCGTCATTCGGATTTAAGGTCCACAGAAACTCCGGCAGTGACGGCATGTAAGCGGACATGTTTCCCGGCCCACTACTCTGGCCGACTACGCCTGGCAGCCGGGGGCGGCCCGATTCGACCGCTCCTCCAGCTCGGCCAGTTTCTTGAAAATACGACACCTACTCATGGAACAGCTCCCGCGTCCAAATTCAGACGGCGCGGGCGGGCAGCAACCGCGCCACGGCCAGCGCCACCCGCATCGCCGCCGCCGATGATCTTCCGACGCCACCGCCTGGCTCGCGCGCTACGCGAGCAGGTCCAAGGACAGTGGCTTGCCGAGCTGCAGGACCGCCCACAGAATCAGTTGCTCGACCTCGCGCCGGTAGGCGGTCGGGGTCGCCGCGCTGTCGGCATACGAGCGCTTTCTGTCCGACCCGCAACCGACCGCGCGCTGGAGGCTTGCCGGCGGCCTGACCACGACCGAGCGCTTTTCGCACGACGCTTAACTCTGATATTTTGAAGCCTTAGTTGGCTTCCATGGGGATATGCCCGGGTACGGATTGACGCCGACAAACTATGGTTCAAGGTAGTCACGGTCTTCTGACGAAATCGGGCACGCGCTCGTCGCGGTGCCCGAGACGCGAGAGGTGAAGCATGGCTACCATTCACCCACGGCATTTCTCCACCCCCATGGAACTCCGGGTGCGAGATGTCACGCTTTCTGTGAGCGACGATTTCCAGACCCAGCGGGACAAGCTCGCGCGCATCATGCTGGACGCGATGTACCAGTTCGTGGGCCTGCTGGATGCGCACGGCACGATGCTCGAAATCAACCGTGCCGCGCTAGAGGCGATTGGCATACGGATGGACGACATTCGAGGCAAGCCGTTCTGGGAGGCCCGCTGGTGGGTGGGCTCGCCAGAGACCCAGGTGTTGCTGCGAGAAATGATCCAACGCGCAAGCCAGGGCGAATTTGTCCGGTGCGACTTCGAAAACTATGTCCAGGCCAAGGGCGAGGGCAAGGAGACGATCATTGTCGACTTCTCGCTGCTGCCGATCAGGGATTCGAACGGAAACGTTGTATTCCTGCTCCCGGAAGGGCGCAACATCACCGAGAAGAAGCGCGCAGAAGCCGCGCTGGCACGGAAGAACGAGGAACTGCAGGCAAGCTGGGAATTGATCCGCCGCCAGCACGACGAGCTCCAGAGCCTCTACGACAGGCTTCTGGCCGAGCAGGCATTGTCGGAGCGGCTGCTGCTCAATCTGCTGCCCTGCTCGATCGCTGAACGGCTGAAAACGCGTCCTGATCTTGTCGCCAGCGGCGATCCGGAACTCATCGCCGACAGCTTTCCGGACGTGACGGTCCTCTTCGCGGACATCGTGGCCTTCACGCGGTTTTCAGCGGGCATGAGCCCCGAGCAGCTGGTGGCCGTCCTCAATGAGATCTTCACCGAGTTTGACACCGTTGCCGACCTCCGCGGCCTCGAGAAGATCAAAACCATCGGTGACGCCTACATGGCGGCCGCGGGGCTGCCGGAGCCGGCACCTGATCACGCGGTGCGGGCAGCGCAGATGGCGTTGGACATGACCGAGGCCTTCATGCACTTTAACCAACGCACCGGCTTCAACCTGCAGCTGCGCATTGGCATCCATAGCGGACCAGTGGTCGCCGGTGTCATCGGCAAGCGCAAGTTCATCTACGACTTGTGGGGTGCCGCGGTCAACATCGCGAGCCGGATGGAGTCCCACGGCGTGGCCGGACGGGTGCAGGTCACCGACGCGACCAGGCGCCTGCTGGGCGAGTCGTTCCTGTTCGAAGAGCGCGGCGCGATCGAGGCGAAAGGGATCGGCACGCTGCAAACCTGGTTCCTGACGGGCCGCAACCCTGCTTGCCGGGCTGGGGGCAATGGCCACGTGACGTAAGGCGAAAGGCAAGATAGCCCTCACTCCAGAGGGCTATCTTGCTGTCGAGTCGCCCTGAACCGTCGATCAGCCAGCGAAATTCGTGCCCGCGAAGTCCCAGGATTTTCTGGTTATTGGGGTGGCTTTTACCTTGGTGCAATATGCGACGGTTCGCCAACCCAAGCGCTGCGGGCACGCCTTGTCACTCCAGGTCGACGATGATCGTTCCGTATGGTGACCGCGTGCGATCGCCCAGTCATCGATACCGACGAACCGCGACTGTGGTTTGCGCTTGCGATACTGCACCGCACCATCGAGTTACACTTCAGCCCATGCACCGGATGGGAGGGAAGCGTTGGGCCTTACCGCCACTTGCCTCCTTTTATCCCGGGACTGACTTGCATGTATTGCATAGGACATTTGGAATCCCTAGCCTAAGACGAAGAGACACAGAAACATGAGCGCCGACAAACAATTGCAGTTCACCGTGGAGCGTCACCCCAACCCCACACCGGCCGACAAGATCGCGGCCGCGCTGGTCGACCCTACCTTCGGACGCGTGTTCACCGACCACATGGTCACAATCCGCTGGACCGAGGGGCGCGGCTGGCATGACGCCAAGGTGGAAGCGCGCCGTCCATTCCAGATCGACCCGGCCTGCGCCGTCCTGCACTATGCGCAGGAAATCTTCGAAGGCATGAAGGCCTATCGCGGCGCTGATGGCAAGATCTCGCTGTTCCGCCCGCAGGAGAACGCCAAGCGCTTCCGCGCCTCCGCCGCCCGCATGTCAATGGCCGACCTGCCGGAAGCCGATTTCCTCCGCGCCGTCGAAGCGCTGGTAGACATCGACCGCGACTGGATCCCGGGCGGCGACGGCAGCCTGTACCTGCGCCCGTTTATGTTTGCTACGGAGACCTTCCTCGGCGTGCGCGCCGCGGCCGAGTATGTGTTCTGCGTGATCGCCTGCCCGGTCGGCCCGTACTTCAAGGGCGGCAAGTCGGCGGTCACGGTGTGGGTGTCGGACCAGTACACGCGTGCTGCGCCTGGCGGCACCGGGGCAGCGAAGTGCGGCGGCAACTATGCGGCCAGCCTGATCGCGCAGACGGAGGCATCGCAGAAAGGCTGCGACCAGGTGGTCTTCCTTGACGCCGCTGAACACCGCTGGATCGAGGAACTCGGCGGCATGAACGTGTTCTTCGTCATGGAGGACGGCTCGCTGCTGACGCCGCCGCTGTCCGGCACGATCCTGCCCGGCATCACGCGCGCATCCATCATCGAACTGGCCCGCCGCGAAGGCATCAAGGTGTCGGAAACCCCGTACGCGTTCGACGCATGGCAGGCTGATGCCAACAGCGGCCGCGTCAAGGAAACGTTCGCCTGCGGCACCGCCGCCGTGGTGACTGCCATCGGCAACGTACGCCATGCCGGCGGTGAATTCACGATCGGCAACGGCGGCGAAGGCGAAGTCACCCGCCGCCTCCGTACGCTGCTGACCGGCATCCAGCGCGGCAAGGAGCCAGACACCCTCGGCTGGGTCCACTACGTCGCCTGAGCCCGGCGCCCTGCCCCGGGTTGACCGGGTCAGGGCCGTGACAGCGCCTGTCAGGCGTGGTCTTGCTGGTGTCCTCAACAGCGAGGTGTTGCGATGAAGCGAAGCGCGCAGTGCCGACCGAGACCGCTCGGGAGCGCCTGCACACAGCACGCTGCCGCTGGGTGCTGCCCGTGCGCTATCTGGGCGGACTGCGGGCGTCGGAGCTGACCGCGACCACCATGGGGGCGTTCTCGGCGCGCGTCAAGGTAGATGTCGCCTCATTCATGCAGCCAAACGCTGGTTTTCGGCTCCTGGCTTGATACCACCGGTGGGCACGGCAATCTCGCGCTCCGGATTGAGCGTGACCGTGTCGATTGGCGACCAGTCGCGCGTGTGTCGTGACCAGCGACGCGGGTTGCAGTCACGAGCCTGAACATAGAGCGCGTGGCGCGCGGCCAGAATCTTGTTGTCCTCTCCGGCATGGCGCTGTGCCGGGCTCACGTAGCGGATGCCGCTGTGCCGGTGCTCATGGTTGTACCAGTGGACGAAGTGGGCCGCCCACGTACGTGCCGTGACCAGATCGGCAAAGCCTGTAGACGGGAACTCCGGCCGGTACTTGGCCGTGCGGAACAGGCTTTCCACGAAGGCGTTATCGTCGCTCACCCGCGGACGCGAGTACGAGGGCTTGACGCCCAGCCAGTGCAACATCGCCAACACCGTGGTGGCCTTGAGCGTGGCGCCGTTGTCACCGTGCAGCACCGGCTTGGCCGCCATGGCGTGAATGCCCTCGGCCAGCGCTGTGCGTTTGACCAGATGCGCCGCGTGGTCGGCGTCGTCGCGGTCGTGGACCTCGAAGCCCACGATTTTGCGGCTGTACACGTCCAGGATGAGGTACAGATAAAACCAGCGCCCGGCGACCTCGGCCGGCAAATACGTCATGTCCCAGCACCACAGTTGGCGCGGCCCCGTGGCCACGTGCGTGGTGGGCGGACGGCGCTGGCGCGGCGCCTTAGCGCGTCCTCGATGCCGGGTCTGCCCATGGGCGCGCAGCACCCGACCGAAGCTCGATTCGCTGGCCAGGTAGACACCCTCGTCGGCCAGCATCGGTACGATGCGCGCCGGCGGCATGTCGGCGAAGCGCGGCTCGTTGGCAACGGCCAGAATGCGTTCGCGCTCCTCAATGCTCAGCGCATGCGCGGGCGTGGGCCGTTCGGCCCCGGGGCGGCGGTCGCCGACCACCAGGCCATCGTGGGCCTTCCAGCGTTGCAGAGTGCGCACGGTTATGCCAGCTACCTCGCACGCCAGGCGCAGGCGAGCGCCGCCTGCATGCGCGGTTTCGATATGGCGGACCATCGTGTGGCGATCTTCCAGGCCGATCATGCGTCCTCGTCCTTGTCCTTCGGGAAGATGCCCTCTAGCTTTTTTGAGAGTATCAGCAGGGCGGCGGCTTCAGCCAGCGCCTTCTCCTTGCGGCGCAGCTCGCGTTCGAGTTCCTTGATGCGGCGCCGATCGGCCTTCGTCTCGCGAGGGGTGGCGCGCGCATCCTCGGGCTCCGCCAGCGCCTGCGTGGCGGCAGCACGCCACTGCTCCAACTCCTGCGGATACACACCGTTCTCACGGCACCAGGCGTTCTTGCTGGCCTCGTCCATCGCAGCCGTCGCCAGCACCGCCTCAAACCTGGCCGCCGCTGTCCATGCCCGCTCGCGAGCGGGCATGGACATAGCGTCCGCACGCCAGCGCTCCAGCGTGGCCACTGCCACACCCAGTTCCCTTGCAACCACTTCCACCGCCGCACTCTCCGGCGGTAACAACCGCGCTACCGCCCGGTCCTTGAAATCCTTCCCGTAACGAGCCACTTCTCTCTCTCATCGCCCCCAGGGTTCAAATTCTATAGGGGCGACATCTATTCTGCCGCGGGGGGTTCTTCTGCCGGCGCGATGCTCAGGATGTCGTGCGCTGGCGGCTGGAGGTGACCGGCAAGGGCAACAATCAACCAACGCGACATCACGTTATACGCATGCTATTTCCTTAGGCATGCATGACTGACAGCCATTACCGACGCCAATAGAATCATCGGAACCGATATCCGATCTGGTAAAAAATACGCGACGACTAGGCTTGCCGTGAAAATAATGGGGACCGCCATGTTCCTGGTCTTCATTGACTCGCATCCTTTTCTACGGAAAACTCGATACGCAAGTAAAACCACCATGTCAGGGGGGGGCGCGGATGTTCATACTTCGAAGCGCCAACACCTGTAAGTCTGGCGCCAAGAGCTTGTATCGAAAACACGCGCAGCAGTTGCCCCGGGGTGCGGGAAAAACCGCTAACGATCTTGCTCGTGGGCTCGTGCTACAAGGTAGCGCCCATCACCAAAGACGAGTGGCCTGTGCTCGGACCGTTCCAGGCGGATAACTCGACCGATATAAATGACATGATCGCCTTCACGATGGGCGGAAACCTTCACGCATTCCAAGTTTGCAGCGCATGAACCAATGATGGGAATACCTCCCAAACCAGATCGAAAGGTAATATTTCGAAACTTGTCGTCGCTGGCGGTCGAGAACTGTCTGGATATCTGAATTTGATTTTCTGACAGGATATTTACAGCGAATCGCTCGGCATCCCGAAACGCGGTGTAGCTTTTCGATGAAAGCGACTGACTCCACAGAATCAAGGGTGGATTCAGCGAGACAGAACTGAAGGAGTTGACTGTCATTCCACACCTCCTTCCGGTGGCGTCCAACGTGGTCATCACGGTCACCCCGGTGGGAAAAGCACCCAACGCCTTGCGGAAAGCCAGGCCATCGATCTGTTCCATGATGTTTCCTTTCACCCAACGGTGTGCCAAGCTGACGACATGAAGATGTCAACTGTCCTGACGGACGTACTGCCCTCGGCCATCCCTGCCGTACCAGTTCCGGGGGCTCCGAACCGAGCGTCGGCCGCAGGGCGTGTCACTAGTACATCAAATTTTTCAGCTTGGGAGATAGAACCGGTGCGTCGATACCTTGGGACATTCGCGCCAAGGCTGGATTCTGGCAACCCGGCTTACTCGGGAGTGTTAAGCACATGCGTATGCAGGCGCCGGAGATCGCATTCGCGTTCTGCCCCGAAGTACCGCCACGAGGCCAGCCCGCACGTCACTCGACCGCAATCGTCGTGACCGGCGTCCAGTGGCCTCCCCTGACCTGGTACAGGGTCGATGTGGGATTCTTCAGGTCGCCATTGGCATCGAAGGCGATCTTCCCGGTCACCCCCTCGTATTGCGTTGCGCGCAGCGCCGGCGTGAATTCGGCAGGCTTCGCGGAGCCGGCCTGTTTCATCGCGTTGATGGCCACCCACGCGGCGTCGTAGGCGAACGGCGCATAGCTGAGGCTGTCGCTGCCGAAGCGCTTCCGGAACTTCTGCATGAAAGCCTTGCCTTGCGGCAGACTGTCGATCGGGCGCCCATATTCCCATGCCATCGCGCCTTCCGCAGCGGGCCCGGCAATGCTCAGGAAGATGCTGTCGGCGATACCGCCGCTGCCGACGAACTGGGTGCGCATGCCCAGCTCGCGCATGCGTTTCGTGATGAGCGCCGCCTGGTTGTCCAGTCCGGCGAAGAACAGCAGGCCGGCGTTGGCGGCCCGGATGTTCGTGAGCTGCGCGCTGAACTCGACCGACTTGTCGTTGGTATATTCCGCTATCGCGATCTCGCCGCCCGCCGCGGCGACGGCCTTCCTGAACTCGTCCACCGCCCCCTGGCCGAACGCGGTCCGGTCATCCATCACGGCAATGCGCTGCGCCTTCATTACCGTGACTGCGTACTTGCCTGCGTTGCCGGAGTTTTGCGCATCGGTCGGAATGATGCGGAAAACGGTCTTCAGGCCTTGCTGCGTAATGGCCGGGTTGGTAGCCGCCGGATGGATTACCGGGATACCTGCCCGGGCGAAAATCGGCGCGGCCGGAAGCGCGACGCCTGAGTTGTAGTAGCCGACAACCACGGCCACCCCGTCATCGACCAGCTTCTGGGCCACCTGAACGCCGATGCGCGGATCGCTCTGGTCGTCCGCCGGAGCAAGTTCGAAACGGGCATCCTGACCATCCAGCCGGATACGCTGCGCATTGGCTTCCTCTACGGCGAGGCGAACACCGTTCTCCATGTCCTTGCCATTGGCGGCATTGAGCCCGGTAAGTGGCGTGGACACGCCGATCCTGACGACCTGTTTCCGATCGGCCCCATGGGACTGGGTGCAAGCGAAGGACAGCAGTATGACGTTCAGGCTCGCAACGAGCAGCCTTCCGGCAAGATTGGTCATTGAATCCTCTCCGCGACCAAAATGAGTCGACGGGATGCCATTTACAGCCGGCCTAATTCCCTGCCATTGATTCTAATGGCACAGCCATGCAAGCGATCGTGGCGTCGCATGTCGAAAAAGACACTTTCACACACAGATGCACGCATTTCCAAGCGCCGGCGCGGTGCTGACCACTCACCCTGGCTGCCGGCGTTCGTGGCTGGGCGCATGGCCGAACTGCGCACGGTATGCCTTGCTGAAATGGCACGGCGACTGGAATCCGCAGACCGCCGTCACCTGCGCGATCGACGCGCTGGTCGTGCGCAGCATATCGCGCGCCCGCTTCAGGCGCAGGGTCAGGTAGTAGTGGGTCGGCGACACGTTCAGATAAAACTTGAACATGCGCTGCAGATGGCGCTGCGACAGCCGCACCAGCCGCGCCAGTTCATCGAGTGACAGGGGTTCCTCGATGTTCGCCTCCATCAGCCGCACCACCTCGACCAGCTCCGCCCGCGACAGCCCGACCCGCGCGTTGACCGGGATCGGCTGCGCATCGGTCGCGCTGCGAATACGCTCCAGTATGAACTGTTCGGAGACCTGCGCCGCAAGTTGCCGGCCGAAGCGCAAGCCGACGAGATGCAGCATCATGTCGATGGGTGCCGTGCCACCCGTGCAAGTGAGCCGGTCGCGGTCGATGACGAACAGCTCGTCGGCGAAATGCACCAGCGGAAACTCCTCGTGCAGCGTCGACCGGCTTTCCCAATGCACGGCGCAGCGGTATCCGTCAAGCAGCTTGCTCGACATCAGTGCGTAGGCGCCTGTGCAGATGCTGCCGAGCGGTATGGCCTGCGCGGCCAGCTTCGCCAGCATGGCGCGCGTGCCTTCGTCGACGGTATCGCGGATTCGAATGCCTCCGCAAACGATCATGACATCCGGCAGTGCCGAGTGGTCGAGCGCGCGCGTCGGCCGTACCACGATGCCGTTGCTCGCATGCACCGGATCGCCGTCGGTCGAATAGATCGACCACGTGTAATGATCGGCACGCCCGAGGTAGTTGGCCATGCGTAGCACTTCGACCGCGCTCGAGAACGCGATCATCGAGAAGTCAGGCAATGTCAGGAAGCCGAAATGCGAGAGTGGCCCTAATGGGCCGGGTAAGCCGGGTAAGCCGGGTGCGCCGGGTGGCCCGAGGGGCGCGGTGGCCGGCATCGATGGGAAAGCGCTGTCGGTTGGCACGGCTGCAACGGCCCTCGGATCAATTTCCTGGCGGCGGCTGGCGCTGGATCAGGCTTGCGCCGTGCTGGCTTTGGCGCCGAACAGCTGCCTGAGCCCGGCGAACAGCGGCGCCTTCGCGTCACCAGGCGCGCGGCCGAAGCTCTCGGTGATGCGGTCCAGTACGATCGCCAGCAGCACGACCGAGAGCCCGCTTTCGAAGCCCAGGCCGATATCCAGCCGCTGGATGCTCGCGAGCACCTCGTTGCCCAGGCCGCCGGCCCCGACCATCGATGCGATGATGACCATCGACAGCGCCATCATGATGGTCTGGTTCACGCCCTGCATGATCGACGGCAGCGCGTTCGGGAACTGCACCTTGTATAGCAGTTGCCACGGCGTGCAGCCGAAGGCATGGCCCGCTTCGACGATCTCCATGTTCACCTGGCGGATGCCAAGGCTGGTCAGCCGTACCGCGGGCGGCATCGCGAAGATCACCGTCGCCAGGATGCCCGGCACGCGCCCGAGGCCGAACAGCATCGCGGCGGGAATCAGGTAGACGAATGCGGGCATGGTCTGCATCAGGTCAAGGACCGGGCGCACGGTGGCGGCCACTACCCTGCTCTTCGCCGCCCAGATGCCGAGCGGAACGCCAAGCAGCAGGCTGATGATGGTGGACGACAGCGTGAGGCCCAGCGTGATGATGGTCTGATCCCAGAATCCGGTCGCGAAAATCACGAACAGCGACGCGGCCGCGAACAGAGCGAAGCGCCAGCCGACGCGCCAGAGGCCGATGCCGATGAAGATGGCCATCATCAGCCACATCGGCACGGCCTGCAGGCCGCGCTCGATCCATTCAGCGAGGCCCCCTATCGCGCGGCCGATGGCGTCGAACGTTGCCGCATCGTGATCGAGGAGGTAGTGGACGGACTGGTCGACCCAGCGGCCGAGTGGGAGTAGTTCAGACATGGTTGCCTCGCGAGTGCGTGATTGCTTTCAGGATGACGGCGCGGCTGACCGAGCCGCAATAGCAGCCGTCGTCATCGACGACCGGCAGGGCATTGGGATTCGCGACGACGCGCTCGACAACGTGGTCGAGCGAGGCGTTGCGCCGGATGCTCTCTACGGGACGCACGCTTTGCGTCGCGTCGCGCGTGACGAAGCCACGGAGCTTGCGTTGCGCATCGAGCACGAAGGCATAGTCTTCGCTGCCGTTCAGCGTCGCGGCAATGTTGGCCGCATCGAGCCGTGACAGGGTCGGCACCGCATTGGTCTGCATCAGATCGCCGGCGGTCAGGTAGCGACTTGTGTCGATGCCGTCGAAGAACTTGCGGACGTAGTTGTCGGCCGGGTTAGCAATGATCTCCTGCGGCGTGCCAACCTGAACGAGCCGTCCGCCCTCCATGATCGCGATCCGGCTGCCGATGCGCAGCGCCTCTTCCAGGTCGTGCGATACGAACATGATGGTGCGCCGGTGCTCCTTCTGCAGCTGAAGCAGCACGTTCTGCATTTCCTTGCGCTTGAGCGGGTCCAGCGCGGAGAAGGCCTCGTCCATGATCATCAGCGACGGATTGACCGCCAACGCACGCGCCAGGCCCACGCGCTGCTGCATGCCGCCCGATAGCTCGCGCGGCAGCTTCTGCGCGAATGTCGCGAGGCCGACCTGCTCCAGCACGTCCATGGCACGGCGCTCGCGCTCCTTCCTGCCAACTCCCGCCACCTCCAGCCCGAACGCGGCATTTGACAGCACGGTGCGCTGCGGCATCAACGCGAACGACTGGAACACCATGCTCATGTCCTTGCGGCGCAGCGCGATCAGCTCGCCGCGGCTCACTGCGGCCACGTCGCGGCCGCCGATCAGGACCTTGCCGGCGGTGGGCTCGACCAGCCGGTTCACCAGGCGGATCAACGTAGACTTCCCGGAGCCCGACAGGCCCATCAGCACAAATATTTCGCCTTCCTTCACTTCGAACGACACGTTGTGCACACCGACCACCTGGCCGGTGCGCCGGAACACATCATCCTTCGTCGAACCGGCGGCGAGCATGTCGAGCGCCTGTCTGGGATTGCTGCCAAAGACCTTGCACAGACCTTCGACCACGACCTTGGGACTATCCATTGAAACTTCTCCTGGTCCTGCGGGGACTCACTCGTCATATGGCATGCCAACGCTTTTTCCACTGGTCCGGGAAACGCTGGCGGCACGTTGCTACTTCCTCCCTGGAATGCCTGAGCAAACCTTGTCGTCGCACCGCAACCTGCATTGCGCGATTCCCTACATGGTTGCCAAGAAACGCCCTCCCCTGCCGACGAATTCCGACAAGCGCTTGCGGAAATACGACAAAGACAACCAGGCAAGGCGATTTTGACGCCGACTGTTCACAAACGACCCCGACGATCCGGCATGGGCGCCTCATGGGCGGGTCAGGCGCACCGCTCGGCGCGGCGGGCTGGTACCAGCATCGCGGCGTTTCGGTTCTATCCGGTGTCCGCGCGGCCTGATCTACTTGGCGCATGGCATGTGCGCGCACGATGCGTGCGCGGCCAGTCAACCAGAGAGGATTCGCATGAACGCGCTGTCTCCTTCACAGCAGCACATCCTGACGCTGTCGTGCCCGAGTGCCCCGGGGCAGGTGGCCGCCACGGTCGGCCTGCTCGAGCGCCATCGCTGCTACATCGATGAGCTGACCGTCTTCGACGACGACCTGAGCAACCGCTTCTTCCTGCGCTGCGTGTTCCATTCAACGGACGCGCAGGCGCTGGATGTCGCCAGGCTGCGGCAGGAATTCGCACCGATCGCGCAGAGCTACGGCATGCAATGGGCCGTTCACGATGCGCAGGCGCGCCCGAAAGTGCTGATCATGGTGTCCAGGCTCGAACACTGCCTGGCGGACCTGCTGTTCCGCTGGCGCATGGGCGAGCTGAAGATGGACATCGTTGGCATTGCCTCGAACCATGCCGACCTGGAGCCGATGGCGCGCCAGCATGACCTGCCGTTCCGGCACTTCCCGATCACGCCGCAGACCAAGGCCGAGCAGGAAGCGCGCTGGCTGGACCTGTTCGAGTCGAGCGGCGCCGAGCTGGTGATCCTCGCCCGGTACATGCAGGTGCTCTCCGCGGAGACCAGCGCGAAGCTCGCCAACCGCGCCATCAATATCCACCATTCATTCCTGCCCGGCTTCAAGGGCGCGAAGCCCTATCACCAGGCGCATGCACGGGGCGTCAAGCTGATCGGCGCGACCGCGCATTTCGTCACCGATGACCTCGACGAAGGGCCGATCATCGAGCAGGCCGTCGAGCGCGTCGATCATTCGTACCGGCCGGACCAGCTGCTGGCCGTCGGGCGCGACGTGGAATGCATCACGCTGGCGCGCGCGGTGAAGGCGTTCATCGAGCGCCGGGTGTTCCTGAACGGGGACCGGACGGTCGTACTCCACTAAGCAAAGCAACGCAGGCCACGATCGTTGTGCGATCGTGGCCTGCGTTTTTTGGTGGGTATATAAGTTCTGCGAAGTGGTGCGACCGAATTACTGCGTATTCTCGAGCCACCCGCTGACGCGGTCCCCGTGCGCGGCGATCCACGCGTCGGCAGCCGCATCCGGCTTGGTGCCATTCTGGATCGCCAGCATCACGCTATCGATCTCGCCCGGCTTCCACTGGAATTTCTTCAGGAAGGCCACTACCGGCTTCGCCTTGTTCTCCAGGCCCGGGTTCACGATGTTGTCGACATGCTCGGCGTCCCCGAAGACCTTCTTCGGGTCATCAAGAAAGCGCAGTTTCCACTTGGCGAACATCCAGTGGGGCGCCCAGCCGGTCACAACCACCGGCTTGTTCGCGTTCATTGAGCGCGCCAGTTCAACCGTCATCGCGCTGCCGGAACTGGGCATCAGCGAATAGCTGAGCCCGTAGCTCTTGATCGCCTCGGACGCCTTGCGCATCACGCCGGCGCCGGCATCGATGCCGACGATGCGGCCTTCGAACGACGCCTTCTGCGCGTTCAGTTCATCGATGCTTTTCGCACTGACCGATGCCGGCACGATCAGCCCGATCCTGGCCTCGGTGAAGTTTGGCCCCAGATTGACGACCTTGGTCTTGAACTGCTCCCAATAGGCGCCCTGCGTGACCGGCAGCCAGGCGGACAGCGTCGCGTCGAGGTCGCCGCGGGCGACGCCCTGCCACATGACGCCCGCCGCCACCGGCACGAGTTGCACCGGATACCCGAGCTTCTTCTCGATGATGCGTGCGGCGACGTTGGTGGTGGCGACACTGTCGTCCCAGCCTTCGACGTAGCCGATCTTCAGGGTTGGCTTGGTGTCCCCGAGCGCCAGCGCGCTCCATGTCAGCATGACCGACGCGGCGCCGGTGCAGAATAGTTTTCCGAGAAGTTTCATGTCTACCCTCCTGTAATCGGCGCCGAGGCGCTCCCTTTTCAAAGCAAACGCCGGTCGTCGTACGCGCCGGCCCTCACTTGTCGATCACGAGATCCGACAGCGGCTTGCTGCAGCACAGCAGCACCATGCCCTGGTCGATCTCGCGCTGGCGGATGCCGCCGTTGTGCTTCATGTCCACCTGGCCGCTGACAAGCCTGACCTTGCAGGTGCCGCACATGCCCTGCGTGCACGACGCAGGCAGCCGCACGCCGGACTGGCGCGCCGCGTCGAGCACGTGCTGCCCCGCATGGCAGGCAATCTCCCGGCCGCTCTTGGCGAAACTGATGCTGAACTGCGCGGTGTCCGCATGGCCGTTGGCCGCCGGCGCGCCGCCCTCGACCGCCTCGATCGCTTCGCCGGGGGCAGGCTCCGCGTTCAATGTCTCGAAGGAAAAGCTCTCCTCGTGGTAGCGCCTGCGATCGAAGCCGGCCTCGTCGAGCAGTCCGCGCACCGCCTTCATGTACGGCGCGGGCCCACACGTGAAGATCTCGCGCTCCATGAAGTCCGGCGCGACCAGCTTCAGCAGCGGCAGCGACAGGAACCCCGTGACGCCCGACCAGTTGGTGCGCGCGCCGACCCGTTCGCAGACGAACGCCGTGCGGAAGTTGCCCTGGTCAGAGGCGATCAGATCCAGCTCCCGTGCAAAGATGATGTCGTCAGGCGTGCGCGCGCTGTGCACGAACACGATGTCACGATCCTCGGCGAGATCATGGTGCGCGCGGCTCATCGACATCAGCGGCGTGATGCCCGAGCCGGCGGACAGGAACAGGTACTTGTGCGCCGGATGCCGCGCACACGTAAACTCGCCGCCCGGCCCCAGCATGCGGAGCGGCGTTCCCGGCTTCACGGTGTCGTGCAGCCAGTTCGACACCTTGCCATCGGGCACGCGCTTGACCGTGATCGAGACCGTGTGCGGCTGCGCTGGCGAAGAAGAGATCGTATAGCAGCGATTGATTGTCTCGCCGTCGATTTCGAGTTCCAGCGTGATGAACTGCCCCGGTTCGAACACAAAGGCGCGCCCCTGGGGTGAACGGAAAAAGAAGCTCTTCACGTCGTGCGTTTCCTGCCGCACGTGGCAGCATATGAGCGTTTCCTCCACGTCGCTCGTCCAGCGCTCCGGAAGCGCGTTCCAGAACGCCGGGCGCGTCACCCGGCTATCTGCCGATTCGAAATGCACCGCATCGCGCATCATGTCAACCTCCGCTGCTTTGCGCTCAGGCGCCGATCTGCTCGGCGAGCCGGCGGATATACCAGGCCGAAAACTTCTCGACCAGGCCTTCCGTGAATGGCGAGTACGGGCCGGGCTCGTACGCGCTGCTCGCCGCGCCACGCTGCGAGTACTCGACCAGCGCGCGGTCCTGGTCATTGGTCGCGTTCCACACCGCCGTCAGGTTCTTCACGTCGTAGTCCACGCCCTCGCGCGCATCCTTGTGCACCAGCCATTTCGTTCGCACCAGGGTCTCGCCAGCCGACAGCGGGATCACCGAGAACGTGACGATGTGGTCGCTCATGAAGTGATGCCACGAATTCGGCTGCGTCCAGAAGGAAAGTCCGCCGAGGTCGGCCTGCTCGAAGTTGCCCAGCAGCTTCTTCGAGGCCACCTTGGCATCGAGCGTCTGCGACTCGCCGCTGCGGTCCAGCGGCAGGCGCTGGGTGCGGAAGCCGGTCGTCTCCAGCAGCCGCTCGATCTCGGCCGACGGCAGCTTCATGGCTTCCCATTGCGCAGCGCGCTCCTCGCAGGTGCGCTCGAACGACTCCATGCCATCGGCGTTGGCGGGCGAGCGCTGGTAGCCAAAGCCGTACTCGTACAGCGAGATCGTCAGCTCCGGATGGTTCGCCACGCAGTGGTAGCACTCGCGGTTGTTCTCCATCGTGAGCTTCCAGTTGCCCTGTTCGATGATGTCGACCTGTGCTGCGACCTTGGTGTTCGGCAGGTCGTGCGGCAACAGGTACGGCTCCATCGCGGTGCGCATCGGCGCGAAATCCGGCGCCTCCCTGGCCAGGCAGACGAAGATCAGCCCGGCAAGGTTCTCCACGTGGACCGACTTCAGGCTGTGCTTGCAGCGGTCGAACTTTTCGCCCATGTGCTCGGCAAACATCAGCTCGCCGCTGAGGTTATAGGTCCAGCTGTGATACGGACACACGATGTTGCCAACCGTGCCCTTGTCCTCATTGCAGAGCCGTGCGCCGCGATGGCGGCAAACGTTGTGGTACGCGCGGACCTGCATGTCGTCGTCGCGCACGATCAGGATCGAGTCCTGGCCAAGCTCGACCGTCACGTAGTCTCCCGGCTCCGGCACGTCGGGCTCGACCGCCACCTGGATCCAGTGCTGGCGGAAGATTGCCTCCATGTCGAGCGCGAAGATCTCGTCGCTCAGGTAAAAAGGCGCCTCGAGGCTGTGGCCCGCCTTGCGCCGTTCCACCAGCGCGCGAATGTCTGCCGATTCTTTCATCGTTTTGCTCCGGATTCCCTGCGTCCCTGGTTGTTTGCCGACCCGGCAATGTCAGTAGTCGATGAGTTGATGCTCGCGTAAATACGCGAGGATGACTTGTGCTTTTTCGACCGAAGTCCCACCGTTTACGACGCTGCCGCCGCGGCTCTCGGTGGTCGTCGCCGACAGCATCCGGGCGTGGCCCGAGCGCTTTTCGGCCGCCGCCAGCCTGACCGGCTTGCGCTCGACGGCACCGAGCACCCATGCCGCGGCGTCGTGGTACGTGCTGCGCACAGCCGGTGCAGTGCGGATCGCTCCCCCGCGCAAGCGCGCGTAGGCATAGCGCGGGTTCGCGTTGGCAAGGGGATGCACCGCAACCACCGCGGGCAGCGCCGCATCGACGCGCCGGCGCAGCCCCTTGGGCAGGAACTGCCGCACGGCGACGCGTCCGCCGTCGATGTCGACGTCGACAGCAGCGCCGACCAGTGGGCGGCCCATTGCCGCGGCGAGCCGATACGGCAGCATGCCGGTGTCGTAAGCGCCCTCCGCGCGCGTTCCGGTCAGCACGAGGTCGCAGTTCTTCACATGCGCGGCGAGCACGTGTGCCGAGCATTCGGTGGGATCGCACCCCAGGACCTCGACTTCGCCAGCGCCGAGCGCCAGGTAGTCGGCGAGTGCGGGCTCGGCCGCATCGCCCGCATGCACCACGGCAAGCTGGGCACCGTGTTTTTCGGCAAGGCTGCGCCCGAGCTCCAGCGCGGCGGCGTCGTTGCGGCTGTAGCGCGGCGCGCCGCTGACCGGATGGCGGCCTACGGATACCAGCACTGCGATGCGTTTCACTTGTCGGGGGGCGTTCATGCTGCGACTCCTGCGAGTTCCCGGGGACGGGCCGTGGCCGGCTGGCCGCGCCCGGGGCGCGCCGCCTGCACGAGCTCCATCAGCGCGGCAATGGTCTCGTGCGCGTCGCCGACAATGGTCAGGTTCGCGCGCTTGGCGATCGGCGCGCTGCCGTCCACGTTGACGGCGATTACGTGGCGGCAGTCCTTGATGCCTTGCAAGTGCTGCACTGCGCCGGAGATCCCGAATGCGATGTAGACACTCGCCTCGACCGTCTTGCCGGTGGCGCCCACCTGCTTGTCGCGGGTGAAATGCCCGTTGTCCACGGCGACACGGCTGGCGGCAATGGCGGCGCCGAACGTGCCGGCCAGGCGCTCGAACGCGCCGATATCAGTCACGCCGTTGCCGGCCGCCACGATAAAGTCGGCCTCCTCGAGCGCGACCCGTGCGGCATCGATCTCCTCGATGCCGAGATCGCGGTACGGATGCGTGCTGCTCCCCTTGGCGCACAGGAAGTCGGGCGAAAGCCGCTCGCCCGCGCCGGTGAACGGCAGCTTCGCGTCGACCGCGCCCGGCGCCAGCAGGATCACGTCGGTCAACGCCCGGGTCGCGAACATACGCTTAGCGTGTGCATACGTGCCGACGTGATGCGCATCGATCTCCACTACATGCGTTGCAACGCTAGCCCCTGCTTCCGCCGCCGCTGCCGCGTACCGGCGGCCGAGATCGCCGTCGCCCGCCGCATTGTCCGGAATGAAGACATGCCTGGCCGACAGCGCCGTGGCGCATGCCTGCAGCGCCCGCAACTCTGCCTCGGGGGCGAACGTGCGGCGGTCGAACTCCGGCAGCGCGATCAGCTTGTCGGCGCCAAGTTCCGCCGCATCGTCCTTCAGCTCGCCGAACACCAGCAGCGCGACTTCGGTTTGCGCGTCCGCCAGCAGCGCCGCGGCGGCAACCGCCTGGCGTGCATGGTCGTCAAGCGCGCCGCGCTCGCTGTGCGCGGCAACCAGCATCACGTAGCGCGGGTCGCTCACCAGCCGCCGCGGCTTTGCCGCCGCTCCATGACCGTGCGCGGGCCAGTGCGCCGAGCCCGCATCAGCGCTGCCGGCCTCGCCGAGCGTGATGCGCCTGAGGCCCGCCGCCGTGATGACGAACGGCCGGCGCGGATCGATTCGTTTGATCGTGTCCATCAGTTCACTCCAGCGAAGCGGCAACCAGTTCAGCCACGTCGAGCACGTCCGGGCGCGGGCCAACGACGCCCTCTAGCATCGCGGTGCAGTTGGGACATCCGACCGCGACCACTTCGGCGCCAACCGCACGTGCATCGGCGATGCGGATATCGGGGATGCGCTGCTTGCCCGGGATGTCGGTCAGCGGTGCGCCACCACCGCCGCCGCAGCAGCGGCCGCGCATGCCGTGGCGCTCCATCTCGACCACCTGGATGCCGATGGACTTCAGCAACTTGCGCGGCGCCTCGGTCTCGCCGTTGTAGCGGCCGAGGTAGCACGGGTCGTGATAAGTGGTGCGCTTCTCGCGCAGCGCTGCCACCGCCTTGGGCGCAATCAGTCCGCCCGACGCCAGTTCGGCGAGATACGTGGTGTGATGTTTCACCGTCACGCGCAGGCCCAGCGCGCGGTATTCGTTGCGCAGGCTGTGCATCACGTGTGGGTCGGCCGTCACGATCTGCTTGAACGACAGCGCGTCGAGCGTGCCGATCAGGTGTTTGGCCAGTTGCTGGAAGGTAGCCTCGTCGCCGAGGCGGCGCGCGACATCGCCCGTGTCGGTTTCAACCTCGCCGAGCACAGCGTAGTCCACGCCGGCCTTGTTCAGCACCTTGGCCAGCGCGCGCAGCGTGCGCTGGTAGCGCATGTCGAAGCCACCTTCTCCGGCCACGACCAGCACGTCGACTGCCTTGCCCGGCCGCGCAACGGGTGCGTTCAGGTCCACCGACCAGTCATAGCGCGCCGCCTTGTCGTAGCCGCCCATGGTGCCCGTCTCGCGCAGGTTCGCCAGCACTTCGGCACCCTTGCCCGGCACGGAGCCATGCACCAGCGTCTGGTTGCGGCGCATGTCGACGATTGCATCGACGTGCTCGATCAGCATCGGGCATTCCTGCACGCAGGCGCGGCAGGTGGTGCACGACCACAGCGTCTGCGCCTCGATCAGGCCCGACACGATGGGCCCGTTGGGCCCGCCGCGGTGCCGGCCGACGGGGATCCCCGGCGTCGGGCTGCCGGCGTAGGCGGCATCGGTACCGCCCGCCATGCCGACGACCAGGTCCTGGATCAGCTTCTTGGGGTTGAGCGGCTGGCCGGAAGCGAATGCCGGGCACGCCGCTTCGCATTTGCCGCACTGGACGCATGCGTCGAAGCTCAGCAGCTGGTTCCAGCGGAACTCGACCGGTTTCGCGACACCGTATTCCTTATGCTCGATATCGGGCATCTTGAGCGCCGTGGGCGGCGTGGCGGTGCCGCTGCCGGTGTACGATTCGGGCGTCGCCGCGAACCGCTCCTGGCGCGGGTGGAAGGCGAGATGCAGCAGGCCCGCCATCGCATGCTTCATCGGCCCGCCCGTGGCCGCGCCGACCGTCATCGCGAACGCGCCGACGCCGATCAGCACCGCGCACAACACCGCGAGCGCGCCCGACATCACCTCGGGCGGCACCACCGTATAGAGCGCCAGGCCCAGCGCGAACGAGCCGAGCAGCCAGGGCAGCGTATTCCACGGACCCTTCGACAGGCGCGCCGGCACGTCCTTTGCCTTGCGGCGCCGCCACACGAACACCGCGCCGATCAGCATCGCGAGCGCCGCGACCAGGATGAGCTTGTCGAGCCACGGCGAGTAAATTGCGAGGCCGTAGTTGACGAACACCAGCGCCAGCGCTGCGATCGCGCCGCCCGCGGTGGCCACGTGCGTCCTGGCGATGTACGGATCGCGCGCGACCACATGGTGCAGGTCGACGAAATAGCGCTTGGGGATCGCGAACAGGTTGGCGATGCCGAGCGACCCGGCCGTGGCCGGCCGTCCGACTCGCCAGTACGACGCGCGCCGCAGCACCGCGAAGGCCAGGCCTGCCACCGACAGCCAGAGCAGGACGGTAATCAGCAAGGACGGATTCATGGTCAGAAATCCTTCACGAGCCGCAGCGAGTCGTAGATCGCGCCGTGGATGTTATGCATCGAGATGCAGTCGCCAACCCGGAACAGCAGGAAGCGGCCGTTACCCAGCGTCTCCGACAGGCACGGTTGCGGCTCGGCGGCGAACAGCTTGTGCACATCGACCTGGCCGCGGTTGACCGATTCCGGCTTGAGCTTCCAGTAGAGCGCGTCATTCGGCGTCGAGCCGTTCTCGATCACGACCTGGTCGACCGCGCGCTCCTCCAGCTCTTCCGTGTACTCGTTGCGCAGCACCGCGATCTTCTTGCCGTCTTCCTCGTAGACGCGGTCGAGCCAGTAGTTCGGCGTATGGATCACGCCCTGTGCATACAGGCGGCGATAGAAGATCGGGAAAGTCGTGCCGCCACAGTCGTCGGCGACCTTCACGTCCGGCGTGACAATCTCAACCTTGGCGCCGCGGCTTGCCAGGTAGTCGGCGACTCCCGCTCCTGCATGCGTGCTCACACCGTCGTAGACCAGCACGTTCTGCTTCGCTTCGACACGCCCGGACAACACTTCCCATGAACTGACGGCCAGCCCCTCGGCAACGCCCCACGCGGGGACCTGGTCGGAGAAGGCGCGGCCACCCGTGGCCAGCACGATGATGTCCGGCTTCTCGGCCATGATCATCTTCGCGTCGGCGTCCACGCCCAGGCGCCGGTCAACGCCAAGGCGCCTGGTCTCCATGTCGAACCAGCGCACGATGCCGGCCATCTGCTCGCGCTGCGGTGCCTTCGATGCGAGCATGATCTGCCCGCCCACCTCGGTGCTCTTCTCGAACAGCACCACGTCATGGCCGCGTGACCGCGCAACGCGCGCCGCTTCCAGGCCGGCCGGGCCCGCGCCAACCACGACGACCTTGCGCTTGGGACCGCGCGATTTCTCGATGACGTGCGGCATGGTCGCCTCGCGCGAGGTGGCCGCGTTCTGCACGCACAGCACGTCGAGGCCGTTGTACTGGCGGTCGATACAGTAGTTCGCGCCGACGCACTGCTTGATTTCGTCCTCGCGGCCATCGCGGATCTTGATGACCATGTGCGGGTCGGCCATCTGCGCGCGCGTCATGCCGACCAGGTCGACCATGCCGCTTGCCAGCAGCCGCTCCGCCTGGCCCGCGTCGCGGATGCTCTGCGCGTGCATTACCGGGATCCGGACCACCGACTTGATGCCCGCCGCCAGGTGCACGAACGGCTCTGGCGGCAGCGCCATCGGCGGCATGCAGTTGGCCAGCGTGTTGTGCGTGTCCGCGCCCGATCCGATCACGCCGAGGTAGTCGATCAGCCCCGACTCGGACATGGCCTGCGCGATCTCCTTGAGCTGCTGGTGGTCGAGCCCATCCTCGTGGAACTCGTCGCCGCACATGCGCAGGCCGACGCAGAAGTCCTTGCCGACCGCCTCGCGCACCGCCTGCAGCACCTCCACGCCGAAGCGCAGGCGGTTCTGCAGGCTGCCGCCCCACTCGTCGGTGCGGAAGTTGGTGCGCGGGCTCCAGAACTGGTCGATCAGGTGCTGGTGCGCGGCCGAAATCTCGATGCCGTCCATCCCCGCATCCTTGACGCGCTTGGCTGCCGTGGCGAAGTCGGCGATGATCCGGCGAATCTCTTCCACCTCGATGATCTTTGCGTTGCCGCGATGCACGGGTTCGCGCACGCCGGAGGGCGACATCAGGTGCGGCCAGTGCTCGCCGTGGAACGCCGAGCGGCGGCCCATATGGGTGGCCTGGATCATGATCTTCGCGCCGTGGCCGTGCATCGTCTCCGCCAGCCGGGAGAGGGGCTCGACGATCCTGTCCGTGGCAAGGTTCACCGACTTCCACCAGCCCTGGGGGCTGTCGACCGATACCGGGCTGGAGCCGCCGCAGATCGCCAGGCCGACACCGCCCTTCGCCTTTTCTTCGTAATAGCGGAGGTAGCGGTCGCCCGGCAGGCCGTCCGGTTCGGCATACACCTCGGCATGCGCTGTGCTGACGATCCGGTTGCGCAGCGTCAGCTGGTTGAGCTGCAAGGGTCTAAACAAGTGGGGATAGCGCATCGCAGGCGACCTCTGGCGTTCGTATGTCTTTCGTGTTGCGGATGAAATCTGGCTCAGCGCACGCTCAGTGGGCGATTGCCGACACCTCGAACACGCAATGCTCGTGGCCTTCGGCCGCGCACTGCGCTTCCTTCGACTGCGCGCGCGGCCCAGCCGTGCCGGCGGGTGCGGTATCGTTGACCCAGTCCATCGCGCCGGCGAACCAGCCGGCGAACATGTAGCAGAGCTTGCCTTCCTTGCCCGGCTGCGCAAGCACGAACGACGAGTGGTGCAGCGCGATGCGCGCATGCGCCGTCGCCGGATCGGCTTCGAGGAGAGAGAAAAGGCCCCAGCCGCGCTGCGACAGCCGCTTCAGGTAGTGCTCGTACACGGCCATGCCGCTGAGGCCGTGCAGTGGGGCCTCCTTGTCGCACCAGTGGTACGCGGACTTGTACCCTGCCTTGTAGAGAATCTCGGCGTACGCATCGGCGCCGAGCGTCTCTTCGACGGCAACGTGATTGTTCGTGAAGAAATGGCGCGGGACATACAGCATCGGCAGCGCGTCGGTAGTCCAGACGCCGGTGTCAGGGTTGACGTCGATCGGCAGTTGCGGTTGCATCGTGGTGGCTCCGTGAGGATAAATTCGCCGCTTGCGTCGTTGCGCAGGCGCGGCATTGCCCGCGTGCCCGCGCGGCGCGCGGGCACGTCCCGTTTTGTACTAAATCGCTTGAAGGGTCCTGCGACTGGCTGCGGTGCCGGCTCAGGCGCCCCAGACTTCCTTGAAGACCCGCACCCAGTTCTCGCCCATGATCTTGCGGATGCGCGAGGTCTTCCAGCCCGCGCGCTCCATCGCCGCGGTCAGGTTCGGGAACTCGCCGATGGTGCGGATCCCCTCGGGATTGATCACCTTGCCGAAGTTGGTCAGCCGGCGATAGCGGCCCTTGTCGTGCGTCAGCATGTCGAAGAATTCCGTGCTGTAGCCCTGCGTAAAGTCCGTGCCGATGCCGACCGCATCCTCGCCGACCAGATTCACGACGTAGTCGATCGCTTCGATGTAGTCATCGACCGTTGCCTCGATCCCGCGCTTCAGGAACGGTGCAAACATGGTCACGCCGACGAAGCCGCCGGCATCGGCGATCTCCCTGAGCTGCTGGTCGCTCTTGTTGCGCGGATGCTCCTTCAGGCCCGACGGCAGGCAGTGCGAGTAGCAGACCGGCTTCTTCGAGAAGGCGATGGCTTCGGAAGAGGTGTTGCCGCCGACGTGCGACAGGTCGACCATGATCCCGACGCGGTTCATCTCCGTGATCACCTCGCGGCCGAAGTCGGACAGCCCGCCGTCACGCTCGTAGCAGCCGGTGCCGACCAGGTTTTGCGTGTTGTAGCAGAGCTGCACCACACGCACACCCATGTCGGCGAACGCTTCGATGTAGCCGAGGTTGTCCTCGAACGCATGCGCATTCTGGAAGCCGAGGATCACGCCGGTCTTGCCTTCACGCTTGGCGCGCAGGATGTCGTCGGTGGTGCGCACCAGCGTCAGCAGTTCGCCGTGGTCGCGGATCTGCTGTTTCATCAGCGCAATGTTGTCCACGGTCTTGGTGAAATTCTCCCAGACCGAGACGGTGCAGTTGGCGGCGGTGACGCCGCCCTTGCGCATGTCTTCGAACACGGACCGCTCGAACTTCGAAATGTTCAGGCCGTCGATGATGATGCTGTCTTCGTGCAGCGGGCTCATAGGTTGCTCCACTCCTTGCCTTGGTTCTTGTCGGTGCTCAGTAGATCGGGAAGCGGTCGCACAGCGCGAAGATCTCACGGCGCACGCGCTGCTCCGTGGCCGGGTCCCCTTCCGGGTTCGCGCGCAGCGCCTCGAAGACCTCCAGGATCAGCCTGCCGATCTCGCGGAACTCCGCGACACCGAAGCCGCGTGTGGTGGCAGCAGGGGCGCCGAGCCGGATACCCGACGTGATCGTCGGCTTCTCGGTGTCGAAGGGAATGCCGTTCTTGTTGCAGGTGACGCCGGCGCGCTCGAGCGCCTGCTCGACCTGCGTGCCCTTGAGCCCCTTGGGGCGCAGGTCGACCAGCAGCAGGTGGTTGTCGGTGCCGCCTGTCACCAGGTCGACGCCGCCCTCCTTCAGGACTTCGCCGAGTGCCTGCGCGTTCGCCAGCACGTGGTCGATATAGGTCTTGAACTCCGGCTGCAGCGCCTCGCCAAACGCGACCGCCTTGCCCGCGATCACGTGCATCAGGGGACCGCCCTGCAGGCCGGGGAACACGGCCGAGTTGATCTTCTTGGCAATCTCCTCGTCGTTGGTCAGCACGAAGCCCCCGCGGGGGCCGCGCAGCGTCTTGTGCGTGGTCGAGGTGACGACGTGGGCGTGCCCGACCGGGTTCGGATGGCGGCCCGCCGCGATCACGCCGGCGATGTGCGCCATGTCGACCATCAGCTTCGCGCCGACGCTGTCGGCGATCGCGCGGAAACGGGCAAAATCCAGCTTGCGCGGGTAGGCCGAGAAGCCCGCGATGATCAGGCTCGGCCTATGCTCACGCGCAAGCGCTTCGACCTCGTCGTAGTCGATCAGCATGGTGTCGCGGTTCACGCCGTACTGCACCGCGTTGAACCACTTGCCGGACAGCGCGGGCTTCGCGCCATGGGTCAGGTGGCCGCCCGCATCGAGCGACATGCCAAGCACGGTGTCGCCCGGCTTGGCCAGCGCCAGCATCACCGCGCCGTTGGCCTGAGCGCCGGAATGCGGCTGCACGTTGGCGAAGCCGGCGTCGAAGAGTTGCTTCACGCGATCGATGGCGAGCGCCTCCACTTCATCCGCGAATTCGCAGCCGCCGTAGTAGCGCTTGCCCGGGTATCCTTCCGCGTACTTGTTGGTCAGCACCGAGCCTTGCGCCTCAAGCACCGCGCGCGACACGATATTTTCCGAAGCGATCAGTTCGACTTGCGACTGCTGCCGCTCGAGTTCCTTGAGGAGTGCACCGCGCACCCGTGCGTCGCGCTCGGCCAGGGACTGCGAGAAGAAGGTCTGGGTGTTCGACATAGATGATCCGTGACTGATTGAGATGGCTGCCTGACGGGGCGTGAGACCCGCTGCGCCGGGGCGCTTTGGCTTTGCGGCCTGGTCGGCGCAGCGTTGCCGACGGATCTATTCTTGTCGTTCGGGTTTTGGACCGGTTGGTGAATTCAGACGCGTTCTTTTCCAATTCCGCCATTCGCGTCCGATTTGAACAAGTGGGGCACGAAACGCACGCATGCCGCGTGACGGATACGGCCGGCAGCGTGACGAAAGACTCGTTGGCTTCCGGCGTCAGCGCCTCTCACCGAGTGCTGCACCGCGCTGGCGCACCGTACTGGCGCGGCGCACTGTGCGTGTCACGCATCCGGTGCATTGCGGTGCTTGCGGTGATTGCGGCCGTTGCCGCCCCCATTGCTAGGGTTTCGCCGTATGGCACGTTTGTTGCGCTCGCATTATCAATAGCCATAGACGGCACCGCGCCATTCCCAAGGCCAGAATGCCCGCAAAAAGCCAAGGAACGCCCCCATGTCCACCGACCGAACCGCGTCGCTGTCCCACTTCGCATTCATGCCGCTACCCAACTTTTCGATGATCGCGTTCAGCAACGCCATCGAAGTGCTGCGCATGGCGAACTACCTGAGCGGCCAGGAGCTGTACCGCTGGTCCGTCATCAGCCCGGAAGGCGGCCCGGTGACGGCGAGCAACGACCTGACGATCGACACCCGTCCGGCGCACAGCATCGGGAGGCCGGACATCCTGTTCGTCTGCGGCGGGATCGACGTGCAGCGCTCGACCGGCGCCGACCACCTTTCAACCCTGCGCCGCGCGGCGCGTGAAGGGCTGATGCTGGGCAGCCTGTGCACCGGCACGTACGCGCTGGCCAAGTCCGGGCTGCTGGGCGGCTATGCCTGCGCCATCCACTGGGAAAACATGTCGGCGCTGAAGGAGGAGTTCCCCGATACCCGCTTCCTGAAGGAACTGTTCGTGATCGACCGCGACCGCGTGACCTGCACTGGCGGCGTCGCGCCCCTCGATATGATGCTGTTCCTGATCGCCAGCCGAGTCGGCACGGGCCGGGTCACGCAGATCGCCGAGCAGTTCATCGTCGAGCATGTGCGCGACACCAGCGCGCAGCAGAAGATGCCGCTGGTCGCGAGGCTGGGGTCGGCGAACAAGTCCCTGTTCGAGGTGATCTCGCTGATGGAGAACAACATCGAGGAGCCGCTATCGCGCGAGGAGCTCGCGCGGCTGGCCATGATGTCGCAGCGGCAGCTGCAGCGGCTGTTCCGCGACCACCTCGGGATGACGCCGACGCACTATTACCTCACGCTGCGCCTGCGCCGTGCGCGCGAGCTTCTGCTGCAGACCGACATGTCGATCATGCATATCACGATGGCCTGTGGTTTCCAGTCAGCGTGCCACTTCAGCAAGAGTTATCGCGAGGCGTTCGGGGTGGCGCCGACACGCGAGCGGAGGGCGCAGACGGCGCCGCTGGCGAAGCCGCCGGTGCATGGGAAGGCGCAAAAGTATGCACCGGCGCTCCATGCGTGAAATGGTAAGAGGAGCTGGGATCGTCCCGCCCGCGCCGCGCCAATAAAATCGGGCGGCCTGCCTGCGCCGCCCTTTTTTAACGCTCCGCGCGACGGATCAGGCCGCCTCCAGCATCCCATGCGGATCGATCACGAATTTCCGCGGCGCGCCGCCATCGAACTGCTGGTAGCCTTCCGGCGCCTGGTCCAGTGAGATCACCGACACATTGACGATTTCCGCGATGGGCAGCCGATTGTGCAGGATGGCCTGCATCAGGTTGCGGTTGTACTTAAGCACCGGCGTCTGGCCGGTGTGGAAGGAATGCGACTTGGCCCAGCCGAGGCCGAAGCGGATGCTCAGGCTGCCGCGTTGCGCCGCGGCATCCTTCGCACCCGGATCATCGGTCACGTAAAGGCCCGGGATCCCGATCGCACCTGCGGGGCGCGTGATCTCCATCAGCGAGTTCAGTACCGTCGCGGGCGCCTCCTCCACGTGGCCCGAAGCGCCATGTCCGTGCGCCTCGAAGCCGACGCAGTCGACCGCGCAATCAATCTCGGGCGTGCCGAGGATAGCGGCCATCTGTTCGCCGAGCGTCGCATCCCGCGACAGGTCGACGACCTCGAATCCCATCGCCTTGGCGTGGGCCAGGCGCGCCGGGTTCATGTCGCCGACGATGGTGCAGGCCGCGCCGAGCAGGCGCGCCGAAGCCGCGGCCGCCATGCCGACCGGACCCGCGCCGGCAATGTAGACGGTCGAGCCGGGCTTCACGCCGGCGGTCACGGCGCCATGGTAGCCGGTGGGCAGGATATCCGACAGGCAGGTGAGGTCGCGTATCTTTGCCAGTGCTTGGTCGCGGTCGGGGAACTTCAGCAGGTTGAAGTCGGCGTACGGCACCATGACATACTCGGCCTGCCCGCCGATCCAGCCGCCCATGTCGACGTAGCCGTACGCGCCGCCGGCACGCGACGGATTGACGCTCAGGCAGACTCCGGTGTGTTGCTCCTTGCACATCGCGCAGCGCCCGCAGGCCACGTTGAACGGCACGGAAACCAGGTCGCCGATCTTCAGCGTCTCGACGTCGCGGCCAATCTCGATGACCTCGCCCGTGATCTCGTGGCCGAGAACGAGGCCCACCTCCGCGGTCGTGCGCCCGCGCACCATATGCTGGTCCGAGCCGCAGATATTTGTGCTCACGACCTTGAGGATCACGCCGTGCCCGATCGCGCGGCCGGTTGGATCGACCATTTTCGGATAGTCGATGTTCTGCACCTCGACCTTGCCCGGCCCAAGATATACGACACCCCGGTTGTTGCTCATCGCCTTGTCTCCTTGTCTTCGATAAAGCCTGCCGCACTCGCGGCAGGCGTGTTCGAGAGTAGTGCGCAGAGCCGCGGTACTTTGTGCAAAATCCGACGCGCGCTTGAACTGGCCCGACTTCGTTGCCGCCAGGCTAGAACTTGTGACGGATCGCGGCGCGCACCAGCACCTGGCTCGACGTCGACGACGAGTCGGCCGCACCGGGTATGTAGGCGCGATCCAGTGCCGTGCCGGTCTTGTCGCCGCTCACGCGCTGGTAGACACCCTGCAGATAGACGTCGGTCCGCTTCGAGAAGTTGTAGTCCGCCATCAGCCCGATGCTGTGGACTTTCGGCTTGGCCTCGCCCGACGACGCCTGGAACTTCTCCGTAGTCAGCGTGTAGACCGCGCCGGCATAGAACGCCGGCGTAAACTGGTACTTGAAGTTGAGCTCGAAGTTCTGGAACTTGAGCGCGTCCAGCGTGCCGGTTGCCGGCAGAATCGACCCGGAAATGTAGGAAGTCGACAGCGGCTGCGTCAGGTTGGTGTTGGAGTACGAGAAGCCGGCGGTCGCCGCGCCGAACGTGTAGTTGATGCCGGCGCCGAAGATGCGCAGGCGCCTGGCAAGGAAGTTCTGGTCGCCGCCGCTGCTGATGGCGCCGTTGGCCGTCGCCGACGGGTTGTCGGCCTGCAGGTAAGCCGCCGCCAGCAACCAGCCACCATTCGCGTACTGCATTCCCGCGCCGTACTGGCGGTTGTTCGCAAAGTTGGTGTCGTTGCTGAAGCTGTACGTGCCCCCGAACTGGAACCCGCCAAACGTGGGGCTGGTGTACTTGACCGTGTTATTGACACGAAACGAGTAGACCATGTTGTCGTTGTCGTAAGGATGGCCGAACATATAGCCGCCCCAGTTGCCGACCACGGTCGTCTGCGCCAGGTAGTCGATCACGGAATCGTACTGACGCCCGAGCGTGATGGTCCCGAGCCGGTCGTCGGCCAGCCCGACATAGGCCTGCCGACCGAACAGCACGCCGCCCTGCGCCGCCCTGCCGGTGCTGGCATTGAAGCCGTTCTCGAGCTGGAACAGCGCCTTGACGCCCCCTCCCAGGTCTTCCGAGCCCTTCAGGCCCCAGCGGCTCCCTTGCGCGAAGCCGCTCTGCATCTCGATCAGCCGGTCACCGCCGACGTTGTTGGTGTAGTTGATGCCTTCGTCGATGATGCCGTACAGCGTCACGCTGCCCTGGGCGAACGCGGACGTGGCAAACAACAGGGAAATGGTGGCGCCTAGCGTGGTTTTTTTCATTGGGTTTCCTCCTCGTATTGGTAGCTCGCGGATACGAGAGTAGTCGCCAGGGCCCCACCGTTTGCATGCTAAACCCGACGCGCGCTTGACCGGCGCCGACATCTCCCTGTGGAACGATCAGGCCGGCTTTCTGGCGCGGCGCAAGAAGTCGGCGCGCGTCCATTCCAGCTCGACGCCGACGCGCTGTGTGCCGGGGCGTATCTTCGGCTTGTGCACGGCGAGCGTCAGCGTGTCGAGCGCCGGCCATTCGCGGAACGACAGCTCCGCGATGTCGGCCACCAGCGTCTCGAGAAGGCGCGTGTGCGGTTTGCGTGCAAGATACGCGGCGACGCGCGTGCAATAGCCTTCGTAGTCGATCCACTCGGTGGCTTCGCTCGGCTCGCGCCGGTAGCCCAGGCGCGCGTCGATCACGATTGGCTGGGGGGCGTCGTGTTCGTGCGGATGGATGCCGATGCGCACAGGCACCGTCAACGCATCGATGAACACGCTCCAGCCCCGCCCCGGCAGCAGTGGTGCCTCGAGCCCCCCGTCGAGTCGATTCAGCTCAAGCCCCGCCAGCGGCTCGGCAAACGCCTTCTCGACCGGCTTCATGACAACAGCGGCGTCGCCGCGTCTAGCAGGATGCGGCAGAAGTAATCCGCAAAGCTGCGTCGCACCACGATTTCGAAGCGGTCGTCGCCGGTCGGCACGAGTATGACCGGCGCTTTGAAGTAGTGACTCTGGGCGCATTGCCCGGTCTGGAAAACACGCGGATGCAGGTCGAGGGGGCAACCCCGCGCCAGCACATCGCGCACACGATCCCCGCTGATTTCGACCACGGTGTAGCCGCTGCCGACGTCGACCGCGGCCGAATACGAGCCGGCGATGGCCGGCGCCAGCTTGTCCTCCAGCACGCCGGCTGGCACCGGCCCGTTCGAGCGCACCAGCCATTCGTCCGGGCCCAGCCAAAGCACGTCGTACGCGGCGCTGCGCGCACACGTGTTCGGGGCAGCCGGCGGACAGCAGCCCACCACGCCCTCGAACCCATCGACGAACGCAGGGTCGGCCAGCTCGCCCCGCACGATGACCAGATCGAGGAACTGCCGCTCGCGCACCGTGAAGTACATCGACCCGCGCAGGTGCGGACTCTCCAGCAGACTGGCCGCGCCGATCAGCGGCGACTCCAGGCGCACGTCACGCGTGCGCGCGTTTGGCAACGGCGCGTCGGCCAATGCCGAGGCAAGACCTTGTTCATTCCACATTCTGGCGCACTCCTTCGGTATCGTAGAAAACCGGGCTGGAAATCTTCGCGCTCACACGGCGGCCCTCGGCCAACGGGATCGCGACGCTCTCGCCCATCTTGCCCAGCCCGCCCTTCACCACGGCGAGCGCAATCGAACGCTGCAGGATCGGGCTGTAATAGCTCGACGTCACGTGGCCGATCATCGGCGTCGGCTCGGTCGTCGACACCCGCGTGCCCGGCGCGATGATCTGGGCCCCCTCGGGCAGCACGAACTGTGCGTCGTCGGTCAGCAGGCCGACGAACTGCTTGCGGCCCTCCTTCACCGTGTCCGAACGCGTCAGCGAGCGCTTGCCGAGGAATTCCTTCGATTTCGCCACCAGCCCGCCCATGCCAAGGTCGTACGGCGTGATCGAGCCATCGGTGTCCTGGCCGACGATGATGTAGCCCTTCTCGGCACGCAGCACGTGCATGGTCTCGGTGCCGTACGGCGTGATGTCGAACTCGGCGCCGGCGGCCATCAGCGCTTCCCACACCGCGCGCCCGGCGTTGGCGGGAACGTTGACCTCGTATGCCAGCTCGCCCGAGAAGCTGATGCGCATCACGCGCGCCCTGGCGCCGGCCACGGTACCGTTGCGGTAGCTCATGAACGGGAACGCCGCGTTGGCAAAGTCAATGTCGGCGCAGACCTTCTCCAGCACCTTGCGGCTCTTCGGCCCGACCACGGCGAATGTCGCCCAGTGGTCAGTCACCGAGGACAGGCGGACTTTCATGTCGGGCCACTCGGTCTGCAGCCAGCGCTCGAGCCACGTCAGCACGCGTGCGGCGCCGCCGGTGGTGGTGGTCATCATGAAATGCTGCTCGCCGAGCCGCACCGTCACGCCGTCGTCGAACACCATGCCGTTCTCGTCCAGCATCAGCCCATAGCGGCACTTGCCGATTTCGAGCTTGCCCCAGGGGTTGGTGTACATCCAGTTCAGCAGCGTGACTGCGTCCGGGCCCTGAATGTCGATCTTGCCCAGCGTCGACGCGTCGAGGATGCCAACGCTGTTGCGCACCGCCAGGCATTCGCGCTTCACCGCGGCGTGCAGGTCCTCGCCACGCTTCGGAAAATACCAGGGGCGCTTCCAGTTGCCGACGTCCTCGAACAGCGCGCCGTTGGCGACGTGCCATTCGTGCACGCAGGTCTTGCGCACGGGATCGAGGAAATCGCCGACCTCGCGCCCGGCGAAGGTACCGAACGTGACCGGTGTGTAATTGGGCCGGAACGTGGTGGTGCCGGTCTCCGGAATCGACTTGCCCAGCGCCTGGGCCAGGATCGCCATGCCGTTGATATTGCCGAGCTTGCCCTGGTCGGTGCCGAAGCCCATCGCGGTGTAGCGCTTCACGTGCTCGACCGACTCGAAGCCTTCGCGCGCCGCCAGCAGGATGTCCGACGCTGCGACGTCATTCTGGAAATCGACGAACTGCTTGGGCCCGCGCGCAGCTGCCTCGCGGCTGCCGACCAGCCACAGCGGCAACAGCGCGCCCTCGGCGACGGCGCTGACCTTGGGCGCGGCCGGCCGCTTCGCACTGTTGAAGCCGGCGGCCTTCGCCGCCTCGGTGCCCGCTTCCAGCGCCAGCGGCAGTGCCAGCGCGAGGTTGAATTCGCCCGCGGCCGCGCCGATGCTGGTCTCGGCCTGCATCGACTTGCCCGGCACGAAGCAGGTCTTCTCGTCGCTCCACTGCGCCTTGCCGCCCGATTGCGCGAACAGGTGCAGCACCGGGCTCAGGCCGCCCGACATCGCGACGAGGTCGCAGGCGATCCTCGACACCTTGCCGCCGACCTTGCCGTTGGCATAGGAGGCAACGCTGACCGAGGTCACGTGCGTCTTGCCGGCCGCAGCCACCACGACCGCGCCATGCATCACGTTCAGGCCCTGCCGCTTCGCCGCCGCGGGCAGCGCGCCGCTGGTCGTGGCCCGCGGGTCGACGATCGTCACCTTCGCGCCGCACGCCTTCAGATCAAGCGCCGCCTGGTAGCCGCGGTCGTTGTTGGTGAACACCACTGCCTCGCGACCCGGCAGCACGCTATAGCGGTGGATGTAGGTCAACACCGCCGATGCCATCATCACACCCGGCAGGTCGTTGTTGCCGAAGACGATGGGGCGCTCGTGCGCACCGGTGGCGAGGATCACGCGCCTGGCGCGGATCTTCCACAGCAGCTCGCGCGAGCCGTGGCGCATCGATACCGACAGGTGATCGGTCAGGCGCTGCGTGACGGTAACCAGGTTATGGTCCTGGTAGCCGAAGGCATTGCTGCGCGACAGGATCGTCACGTCCGGCAGCTTGCGCAGCTTGCCCTCGATCTCCGCGACCCACTGCAGCGCGGGCTTGCCATTGATGTCGGCGCGCCCGGACAGCAGGCTGCCGCCGAGCTCGCACTGGTCGTCGACCAGGATCACGCGCGCGCCGGTCACCGCCGCGGCATGCGCGGCGGCGAGGCCGGTCGGCCCGCCGCCGACCACGAGCACGTCGCAGTGCGCGTAGCATTTGTCGTAGCGGTCGGCGTCCAGCGTCGTGGGGGCCTTGCCCAGGCCGGCCGCCTCGCGGATCTTCTCCTCATACCGGGGCCACATCTTGCGCGGCCACATGAAAGTCTTGTAGTAGAAGCCGGCGGGCATGAAGCGCGAGAACTTCTGGTTGACTGCCATGCGGTCACGTTCGAGATCCGGCTCGGCATTCACGCTCGCCGCGACCAGGCCCTGGTACAGCTCGATTTCCGTTGCGCGCGCATTCGGCACCGTGTAGGCGCCGGCCTCCAGCTGCACCACGGCATTCGGCTCCGCCACGTCGGCGGTCATGATGCCGCGCGGCCGGTGGTACTTGAAGCTGCGCGCGACGAAGCGCACGCCGTTGGCGAGCAGCGCCGACGCCAGCGTGTCGCCCTGGAAGCCCTGGTACACGCGCCCGTTGAAGGTGAAGCTCAGCGGCTTGCCGCGATTGATGCGGCCGCCCGTGCCGAGACGGTCTTTCTGGCTCATTGCTTGCCCCTTCCTTGCTGTGCGTTGGCGGCGGGCTGGCCGAAGGTCTCGTAGCCCTTGATGTCATAGGAGACGGTATCGCGCTCGACCTTGAACCAGCGGCGGCAGCCCTGCGCATGGATCCACTGTTCGCGGTGCGTGCCGCGGGCGTTGGTGCGCATGAACAGGTAGTCGCCCCATTCGCGGTCGGACAGCTTGTCGGTCTCGAGCGGGCGTGCGATGTCGGCTTCGCCGCCGCACGAGAATTCGGATTCGGCGCGCGGGCCGCACCATGGACATTGGATCAGCAACATGTCTGTCTCCTGCTTGCGTTCAGTGCGCAACGGCGGCGGCGCCGTGCTCGTCGATCAGGTGGCCGGTATAGAAGCGGTCCAGCGAAAAGGGTGCGTTCAGCGCATGCGGCTGGTCGCGCGCGATGGTGTGCGCGTACGCCCAGCCCGAGCCGGGCGTCGCCTTGAACCCGCCCGTGCCCCAGCCGCAGTTGAAATAAAGGCCCTTCACGTCAGTCTTGCTGATGATCGGGCACGCGTCCGGCGAGGTGTCGACGATGCCGCCCCACTGGCGGTTCATGCGCACGCGCGAGAACACCGGGAACATCTCGACGATGGCCTGCAGCGTGCCTTCGATGACCTGGAAGCTGCCGCGCTGGCCAAAGCCGGTGTACTGGTCGATGCCCGCGCCGATCACCAGATCGCCCTTGTCGGACTGGCTGATATAGGCGTGCACCGCGTTGGACATGATCACCGAGTTGACCACCGGCTTGATCGGCTCGGACACCAGCGCCTGCAGCGGGTGGCTTTCCAGCGGCAGCCGGATGCCGGCCATGTCGGCCAGCGTGGTGGTGTTGCCCGCAGCGACGACCGCCACCTTCTTCGCCTTGATAAAGCCCTTCACCGTCTCGACCCCGACCACCGCGCCGCCGTCGCGGCGGATGCCGGTGACCTGGCAGTTCTGGATAATGTCGACACCGGCACGGTCGGCGCCGCGGGCAAAGCCCCACGCCACGGCATCGTGCCGGGCCACGCCCGCGCGCCGCTGGATCGAAGCGCCCAGCACGGGGTAGCGGCTGTTCAGGTTGATGGTGGGCTCGATCTCCTTGACCTGCGCGGGGGTCAGGAACTCGGCGTCGACGCCGTTCAGGCGGTTGGCGTTCACGCGCCGCTCGGTGTCGCGCACGTCCTGCAGCGTGTGCGCCAGGTTCATCACGCCGCGCTGGCTGAACATGACGTTGTAGTTCAGGTCCTGCGACAGGCCCTCCCACAGCTTCATCGCCTTCTCGTAGAGCGCCGCAGACTCGTCCCACAGGTAGTTGGAGCGCACGATCGTGGTGTTGCGCGCGGTGTTGCCGCCGCCGATCCATCCCTTCTCGAGCACCGCCACGTTGGTGATGCCGTGCTCCTTGGCCAGGTAGTACGCGGTCGCGAGGCCATGCCCGCCGCCGCCGACGATGACCACGTCATACTCGCGCCTGGGCTCGGGACTTCTCCACTGCTTCTCCCAGTTCTCGTGGTACGACAGCCCGTTGCGGAACAGACTGAATATCGAATAGCGGCTCATTTCCTGCACCCCCTTAGCATTCAATGACGTTCACGGCCAGACCGCCGCGTGACGTCTCCTTGTATTTCGTCTTCATGTCGGCGCCGGTCTCGCGCATGGTCTTGATCACGGAGTCGAGCGACACGTAATGCTGGCCATCGCCCTTGAGGGCCATGCGCGAGGCGTTGAGCGCCTTGATCGCCCCCATCGCGTTGCGCTCGATGCAGGGTATCTGCACCAGCCCGCCGACCGGGTCGCAGGTCATGCCCAGGTTGTGTTCCATGCCGATCTCGGCGGCGTTCTCGACCTGATCCGGCGTGCCGCCCATCACCGCGGCAAGCGCGGCCGCGGCCATCGAGCACGCCACGCCGACCTCGCCCTGGCAGCCGACCTCGGCGCCCGAGATCGACGCGGTCTCCTTGTAGATCATGCCGATCGCGGCGGCGGTCAGCAGGAAGTCGACGATGCCATCGTCGTTCGAACCGGGCACGAACTTCACGTAGTAGTGGAGCACCGCCGGGATCACGCCGGCCGCGCCGTTGGTTGGCGCGGTGACGACGCGGCCGCCCGCGGCGTTCTCTTCATTGACCGCCATCGCGTACAGGTTGACCCAGTCGAGCATCGACAGCGGGTCGCGCAGCGATTCCTCGGAACGCGTGCGCAGCCGGTGATTGAGCTCCGCCGCGCGGCGCTTCACCCGCATCGGGCCGGGCAGCTCGCCCTCGACCTTGCAGCCTCGCTCGACGCAGGCGGCCATGGCGTGCCAGATGGCCAGCAGGCCGGCGCGCACGTCTTCGGCAGGGCGCAAGGCGCATTCATTGCGAAAGATCAGCCCGGCGATCGACAGCCCGCTGTCGCGGCAGGCCTGCATCAGCTCTGCGCCGGTGCGGAACGGATAGGGCACGTCCGCCGCCGCACGCACGCCGTTGACGCGATCGCCGTCGCGGTTGACGACGAAGCCGCCGCCGATGGAGTAATACTCCTTCTCCACCAGCAACTGCCCCTGCTCGTCGAACGCCTGGAAGCGCATGCCGTTCGGGTGCACGACGCTGCCCGTGCCGCTCATCAGGCGACGGTAGAAGCCGAGGTGCTCCTTTTCATCGAAGCCGATCCCGTGCTTGCCGAGCAGCAGCACGCGCTTGTCCTTGCGGATCATCGCCAGCCGCGGCTCGATCAGGTCCGGGTCGATCCGGTCGGGCAGCCATCCTTCCAGGCCTAGCAGCACCGCCTTGTCGGTGCCATGGCCCTTGCCGGTCGCGCCGAGCGAGCCATACAATTCCGCGCGGACGCGGCGGACGAAGCCGAGCAGGTTCGCATCCTCGAGGTGGGATACGAAGCGGCATGCGGCGATCATCGGGCCGACCGTGTGCGAACTGGATGGTCCGACGCCGATCTTGAACAGGTCGAAAACGCTGACATTCATCTGACTGCCTCTCTGCTCGTGCTGGGTTGCTGTCGATGGAAGCCAGTACAGCAGAGCGCCGGATTTGCAGATAGAACAAAACCGGCATCGGCGTGGGATGCCGGCGCCAGTCACCGCCACGTACGGCCCCGGATTTCGCTTTGGCGATGATTCGCGTCGGAATTGTGCAAGTCCGCGGCGGGTGGATCGGCGAATCTGGCTGGGACGGAATGCGTCGTGCGAGCGGGCGCAGAACGGGGACAAGCGCAGCGGCGGGAGGCTCAATGGATGCAGTACGCATCACCAGTTTCCCCGAGCCGGGAACGCTCTCCCCTGCCAGTCGACTTCGGGATAACCCGGAATCCGCCCGCCCGTGCGAGCCTGTCAAGATGGATGCCGCCATGACACCAGACGTGCCTGTTTCTCCTGTTGCCGAGCCGGCGCCACGGCGCATCCGCTTCGGCATCGTGCTGCTGCCGAACTTCACGCTGACCGCGTTTTCTGGCTTCGTCGACATGCTGCGGCTGTCGGCGGACGACGGCGACTACAGCAAGCCGGTGCGCTGCGTGTGGAGCGTGGTCAGCAACACACTCGCGCCGGTGCGCGCGAGTTGCGGGATCCAGGTCGCGCCGTGGGAGACCTTTGACCAGGCAGAGCCGTTCGATTACGTGGTGGTCGTCGGCGGGCTGCTCCATTCCGGGCCGCAGGCCGGTCCCGAGACGCTGGACTTCATCCGCCGCGCTGCGGGCGGCGGCGCGACCATCGTCGGCATCTGCACCGGGGTCTTTTCCCTGATGCGCGCCGGCGTGCTCGTTGGCCACCGCGCTTGCGTCAGCTGGTTCCACTACTGGGATTTCATCGAGCGCTTCCCGTCGGTCGATCCGGACCTGCTGGTCGCCGACCGGCTGTTCGTGATCGACCGCCGGCGCATCACGTGCTCGGGCGGGCGCGCGTCGATCGACGTTGCCGCAGCCATCCTGCTGCGCCACTTCGACCATGCCACCGTGCAGAAGGCGCTGCGGATCCTGCTGGTCGGCGAGATGCAGAAAGGCAACGCGCCGCAGCCGCATCCGCCGGGCCTGGAACCGGCGACGCACCCGAAGGTCAAGCGTGCGATCCTGCTGATGGAGCAGCACGTCGGGCGCGCCCTGCCGCTCGATGCGCTCGCATGCAAGCTCGACCTGTCGGCACGGCAGCTGGAGCGCCTGTTCAAGGCCGAGACCGGCAAGAGCCCGCAGGCATTCGCCAAGCATGTGCGGCTGCGCACCGCCGCGTGGCTCCTGACCAGTTCGGACCGCGGCGTCGCTGACATCGCGCTGAGCTGCGGCTTTGCCGATGCCTCGCATCTCGGCCGCGAATTCCGCAAGCAATACGGCGTGCCGCCCGCGACCTACCGCGACAAGGGCGCGGCTCCCGCCGAATCCACGCTGGCCGACGGTGATGGCGACGCGCTTTGCGCGCTGGCTGAAGTCGAAAGCGAAAGCCAGGTTTGATGGCGGCCATCGGCCAACTTGGATCCGTTTTCGGACAAATGCATGCCCGCCCGGCCCGCCACCAGCGCCCATCGTTTTATAGTCTGGCGCCACGAATCAACCGACAGAACCGACCATGAAAACACGCGCAGCAGTTGCCTGGGGTGCGGGAAAGCCGCTAACGATCGAAGACGTGGACCTGGACGGCCCGCGCGCCGGGGAAGTGCTGGTGGAAGTGAAGGCCACCGGCATCTGCCATACCGACTACTACACGCTCTCCGGTGCCGATCCGGAAGGCATTTTCCCGGCGATCCTGGGCCATGAAGGCGCCGGCATCGTCACCGACGTCGGCCCCGGCGTGACCTCGCTCAAGCCCGGCGACCACGTGATTCCGCTGTACACGCCAGAATGCCGCCAGTGCAAGTTCTGCCTGTCGCGCAAGACCAACCTGTGCCAGGCGATCCGCGCCACGCAGGGCAAGGGCCTGATGCCGGACGGCACCTCGCGCTTCTCCATCGACGGCAAGCCGATTTTCCACTACATGGGTACCTCGACCTTCGCCAACCACATCGTGGTGCCGGAAATCGCGCTGGCGAAGGTCCGCCCCGACGCGCCGTTCGACAAGGTCTGCTACATCGGCTGCGGCGTGACCACCGGCGTGGGCGCGGTACTGTTCACCGCCAAGGTCGAAGCCGGCGCCAACGTGGTGGTGTTCGGCCTCGGCGGCATCGGCCTGAACGTGATCCAGGCCGCGAAGATGGTTGGCGCCGACAAGATCATCGGCGTGGACCTGAACCCGGCGCGCGAAGCCATGGCGCGCAAGTTCGGCATGACGCATTTCATCAACCCGAAGGACGTGGACAACGTGGTCGACCACATCATCCAGCTGACGGATGGTGGCGCGGACTACTCGTTCGAATGCATCGGCAACACGCAGGTCATGCGCCAGGCGCTGGAGTGCTGCCACAAGGGCTGGGGCAAGTCGATCATCATCGGCGTGGCCGAGGCCGGGGCCGAGATCTCGACGCGTCCGTTCCAGCTGGTGACCGGGCGCGAGTGGAAAGGCTCGGCTTTCGGCGGCGCGCGCGGCCGCACCGACGTGCCGAAGATCGTCGACTGGTACATGGAAGGCAAGCTCAATATCGACGACCTGATCACGCACACGCTGCCGCTGGAGCGCATCAACGAAGGCTTCGAGCTGATGAAGCGCGGCGAGTCGATCCGCTCGGTGGTTTTGTACTGAGCCTGGTCAGGCGACTCCGGCGGCCTCGTCGACACCGGTGCTGGCGAAGCGCTCGCGATAGGCGCCGGGGGTCACGTTGAGGCGGCGCTGGAACGCCTGCCGGAGCCGCGCCTCCGATCCAAACCCGCACTCCACCGCGATCCACTTCAGCGGTTGCTCGCCGCTTTCGAGCAGCCGCCGCGCCGCGTCAAGCCGGGTCTGCTCGACGTAGGCCGACGGTGTGTGCCCGGTCTCCTTCTGGAACACCCGGGAAAAATTGCGCTCGCTCATCGCAAAGCGCGCTGCCAGCGCCTTGACCGAGAGGTCAGCCTTTGGCGTGCGATGAATATGGTCCTGGATGTCGCGCACCCTCGGATGCACCGTCATCTGGCTGAGCAGGTGTTCGCTGAACTGCGACTGCCCGCCCGGCCGCTTCAGGTAAACCACAAGATCCCGCGCCACCGACAGCGCGATGTCGCGCCCCAGGTCCTCTTCCACCATGGCGAGTACGAGGTCGAACACGGCGGTCACTCCGGCTGACGTCCAGATATGCGCGTCGCGCACGAAGATGGCATCGGCATCCACCTCGGTCCCGGGATACCGCTGCCGCATGAGTTCCGCCACGCTCCAGTGCGTGGCCGCGCGCCGTCCGTTTAGCAGGCCCGCCTCGGCGAGGAAGAAGCTGCCCGAGCACAGGCCGACGATAGTCTGGATCCGGTTGACCTGTGTGCGGCACCAGTCGACGATGTCCTCGCACGCCGCCAGGACATTGAGGATGTCCCGCGCGCCGACAACCACCACCACGTCGGCGGGTGGCCGGCCAGCGAGCGCCTGCGTGGCATCGAGCGCAACCAGCGTGTCGGAACGGATCGCGCCGGCCTGCGGCCCGACGATGCGCAGCGCATATTTCGGCTCGCAGCCGAGCTGCTGCAGGCGGGTGTTGGCATAGTCGAAGACATTGATGGCGCCGACGGCTTCGATGGCCTTGAAGCCGGGATAGATGACGATGTCTACAGTAGTTCTCATGGCGCGCAGCGTCGGGGTACGGCGCAGTCGGGGGGGCTGGCACGTTTGTCGAACGGCGATTCTATCCAATCATCGCCGCCGAGCCACGTGCAGCGTGGCGCACGCTGCCCCGTTCGACGGAGCCGGCCCGCCTTGCTATGATCAGATCGTTGACGGTCGCCGGGCCATCCAGAGGGGCAAGCCCCATGCGCTGCGCAAGCTGCGGTTTCGAGAATCCCGCGGGCGCCAAGTTTTGCGAGGAATGCGGCGCCAGGCAGGCGCGTGTTTGCCCGGCCTGCGGACAGGAGGCGGCCGCGAGCGCCAAGTTCTGCAGCGAATGCGGCGCGCCGCTGGGCGTTCCTGCCGGTATTCCTGCCGCCGCTCCCACCAGCCCCCAGGCAGGCGCAATGTCTTCGGGCCTGGCACCCACGACCCCGATCGACTACACCCCGCCCTACCTCGCCGAGCGCATCCGCGCGGCGCGGGCCGAGATGGAGGCCCGTGGCGTGGCGGACGGCGAGCGCAAGATGGTCACCGCGCTGTTCGCCGACATGGCAGGCTCGACCGCACTGATGCATGACCTCGATCCCGAAGATGCGCGCCGCCTGATCGACCCGGTGCTGGCGCTGATGATGGAGGCAGTGCATCACTATGAGGGCTATGTGGCCAAGTCGATGGGCGACGGCATCCTGGCGCTGTTCGGCGCGCCCATCGCCAATGAAGACCATCCGCAGCGAGCGCTGCTGGCGGCGCTTCGCATGCAGGTAGCCATGCGCCAGTATGCCGACGGCGTGCGCCTGGCACAGGGCATCGCGCTGCAGATCCGTGTCGGCATCAACACCGGCGAAGTGGTGGTGCGCACCATCCGCATCCATGACCTGCACACCGACTACGACCCGGTGGGCAATTCGATCAATATTGCCTCGCGCATGGAAAACATCGCAGTGCCCGGCTCGATCGTCGCCAGCGAATACACGCGTAACCTGACCGAGGGCTATTTCGCCTTCAAGGCCCTCGGTGCAACGCCGATCAAGGGCTTGCCCGAGCCGCTCGCGGTCTTCGAGGTACTAGGCCCTGGCCCGCTGCGCACGCGCCTGCAGGTGTCGGCCAGCCGCGGCCTGGCCCGCTTTGTCGGCCGCGTCCGCGAACTCGAGCAGTTGCACGAGGCACGCGCGCGGGCACGGGCGGGACATGGGCAGATCGTCGCGGTGGTCGGCGAGCCAGGCGTGGGCAAGTCGCGGCTGTGCCACGAGTTCAAGCTGCTCGCGCCGCGCGACGCCCTGGTGCTGGAGACCTTCTCGGTTTCGCACGGGAAGGCCTACCCCTATTTGCCGCTGATAGAGCTGCTGCGCAACTACTGCCAGATCACAGCGCAGGATGACGAGCGCCGGCGGCGTGAAAAGCTGACCGGCAAGCTGCTGACGCTGGACCGTTCGCTGGAAGACAGCCTGCCGTATTTGTGCCACCTGCTGGGCGCCGCAGAGCCGGACCTGGCGCTGGCAAAGATGGACACGCAGATCCGCCAGCAGCGCACCTTCGAGGCGTTCAAGCGGCTGCTGGTGCGCGAGAGCCTGGCCCAGCCGCTGGAGCTGATCATCGAGGACCTGCAGTGGCTGGACGACGAGACCGAGGCATTCATCGGCTTTCTCGCAGAGGCGGTGGCCAGCGCCCGCATCCTGCTGGTGGTCAATTTCCGGCCGGAATACCGGCACGACTGGAGCCGCAAGACCGACTACACCCAGCTGCGCCTCGATCCTCTGGGTGACGCCGAAGCCCGCGAACTGCTGCGCGCACTGCTGGGCGATGCGCCCGGACTGGCCCGGCTCGAGCAGCTGGTGCTGAAGCAGACCGAAGGCAATCCCTTCTTCATCGAGGAGGTGGTGCAGGACATGGTTGAAGGGCACGTCCTGAGCGGCGAGCGCGGACACTACCGCCTGGAGCAGATCCCTGCCAGGCTGCATATTCCCGCTACCGTGCAGGGCGTACTTGCCGCCCGCATCGATCGCCTGAACCGCGCCGAGAAAGCTCTGCTGCAGACGCTGGCGGTGATCGGCAAGGTCTTTCCGTGGAGCCTGTTGTCGCGCGTGGTCGAACTGCCCGAGGACACCACCAGGAGCCTGCTGGCGCGTCTGCAAGCCGGGGAATTCATCTATGAGCAGCCAGCCTTTCCGGAGGTGGAATACAGCTTCAAGCACGCCCTGACCCAGGAGGTGACCTACGGCTCGCTGCTGAGCGAGCGACGGCGCGCCCTGCATGAATGCACCGGGCAAGCGCTCGAAGACTTGTACCAGGCCCAGCTCGAGGAACACTGCAGCGAGCTGGCCTATCACTTCAGCCGCAGCGGCAACACGCCCAAGGCGGTGGAATACCTGCACCGCGCCGGACGCCAGGCGGTGCAGCGCTCAGCCGACGCCGAGGCGGTCACCCATCTCACCACGGCGCTGGGCTTGCTCGCGTCACTGCCCGAAACCCGGGAGCGAGCGCGGCAGGAACTCGCGCTGCAGCTGGCGCTTGGCCCGGCCTGGATGGCCACAAAGGGCTTTGCCGCGCCCGAAGTGGAGGCCACTTATGCGCGCGCGCTGGCACTGTGCCGGCAACTCGGCGAGACGGTCGAGTTGTTTACCGCGCTGATGGGCCTGCGCACGTTCCACACGGTCCGCGCCGAACTGCGCACCGCGCGCGAGCTGGCGGGGCAGTTACTGGACCTTGCCGAGACGGCCCGGGATCCGGACCTGCTGATCCAGGCGCGCCGGGCGTTGGGCGCCAACTTGTTCTACCTGGGCGAACTGGTTCCGGCCCGCGAGCGGCTGGAACAGGCCATGGCGCTCTACGACCCCCGGCAACACCAGTCGCACGCCTTCCTCTATGGCCTGGAACCCGGGGTGCAGGGCCTGGCGCTGATTGCCATGGACCTGTGGCTGCTCGGCTATCCGGACCAGGCGTGCACGCGCAGCCAGGAAGCGCTTGCGCTGGCGCAGACGCCGCTGCATCCGTCGGACTCGGCAGATGCCCTGATCTCCGCCGCGGAAGTCCGGCTGCTGCGCCGCGAAGTGCAGCCGGCCCACGACCTCGCGCAGGCGCTCGTTGCCCTCTCAACCGACCATGGCCTGCCGTACGGGCTGGCGGCCGGGACTATCCTCTCGGGCTGGGCGCTGGCCGCCGGGGGACGGGCGGCAGAGGGCCTGGAACTGATGCGCAACGGCCTCAGCGCATACCGCGCCACCGGAGCGGAGTTGCTGCGCACCCATTTCCTGGGACTGCTGGCCGAGACCTGTGCCAGGGCGGGACAGGTCGATGACGGACTCGCCGCGGTGGCCGAGGCACTGGCGGGGGTGGAGCGGACCGGTGAACGCGTGCATGAGGCCGAACTGCATCGGCTCAAGGGGGAACTGACACTGCTTGCAGCCAGCCATGCGGGCGAGGCCAACCATGCCGAACATGCCACGCGAGAAGCCGAGGCCTGCTTCCTGCGGGCGCTTGAGATCGCGCGCCGCCAGCAGGCCCGGTCACCGGAGCTGCGTGCCGCCGTGGCGCTGAGCCGGTTGTGGCTGCGCCAAGGCCGGCATGCGCAGGCCCTGCCGTTGCTGTCCGCAAGCTACGGCGTCTTCAGCGAAGGCTTCGATACCATGGACCTCCGGGAAGCGAGCGCATTGCTTGAAGAACTCGGCCAACCGTAACCCTATCGCCCGCCCGACCGCCCGATCGCCGCGCCGAAACCATCGCCGTGCCGCAAGGTCAGCTTCCGCTACGGACGAATGGCGTGCGCACGACTCTCGCGGCTATCTTGTTTCGGTAGACCTGCACATTGACGTGCGAGCCGATCGTGATCTCGGGCGCCACACGCGCCAACGCGATAGCGATCCGCAGCGTCGGACTATAGGTTGCGCTGGTGACCTTGCCAATCACCGCGCCCCCCTCGTCTGTCACAGTGCTATGCGCCGGCGGGACGGCGGCACTGCCTTCCAAAGCAAGTCCAACGAACTGCTGCGTCTGGCGACGGGCACACACGGCTGACTTGCCGAAGAAATCCCGGTCTGAATCAAGATCAACACTCCAGCCCAGACCGGCATCGAGTGGCGAGGTATGGTGATCCATGTCCTTCCCGTTTCGATGTACGCCTGCCTCGAGCCGAAGCGTATCCCATGCTTCATGGCCCACTGGATCGATGCCTGCCGACCGCAACATCTCCCAAATTCGGCCGGCATGCCTTGCCAGCAGCAGCAATTCGAAACCATCCTCCCCGGTCTTCCCGGTTCTCGCCACCATCAACTCCCCGAATTCCGGGTCGTGCACGATGGTCGAGTTGAACGGCTTCAGTTTTTCGGCTCGGCGCGCGGCTGGAATCGCCCGGAATACTTTTTCCCGCGCCTTCGGGCCTTGCACAGCGATGACCGCTAACGGCTCAACCTCCTCCGTTACCCAATCCTGTCGTCGCGGGACCACGGTCACCTGGCCTTTCGCCTCGACGATCTTTGCCCGGATCCACTCGATGTCAACAGCGGCCATGCGCGCGTTCAGGACAGCACGGAAATGCTGCTCCGCCAGGTAATAAACAATGAGGTCATCGATCACCCCGCCAGACATGTTGAGCATGCAGCTATACAGCGCCTTTCCCGGCGTCTTCAGCTTTCCGATGTCATTTGCCAGGAGCCTGCCAAGCACCATGCGCACATCGGGCCCATGCAGATCGACTACGCACATATGTGACATGTCGAACATACCGGCATCTTCGCGCACGGTGTGGTGCTCTTCGATCTGAGATCCATAGGCAACAGGGAGCTTCCACCCTTCGACGTCGCCTATGCGAGCGCGAAGGAGACTGTGATGGTCATACAGTGGAGTCTGCTGCCAATGCGGGAAACCTTTGGTCATCGGTTTGACTCGGTTGGCAATCGGAATGTTGGCAAGGGAATCGGCCGTGGTCCATCGGCGACGCGTACCCGATGCCATGCATCGTGTTGCGTCAGCGTGCGATGTTGCCTACCAGTACATCAAATCGTTGGAATAGCGGATAGAACCAAAGCGGCATTCACATGGGACGCCCCCGCCAGGCAAGCGGCTGTTGTCGTCACTTGCCCCTACGCGCGTGGTGGTCGCGCTCTGCCAGATCTGTCCAGATGATTGTTGTGGGTTTTGAAACCGATCATTGTAGAAGTCAGGGTTTACCTACCCAAGGGAAATCCCTAATATGGCACTTCATTGAATGCCGCGGTGCAACAAGCACTTACCGTACCCAAGGAACGGCATTCCCAAGTTTGAAGATGAGGTGAGCCATGCATACCATTCGTGCCCTAGTCGCTGTCGCCGCACTCGCTGCGACACTCGTTGCCGCTCCGGCGTTCGCCAAGAGTGGCAAATTCGACACTTACACTGATGGCGCGCGCTCCGGGAAGTACGACGTTTACACTGACGGCGCAAAAAGCGGCAAGTTCGACACTTACACGGACGGCGCCAGGTATTTCATCGCGTCCGATCGCGCCCCCCTTTAAGAACTGCAGGTCCCCGGCGGGGAATCCTCCGCCAAACCGGTTCCGCTCTCCCGAACCCCACACTTCTCCAGAGTGTGGGGTTTTTACTTTTCGGGAAACAGAATTTCCAGCCCCCGACACTGAGGCTTGCCTGGAGCGGGCCTGGAGAGCGACATCGTCAAACGCGCCGGTTGATGCCTTGGCCTCGCTCACTTAGAGACCTCACAAAGCACGGACGGGGGCGACGACTGCCCCTTTGCGCTGGTTCGACGCGGACCTTGGTGCATTCGAATCGCTCGAGCGATGGATCGCCGAGCATCCGGCGGATTTCTTTGCCGGCGGTGTGGAGGCAGAACTCGATCCGGACGTCGCCAACCTGCTGCTGGCGGCATCTCAGCCCGACGTCGCTCAGGCCATCTCGCAGTTTTCTGCCCGTGCGTTACAGGCATCGAGCGAAGGCCCTGCGGCAGCGTTGCCGAGAGGCTTGAGATCCGGGCGGCCTCCCCCGGAAATCAGTGAAGAGAAAAAGAAAATCCCCCAAGGCCGTGACTCGGGGGAGATTCTGGGTTGTGGCTGCGGCGTAGCGCGCCCTACGCTGATCGGCCAGATGATAGGGCCAGATCAGACCGACTATGTACTTGCTTACTTACCATCCTCTGTCAGCCCGTCGCGATTGGTAATTCTCGCACCGTCACTGAACACGTCCCGCCTGTCGACGACTCTTGCGCCATCCGAGTAGACATCAAACTTTGCGCTGCCATCAGCATAGGGATCTCGCGGCCCCATGACGCTCGCGCCGTCCGTGTACACATCTCGCGCCCCGATGCCGGCATAGGCCAGGCTTGCGCCAAGCGCAGCGCTCGCGCCAGCTAGCAGAATAAGCGTCTTTACCATTTTTTTACCTCCTACTTATGCGGTTGCAACAGCCCGGCAGCGAATCCTTTTTCGCTCCAGTATGAGGACGCAGCTTTGTACGACTGCAATGTATGCCCTGGCGGTAGGTAGATGAATAGGGCTTGTTTCCGAAAAGGGCCTAGGGGAATGCCCGATTCGGAAGGCGGACGGGAACTTATCGCTTTCCTTCAAGAAGACTTACCCGCGCGGCAACGTTCTGACATAGATTGGTAGTGTGCATTGCATCATCGATGGAATCGATCCGTCTGCACGTTGCGCGGGAATCTGTACAAATCGGTGACTCTTGACACATTTAGACCTATTGGTCTTTACAAAACTATTGTCATTTCAGATAACGCGCGGGCAATGACTGGTGCAGCCAGAATTTGTCGCGATGGTTTGAATCGAACAATGGCCATCATTCTGCACAAATCGAGGCTTCACCTATTCATTCAGAGCGGCTTTGTCGCAGTGGCGTATTTTGCAGGTGCAAAGCTCGGGCTTGCGTATGCAGTAGTGGGCGGTGCGGTGTCCCTGGTCTGGCCATCCAGCGGCATCGCCCTTGTTGCGTTGCTCACGATGGGCGCCGGCGTTGCCCCCGGAGTTGCCATTGGCTCGATGCTGGCCAACATGTCCGTGGGCGTGCCTGCGCATGTCGCCGCGGTCATCGGCGTCGGCGCCACGGTAGCCGCCTTAACGGCCACATGGTTGTTAAGGCGAGTCGCCGGTTTCCAAGTGTCGCTTGATCGCATCAGGGACGTACTGGCCTTGACCGTGCTGGCTGGGACGCTTGGCACGGCACTGAGCGCCTGGATCGGTGCAACCGCCCTGCGGGCCGGAGGTATGCTGTCAGCCGCCGAATACGGCGCGGCCTTTCTGAAATGGTGGCTCGGCGACATGATGGGGGTGCTTGTCGTAGCGCCGCCGCTGCTCAACCTGCTCTCATATCCAAGTCCCCTGCGCTCGGCAATGCAAGCCGTGGAAGCGTGCGGACTGGCTGCGCTCATCCTCTGGGTGAGCTACCTGATCTTCGGTGCCCCGCAACTTGCCGGGCATGGTTACTATCCTGCGGCCATGGCGATCTTTCCGTTCGTTATCTGGGCCGCCCTGCGCTTCGATCATCTCGGCACCAGCCTCGCGACCTTGCTGGTCTCAATCATCGCCGTCCGGGGCACCACGGGCGGCACCGGCCCCTTCGCCGCGGCATCGCCGGTGGACAGCCTCGTGCGGTGGTGCGTGTTCACGAACGTGGTGGCGGTCACCGGACTGCTGCTGGTAGCGACACATGCCCAGCAGAAGCGCTTTCATCGGCTCCTGATGGCCTCCCACAAGGAACTCGAACGGCGCGTGCAAGCGCGAACCCAGGACCTGGAGCGAGCCAACAACGAACTGAAGCAGGAGATGGAAAGGCGCCGCCGGCTCGAGTCCGAACTGATCCGGATCGGCGATCACCAACAGCGGCTCATTGGCCGGGAACTGCATGACGGCCTCGGGCAGCACCTGACGAGTCTGGGCTTCTACTGCGCCACCGTGAGCCGGGAACTGCAGAAGCAGGGAAACCCGGCAGCCGCGGATGCGGCTACCGTTGTCGAGCTGGTGAAACAGGCTTCCCTTATGGCTCGCAGGATTGCCCATGGGCTGGATCCCGTCACCATGGAGTCCGGCGACCTGTCGGTGGCCCTGCAAGGCCTGGCAGAAACGACACGCTCACTGAACGGCATTGGCTGTACGCTTCGCATCGCGGCAGATGTGGACTTGCCGGATCCGGCGATGCAGACCAACCTCTACCGCGCGGCACAGGAAGCCGTCAACAACGCCCTGAAGTACAGCCAGGGCAGCCATATCTGGATCGACCTGGAGCGCCAGGGCGATGGCCAGACGCTTTCGATCAGCGACGACGGCGTGGGCATCGAGCCGGAGCAGATGGAACGGACTTCGGGACTGGGACTTCACAACCTGCGTCACCGGGCAAGTCTGCTGGACGGTTCATGCACCGTCACCCGCAATGCCATGGGTGGCACCACGGTTGCCATCAGCTATCCGACACCGCGGGGGGCCGGCCATGCCAGAGATGCCAGCTAGCGCTCGCCCTGCAACAAAGATCCTGATCGTCGATGACCACCCCATCATCCGGGAAGGATTGACCCATTTGCTGGAGCAAGAGGATCTGCACGTCTGCTGCACGGCAGCCAGCACGGAAGAAGCCTTGGCGGCAATGGCCTGCACGCCTGACATGGCGATTGTGGATCTCAGCCTGCAGTCGGATTCCGGCCTGGATCTTATCAGGACGCTCCGGCAACATTACCCGGACCTGGCAATACTGGTCCTCAGCATGCATGACGAAGCCTTGTTTGCCGAACGCGCATTGCGCGCGGGAGCCAATGGCTATCTGATGAAACTCGAGGCTACAGAGCACGTTATGAGTGCCGTCCGCGAGGTACTGGCCGGCAATATCTACCTCAGCGCCGCGATGCATGCCAGGCTTGCACGGGAGTTGGCGGCTCCCAGAAGCCATTCGGCAGGCTCGATTGCAAGTCTTTCTGAACGTGAATTCGAAGTGCTGCACCTGATTGGGCTCGGCTTCAGCACACGCGAGATTGCCGTGAAACTGAATCGAAGCGTCAAGACGATCGAGGCTCATCAAGCCAACATCAAGGAAAAGCTTGATATTTCAAGTGGCAAGGAGTTAATGCGTTTTGCGATTCAGTGGCTCGAGAGCGAGGGGAGTGTCAGATTTCGCTGACAGGCCGCGGGCGCATGGCGGACAAACGCCGTCTCGAAGCACGTACAAGCGGCATGGCCACAAGCCGACAGCATTTTCGGCACGGTGACGATTTCGGCATCGCCGACCGACAACCATACTACAGGCATAAGACAGGCATAAGCGGGCCACAGGGGGTATTGGCGCCCGGCCAGAACCCGACGCCCCAGATTCAGAAGCGACAAGCCCCGCGAATCAACCAGGGGAAAGCGATGAGCGACGACCACCGGATCGGACATGCACAGCGCCTTGCAGCAATCGCCGCGGACATTCCTCTTGGCGCGCATCTGAAAACATACCGTCGTGGCTATGTTCATCATGGTATTTATGCCGGCAACGGCGAAGTCGTGCACTATGCCGGCTTCAAAGGCTTTCTGCGTTGCGGCCCGGTAGAAAGGACGACTCTGGCCGACTTTGCCGACGGCTGCGGCTTCCGCCTGGCGCGGGCCGCGCAAGCCAGGTACTCCGCCTCAGAGATCGTACGGCGGGCAAAGGCACGGCTGGGAGAAGACGATTACCGCCTACTTACCAATAACTGCGAGCACTTCTGCACGTGGTGCCTGACTGGCGAAAGCCGCAGCGAGCAGGTGGAATCGCTGCTGAGTCACCCGTGGCGCGCGTTCCTGGCGATGGTCGAACGCACGGAAGGCTTCTCACACTAAATCTGGCCGCAAACGCGACGACCTGGCTCACTGATGAAACGATGCCCCCTGGGGGTTTCCCGCGGCGTAGTCTCTGCTGGACACGATGGGCACGCGCAAGCTTTGCCGTCCACCGCCTCACACTCTTTGCGTGAAAAGCCCAGCGTCTGCGTGCCGTAGGCCGGCATTGCCGGCCCGTTTTCTTTCAGCCTTCACGCGCACGCTTCGAGCGCCGACGTTCGGACTGGTGCAGCCGCTTGAGAATGCCGTCGAACGATTCCAGCTGCCGGTGGATCTCCTCCGGCCCGTTCTCAACCAGGAACGCGCGGAATGCCGACGCGACCGGCGGCAGCCGGACAGCCGGCAGGTGCGCCACATACCAGTCGCGCTCCACCGGGTTGCCTGAAAGCGGCAGCACATCGATCAGCCCCGCTTCAAACTCCAGCGTGCAGGCGTGCAACGACAGGAACGCGATGCCCAGCCCCGCCGACACCATGCGCTTGATTGCCGCATTGCTGGACAGCTCCGATCCATGCGGCAAGCGCAGCCCCGCCTCGCGGAACAGGCGTTCGACGGTATCGCGCGTGCCAGAGCCACGCTCGCGGACCAGCAGGTTTTCCTCCAGCACATCGTGCAGCGTGATGTGCCGCCGTGCCATCAATCGGTGATCGGGTGAGGCAATGAAGGCCATCGGATGCTTGGCAAAGGCCACCGCATTGGTCCTGAGCTCGGAAGGCGGCCGACCGATGATGGCCAGGTCGATCTCGTGCATCCCCAGCATACGCACGATCTCTTCCCGGTTGCCGACCCGGAGCACGATCTTCACCTCCGGGTGGCATTGGGTGAACGCCACCAGCATCTGGGGGAGCAAATACTCGGCGGTGGTGATCGCGCCGACGCGCAAGGTCCCGGCGATGCCGCCGCGCAAGGCAGCCACCTCCTCCACCGCGTCGCGCCATAGCTTGAGAATCTGGCTCGCGTAGCCCGCCATCACCTCCCCCGCGGGCGTCATCAGCAAGCCGCGGCCGGAACGCTGCACCAGCGGTGTGCCCGTGGCTTCTTCAAGCAGCCGCAACTGCAGCGAAACCGTGGGCTGGGTCAGGTGCAATTCTTCGGCCGCCCGGGATACGCCGCCGAGGCGCGCGACCGCGTCGATCGCATTGAGCTGCCGGAAGGTGGTGGTCTTATGCATAGAAGAAAACCTATCGGTCGGATTTGTTTCTCAATTATTCAATATGAGTTTTCCCGCGTACAGTGCAAACGTCAAGACATTATTCCCCGCGCCCTTCGCGTTCTGCCAGACCATCCAGGAGTCCACCATGTCGATCGAATTGCTGATTCTTTCCGCCGACCATGCGCTGTTCCAGACCAAAGCGCATCACGCGGCCGGCCTGGCAGCGGCCACCAGGGCCCGGTCGGAAGCGGCTCCCATCAGCGCCGATGGTGAAGACTTCTGCGCCGCATATCAGGAGGCATTCGTGCAGGCAAGTGCGGGGGCGAAACCATCTGTGCGCCGGCAGACCGAACAGCTGCTGCGCGAAGCCGAGCAAGCCGGCGCCAGGCTCGCCATCGTGACCATGATGTCGTCACGCATGCTGAGCGCACTGCTTGACCGTTATGACCAGCAGGCCTGGGCCGATCGCTTTGCCGTGACGGCCACGGCGGATTCGCTTGGCCACGGCCGCGGCCACGCAGACCTGCTGCGGCTCGTGCTCCATGCGGTCGACGTTCCGGCCGACCGCGCGTTGTTCATCGGTGCGAATGCCAGTGAAGCCAATGCCGCGGCCGCGCTTGGCATGCCGCTGATGTGGCTGCACGACGGCCTGGCGCAGGCCTGTCGGCAGGACGCCGGCGCGACCCTCCTTTCCGAAGCGCCCAGCGCGTCGTGGCCGTCGTTCGCGGACGTGGAGATGCGCTTCACGCAAGGCGCACTGGCCCGGCCGTCGCGCTACTCGCCCCCAGGGACATTGGCCGCCACGGCATGAGCCGTCGCGGCACCAACGAAGCACAGAGAGGGATGGCATGAAGACAATCGTCATTGCCGGCGGCGGCACCGCTGGCCTTCAACTGGCGGCCCGGCTGGGAAAGCAACTGGGCAAGCGCGGACTGGCGAACATCGTCCTGGTGGACCGCTACCGGACACACCTGTGGAAGCCGCTGCTGCACGAAGTCGCCGCGGGAAAGCTCGAGCCGTACGTCCACCACACCTCGTTCGCGCTGCAGGCGCGCCGCTACGGCTTCCGCTTCGTGCAAGGCGAGTTCACCGCATTGGATCGCGACAACCGCACACTGGCGATCATGACGTCCGGCAGCGATGGCGCCGCGCACTCGACCACGCTGGCCTATGACACCCTGGTGCTGGCGATCGGCGGGACCACGCAGTACTTTGGTGTCCCGGGGGCGAGCGAGCACGCGCTGGCGCTGGACAGCGTGGCAGGCGCCGAGTATGCGCGGACCCAGATCGTGGATGCGCTGCGCCGGGTGTCGTCGCAGGCGAACGCGGCCGACCGTCCCGCGCGGGCCCGTGTCGCCATTGTCGGCGCGGGCGCGACCGGGGTGCAGCTGGCCGCGCAGGTGCGGCAGATGTCGCGCGTGCTGAGCCAGTACGGCCTGCATTCGCTCGATCCGGACCGCGGCACCGAGGTACTGCTCGTCGAGGCTTCCGGGGACATTCTTCCCGGCATGGATCGTCGCCTCGCCGACAGGACGACAGCGGAGTTGCAGGCGCAGGGTATCCGGATCCTGCTGAACACGCGCGTCACCGAGGTCCGCCCCGACTGCCTGCATATTGCAGGCGCGGCGCCCGTTGCCGCGGACGTGACGGTGTGGACCGCCGGCGTCACCGTATCACCGGTGCTGTCGAACATCGGCCTGCAGGTGACCCGCAACGGGCGCGCTCGGGTAGGAGACACGCTCCAGACCCTGGAGGACGAACATATTTACGCCTTGGGCGATTGCGCGAGCTTCCGTCCGGCCGGGGAACAAGCCGAGCTGCCTACGACCGCGCAGGTCGCGCATCAGCAGGCAGTCTACCTGGCCCGCGCCTTGCCACGCGCGCTCGCTGGCAAGCCCGTAGCCAGGTTCATGTTTCGCGACCGGGGCTCGGTCATCTCGCTGGCCGACGATGTGGCGCTGTGCCATCTGCTCGCGCCCGGCGCCGGCGACGGATGGCAGGTGCAGGGGGCGCTGGCGAAGCTGTTGCACGGCGTCATCTACCGACGTCACGTGCTGGCGATCCAGGGCTTTGCGCGAGCCGCCGCGATGACGCTGTCCCAACGTCTGGAGCGGCTGCTGGGCGCTGGCTACCGCCTGGATTGAAGACCCGCCTTGCCTGCAAGGCAGGCCAGCGCATGGCGAGCAGCATTTTTGCTGCTCGCCATGCGCTATCGTGAGGTTTAGCCCGTCACTGCAGCAACTCGGGCAGCAACGCGACGACCCGGCTGCTGTCTTTCACCGCCTGTGACCTGGGCTTTGCCATGCACGGATCATGCTTGCGGATGACTCGTAATGCGCCGGTCGCCTCCTGATGTCAATCTACCTTCAGCAGGATCTTGCCAATGTGTGCGCCAGATTCCATCAGCGCATGGGCTTTGGCCGCATCTTGCAGAGGAATCACCGAATGTATATGAGGTAAGCACCGGCCACGTTCCAGCGCGGGCCAGAAGGCGGTACGCAGCCCCCGGATCAGGGCCGCCCTGCTTTCCGCTGTACGCGCGCGCAGTGTGGAGCCCATCACCCGAAGGCGCTTCAGCATGATTGGCTGCAGGTCAATATTGACGACACTGCCTTCCAGGAAGGCGATCTGGACCAGCGCTCCCTCCAGCGCCAGGGCTCGCAGGTTCCTGCCTATATATTGGCCACCGACCATGTCAAGCACGATATCGACACCCTGCCCTGCCGTGGCAGCGTCGACGACCTCATTGAAATCCTCGGTGCGATAGTTGATGAGATGCTGTGCACCCAGGCGTCCGCAAACGTCCAGCTTCTCGCTCGACCCCGCTGTCGTAAGCACCTTGGCTCCGACCTCACTGGCTAGCTGGATGGCGGTTAGTCCGATTCCACTGCTACCACCGTGAACAAGGACGGTCTTGCCGCTTTCCACAAGGCCAGTCGCAAAGAGATTTGCCCAAACGGTGATGTAGTTTTCCGGGAGCGCAGCTGCCTGGGCCAGGCTCAGCCCCTCAGGCACAGGCAGGCAATGGCGTGCATCCACCGTGCAGAATTCTGCGTAGCCTCCCCCATGCGTCAGCGCGCACACCTCATCGCCTACCTTCCAGCCAGTCACGGTGCTGCCCACTTGCGCAACGACTCCCGAGACCTCCAGACCCAGGAATGGATTGGCAGAAGCCGGTGGTTGGTAAAGTCCCATGCGCTGTAAAACATCGGGCCGGTTGATCCCGGCGTAGGCGACACGGATCAGGACCTCGTGGTCTTGAACAACCGGAATCTCCCCTTCCCGCAATGTCAGGGAATCGGAGCCCGCCCCCGAGACATGGCTGATGTATTGCATCACAATCGATCTCCATTGAGATATATCATGCACCAATGACGATCGCTCACTAAGGAAGACACGATGGAAGTCACTGGCATGAATCACTTCACTGTCCTGACAACGAATCTGGAATCCAGCGTGCAGTTCTACGCGCAGATCCTTGGGCTTTCGGTGGGAGCGCGCCCGGGGCTGTCGCTCGCTGGCGCATGGCTGTACTGCAACGGAGCACCGATCGTGCACCTGATCTCCAGCGAGACTTCGGCGTCCCCCTTTGGGGTGCTTGATCACATGGCTTTCAGTGCCCGCGACCTGCCGGGGTTTCAACAGCGCCTGCAATCGCTCGGCATCCCCTTCTCCCTCAGCCAGCAGACTGATACCGGCATCTGGCAACTCTTCTTTCGGGACCCGGATGGCGCGAAGATCGAGCTTGACTTCGCGCCATCGGAAATGACCGAGTAGGCAAGTTGGGTGTCGCCTCAACCGGACTTGGGATCTTCTGAATCAGGCAATGCCGAACCCGCCATCAACCGGCAAGATGACACCGGTCACATAGGCTGCGTCGTCGGAGCACAGGAAGCGCGCCACGCGCGCCACATCGCGCGGCGTGCCCCACCGTTGCATCGGAATACGAGCCATGATCCCCGCACTGCGCTCCGGGTTGTCCAGCGCGCCCGCTGACAATCGCGTGCGGATCCAGCCCGGCGCGACCGCATTTACGCGGACGCCTGCTGGTGCCAACGCTGCCGCGTAGGCGCGGGTCAGCCCGAGCACGCCGGCCTTGCTGGCCGTGTAGGCCGGATTGTTGGGCGAGCCGAAGTAGCTCCACATGGATGCCACGTTGACGACGGCGCCGCGTGCCGCGGCCAGGCGCTCCTCCAGCACGCTGATCATTGCCTGCGAACCGTTCAGGTTCACGTCGACCACCTTGCGGAATCCCTCCGGTGAGAACTCCTTGCGTTCGTGCAGGATAATGCCGGCTGCGTTGACCAGCACCGACACGGCATCCAGGTCCGCCGTGGCGTCGCGCATGGCGTCCACGGCAGTGACATCGCCGCGCCGGAATTCCAGCGCGCCCGGCAGGTCTTCGTCGGCGTCCATGCCCAGGCATACAACGCGCAGGCCGTCCTGTGCAAACACTTCGGCAATGGCGCGTCCGATTCCGGTTCCGCCGCCCGTTACCACTGCAATCCGTTGACTCATACTGCCTCACTCCCTGTTGAAGAAACGGGGCGCTACACGCCCAGGTAGGTTGCGCGCAGGTGCGGGTTGGCAAGCAGTTCCTTGCCCGGCCCGGACAGCGCGATGGTGCCGCTTTCGATGACGTAGCCGTAGTCGGCCATGTCCAGCACCTGGTTGACGTTCTGCTCGATCACCAGAACGGCCATGTCGCGCTCACGCAGTTGGCGAATGCTGTCGAAGAGCCGGTCGACCATGATCGGCGCCAGCCCCAGCGACGGCTCGTCCAGCGCCAGCACGCGTGGCAGCGCCATCAGTGCGCGGCCGACCGCCAGCATCTGCTGCTGCCCGCCGGACAGTGTCGAGGCCGCCAGGTGCTGGCGCTCCTCCAGGATCGGGAACAGCGTGAACACCTCGCGCAGCGTCTGCGAGCGCCGCTGGCGCGCGCGCCGGTTGCTGGCGCCAATCAGCAGGTTCTCCAGGATCGACATGCCGAGGAAGAGCTGCTTGCCTTCCGGCGACTGGACGAAACCGTCCAGCACCACGCGGTGCGGCGCCTGGGCATCGAGCTCGCGTCCGTCCATGCGCACCGCGCCGCGCTTGCGCCGGACCAGCCCCGACACGGTGCGCAGGAATGTGGTCTTGCCAGCGCCGTTGGCGCCGATCAGCGCGGTGATGGAGCCCGGCGCCAGCGACAGGTTGATGCCGCGCAGCACCTGCTGCTCGCCATAGCCGGACCACAGGTCCTCCACTTCAAATACTGCTGCTGGCATAGCCATCTCCGAAATAGGCATTGAGAACCTGGGGCATGCGGACCACGTCAGCCGGCGCCCCGTCGGCGATCAGGCGCCCCTGCTCCATCACGATCACGCGGTCCGACAAGCCCATGATGACTTTCATCACGTGCTCGACGATCAGCACGGTCACGCCGGTATCGCGGATCTTGCGCACCAGTTCGACCATCTCGCCCGCCTCGTTGGGCGTGGCGCCCGCCACCACTTCGTCCATCAGGAGCAGGCGCGGGCGCGTGGCCAGCGCCCGGCCCAGTTCGAGCTTGCGTTTGTCGAAGGCAGTCAGGTCGCTGGCATCGGTATCGGCGCGCGCGGCCAGGCCCAGGAACTCCAGGCAGGCGTAGGCCTCGTCGCGCACGCGGGCCCGCACGCGACTGCGCGAAAAGCCACCAACCATGACGTTCTCCAGCGCACTGAGCCCGCCGAAAGGCTTCGACAGCTGGAATGTGCGCGCGATGCCGGCGGCGCATATCTGGTGCGGCCGCTTGCCGCGGATCTGCTGTCCGCCGAACAGGATGTCGCCTTCGTCGGACTGGATCGCGCCAGCGATCAGGTTGAAGGCGGTAGTCTTTCCAGCGCCATTCGGACCGAGCAGTCCCAGGATCTCGCCCTTGCCCACCGAGAACGAAAGCTTGCTGACAGCCTGCAGGCCGCCGAAGCGCTTCGAGATCGATTTCACTTCGAGAATACGTTCCATGGATCTTCCTTCAGGCGTCCTTGGCGACGACCGCCGTGGCCGGGGCATGCGGTGCGCGCCGGTAGCGCAGCAGCCGCTCGAGCGGGCCGATGATGCCCTTGGGGAAATACAGCACCGCCACCATCAGGATCAGGCCGTAGATCACCAGGTGCAAGCCGAGAAATTTGCCGGCAAACCAGGCGCGGGCGAGCTCGGCGATGGGGTGCAGAACGAAGGCGCCCAGCACCGGGCCGATGATGGTGCCCTGGCCGCCGACAATGGCCATGATGGCGGCATCGATCGACAGGTCCAGCCCCATGTTCCGCTCCGGGTTGATGTAGCGGAAGAACTGCGCATAGAACGCGCCGCCCAGCCCGGTCATGAACGCGCTGATGGCCAGCGCGATGATCGGATAGCGCGTGGTGCTGACGCCTACCGCCTGTGCGGCGGCCTCGTCGCCACGGATCGCCTTCAGGTAGTAGCCCAGGCGGGAGCGTTCAAGCGCCAGTGTGGCCAGCAGCACCGCCACCAGCATGGTGAAGATGATGTAGTAGTACGGCACCTTGCCGTCGAACTGGAACGCCAGCCAGCCTGCCTGCGATGGCGGAATGACAAGGCCCTGCGCGCCCTTGAGCGGGATGCCGAGGAACTCGTCGGTATTCTCGATCCAGATGCGCACGATCTCGGCAAAGGCGATGGTGGTCAGCGTGAAGTACGGCCCTTTGAGCTTGAAGGTGGGATAGCCGATGCACACCGACAGAAGCGCCGCGGCCAACCCGCCGGCAAGCATGCCGAACCACGGCGACACGCCCAGCTGGGTGAACAGCAGCACGGTGATGTAGCCGGCACCGCCGGCGAACACCGAATGCCCCAAAGACAGCTGCCCGACATAGCCGCAGACGAAATTCCACGCCGACGCCATGTAGGCGAAGTAGAGGATCATGATCAGGGAGTGGAGCGCGTAGCTGTCCTGCACGAACAGCGGGAGCACCGCGGCAGCGGCCATCAGCGGAATCCCGATCACGGCGTTGATATTGGCCCTGGATACAGTCATGGATACGGTCATGAATATGGCCCTCCCCTACTTGCGGCCGAGCAGCCCGTTGGGGCGGAACAGCAACACGATGATGAACAGGCAGAACGAGAACACCGACGCGGAGGTCGCCGTGACGAACTGCGACGCGACCGACTCGAACACGCCCAGTACCAGGCCGCCGAGCAGCGAACCCGGGATCGAGCCGATGCCGCCCAGCACCACCACCAGGAAGGACTTGATGCCAAAGCCCAGTCCGGTGGTCGGCGACACCGACAGGAACGGCACCAGCAGCGCGCCGAATAGTCCGAGGATGCCGGCGCCGATGCCGAAGGTGACGTTGTAGACCTGGCCGACATTGATGCCGGAAAGCGCCGCGGCATCGCGGTTCTGCGCGGTGGCGCGGATCTGGCGGCCGGTGTCGGTGGCGCGCAGCCAGTACGACAGGCCAGCCGCTACCGCCACCGCCGCCACGCACGCGATCAGCCGCGGCACGTTGACCGGCAGCGATACCACGTCGATCGAGCCGCTGAGCGCATCGGCGGTGACTGTGCGCACATCGGGCCCGAAGGCCATCAGGATGCCGTTGTCGATCACCAGGAACACCCCGGTGGTCAGCAGCAGGGCACCCAGCGGCTCGACCACCATGGTGGCCTCGCGCCGGAACAGCGGCGCGATCACTACCGCCTGGGTGAAGTAGCCGAGCAGGAACAGCAGCGGCACGGTGAACAGCACGGTAAGGTAAGGATGGAGGCCGAATACCGACCAGATCAGGTAGCTCAGGTACATGGCGAGCATCAGGAAGGAGCCATGCGCGAAGTTGATTACCCTCAGCACGCCGAAGATGAGGCTGAGGCCAAGCGCGATGCCGCCGTAGATGCCGCCCAGCAGTACGCCGTTGACCACGGCATAGGCCAGAATGGTTGGGTCCATGTCACTATCTCGAGAAGCACGGGCAGCGCCCGTGTTGCGATACATCCGGCCCGGCACGGCGTGCCGGACCGTCCAGCCGGACGCTCAGCGCGCGCCGGGTGCGGGCAGCGGCCACACCGGCGCCACGCCTGCCAGGCGGTTCGATGCCGGCCAGATCGTGCGACGCTCACCGTTCTGGTTCTGCGAGATCACGCCGTGAGCGAAGGTGTTCTGGCCCTGCGCGTCGAACTTGATCCGCTGGTAGCCCGTGATCAGCGCGGGACCGCTGCTGATGTCGGTCGCGGCCAGGGCGTCGCGTACCTTGCCGCGCTCGGTCGAGGCAGCCCGCTCCAGCGCATCCTTGACGATGTAGACGTTGGACACGCCCTGTGCGCCGTAGGAATTGATGCCGTAACCGAGCCCCGCCTTGAACTTCGCATCGGCGGCAATCATGGCAGGCTCCTTGGCGGCGCGCATGATGTCGACCTGGAAGTCGTCCTGCACGAACATGTTCTCGACCGCCTTGGGCGACACCGCCTTGTAGAAGTTCGGATCCTCCGAACCACCGCCCACGGAGTGGATGCCATAGGGCACGTACACGCGGCTTTCGGCGAGCTGGCGTGTGAACAGGATGTGGTCCGGCGTGTAGGCCACAACGATCAGCGCCTCGGGCCTGGCGCTGCGGATCTTGAGCAGTTGCGCCGACAGGTCGGTCTGGTTGGGCGGGTACGATTCATCCAGCGAGATGGCGTAACCGCGCTCCTTCGCCAGCTTCTTGACGTTGGCGGCATGCGAGCGGCCCCAGTCGGTACCCTCGTAGAACAGGCCGATGCTCTTCGGGCCCTTGCCAGTCTCCTTCTTCAGCAGGTCGAGCGCGTCGATCTGCTCGCGCGCGTCGTAGATGGCCTTGTTGTTGGGCCGGAACACATACTTGAAGCCGCGCTCGGTAATCTCGTCCTTGACTGCGCCGGTGACCAGCCAGGGTACCTTGTAGCGCTCGGCGACCTCGGTGGCCGGGAAGGTCACCGCGCTGTTGTAGGCGCCGACGATCAGCGTGACGTTCTCGCGCTGGATCAGGCGCTCGGTCTCCGCGACACCGACGTCGGGCTTGGACTGGCTGTCGGCGAACACCAGCTTCAGGCGCGCGCCGCCCAGCGCCTTGACGCCGCCCGCGGCATTGATCTGCTCGGCGGCGATTTCCGCGCCGAGCTTGGTCTGGTTGCCAATGGTGGCGGCGCCGCCCGACAGCGGCAGCACGAAGCCGATCGGGATCTCCTTGACTTGCCCGATGGCATTGCCGCCCGCCAGTGCCAGCAGCAAGGCCGAGGCGCCGATAAAGCGACGGCGGGACGAACGTGGGTGCGTATGCATAGTGTCTCCTGGTTTGATCCGGACACGATGGCCCGGTGCAACTCTGGGTTGCTTCTGTGATCCGGCGCGGGCGCGCGGCCCGCGCCCTGCCGGTCAGGCCGCCATAATCTGCTGCGCCAGTTCGCTAATGCCGGCGGCATCGAGCTTGTAGTGCGCATACAGGTGGGTCGGTGGCGCGATCAGGCTGTATTCGTCGAGAATGCCGTGACGCACCAGCCGCGTACCCGCACCCGCATCGGCCAGCACCTCGGCCACCGCGCCGCCCAGGCCGCCCAGCACGTTGTGCTCCTCGACGGTCATGAGCACTTTGGAGCGCGCTGCCGCACGCAACACTGCCTCGCGGTCGAGCGGCTTGACGGTGGCCATGTCGATCATGCCGACCGAGCGGCCAGCGGCATTCAGGCGCTTTGCCGCTTCCAGCGCCGGATGCACCGTCGAGCCGGTCGCGATCAGCGTCAGCTCTTCGCCTTGCAGGTGCTCGATCGCCTTGCCGAATTCGAAGGTGGTGCCCTCCTCGTAGACGGCTGGCTCACGGCCACGACCGATGCGGAAGTAGATCGGCTGTGCGTGGTCCTTCGAGGCATTGATCGCCGCGCGCAGCTGCGGGCCGTCCGCGGGTGCGACCACGGTCAGGTCCGCAATGGAGCGCATGATGGCCAGGTCCTCGGTCGCATGATGCGAGGTGCCGTAGAAGCCCAGCGAGATGCCGGCGTGATGGCCGATCAGGCGCACTGGCAGCGCGCAATACGCGACGTCCATGCGGATCTGCTCGCAGCACAGCAGCGCCAGGAACGAAGCAAAGGTAGCGACGAAAGGGGTATAGCCGGCTGTGGCCATGCCCGCGGCGGCCGTCACCATGTTTTGCTCGGAAATGCCGAACTGGATATAGCGGTCCGGATGCTGCTGGGCAAAGCGGATCAGCCCGTTCGAGTACTGCAGGTCGGCGGAGCCGGCGAGCACCGGCGCGCCCGCTTCGACCAGGTCGATCAGGCCGTCGGACAGATAGCTGAGGCCGGGCGTGATCGCGTTCAGCCCGCGGTATTGCCAGGAGTCCTTGGAGAGTGGCTGGTTCATTGCAATCAGTCCTTTGCGAGAATTTCTTCGATGGCGCGCTGGGCGTCGTTCGGGGCCAGGTAGCCCAGGTGCCAGCCCGGCTCGGTCTCCATGTAGGAAACCCCCTTGCCCTTGACGGTTTTCGCGATCACGCACACGGGGCGCGTGCGCGCGGTATCGGCCCGCAGCCGGCGCAGCAGCGCGGTCAGCGCGGCCACATCGTGGCCGTCGACGATGTGCACCTCCCAACCGAACGCCTCCCACTTGGCGTCGAGCGGCTCGATGCCCATGACCTCGTCGACTGCGCCATCAAGCTGGTAGCCATTACGGTCAACGATCGCGATCAGCCGGCCGGTACGGTGGTGCGCGGCGGACAGCGCCGCTTCCCATACCTGCCCTTCCTGCATCTCACCGTCGCCCAGCATCACAAAGGTGGTGAAGTCCTGCCCCGCATGCCGGCCCGCGAGTGCCATGCCCAGGCCCGCGGACAGCGCATGCCCGATCGACCCCGAGCTGAAATCGATGCCGGGCACCTTGCGCATGTCGGGGTGGTCGCCCAGGGGACTCCCCAGCCGGGTGTAGTCGTCCAGCCATTCCCTGGGGAAGAAGTCGAGATCCGCCAGGATAGGGAACAGCCCCACCGCGGCATGGCCCTTGCCCATCAGGAAGCGGTCGCGCCCGGCCCAGGCGGGCTCGCCGCGGCGCAGATTCATCACGTCGTAGTACAGCGCGGCGAAGGTCTCGGCCGCGGAAAACACCGAGGTGTAGTGGCCGGTCTTGGCGATCTCGATCAGGCGGATCGTCTCCAGGCGCACGAAGGTGGCGCGCTCCTTGAGCATTGCCACCTGTTCGACGCTGGGCGCAAACGGGTCGGCGGCGGCGGCGGTGCTGACGAGCGCAGGTGCTACAGGCTGGTTCATCTCACATCTCCATTTTTATGATGCATCATATATCCTTCAATTGGGTAAAAATGGGCCTCCTGGGAGCCATGGCGGCCGTCAGAGGCTCCCCATGCAGAGGTACTTCACTTCCAGATAGTCTTCGATGCCCTGGCGCGCCCCTTCGCGCCCGAGCCCGGATTCCTTGATGCCGCCGAACGGTGCCACGGCGGTCGAGATCAGGCCTTCATTGATGCCGACCATGCCGCATTCCAGCGCCTCGGCCACGCGCCATACGCGGCGCAGGTCTTGTGTGTAGAAATAGCCGGCCAGCCCGAACGGCGTGTCATTGGCCATCTTTATGACCTGCTCGTCCGAATGAAAACGCATCAGCGGCGCAACCGGGCCGAAGATCTCGTCGCGGCCCAGCGCCATCCCCGCGCTGGCCTCGCCCACCACGGTGGGCGCATAGAAAGCCGAGCCATCCTGCGGCGGCGTTCCGCCCGTCAGCACGCGCGCCCCCAATCCGACCGCCTCGTCGACCATGCCGTGCACGCGCCGTGCCGCGCCGGCATGGATCAGCGGGCCGATGGTGACGCCAGGGTGGCTGCCGTCGCCCATCCTCAGCCCCGCCACCGCCGCGCATAGCTTCGCGGCGAAGACATCGTAGACCGCGTCATGGACGAAGATCCGATTGGCGCAGACGCAGGTCTGGCCGGCATTGCGGTACTTCGAGGCCATCGCACCGCGTACCGCGGCATCGATATCGGCATCGTCGAACACGATAAAGGGGGCGTTGCCACCCAGTTCCAGCGACAGCTTCTTGATATTGGACGCCGACTGCTCCATCAGCAGGCGGCCGACGCGCGTGGATCCGGTGAAGGTCAGCTTGCGCACGGCTTCACTACGCGCAAGTACTTCGCCAATGGCCGGTGCGCTGGCGCCGGTGACCACGTTGAACACGCCCGCGGGCACGCCGGCGCGCTGCGCCAGCTCCGCCAGCGCCAGCGCGCTCAGCGGTGTTTCCGAGGCCGGCTTGAGCACCACGGTGCAGCCCGCAGCCAGTGCCGGCGCGACCTTGCGCGTGGCCATTGCGATCGGGAAATTCCACGGCGTGAGCGCCGCCACCACGCCCACCGGCTGGCGGATCACCATCAGGCGCCGATCGGGCGATGGCGTGGGAATGCACTCGCCGTAGGTGCGCGTGGCTTCTTCGGCAAACCATTCAACAAAGGACGCGCCGTAGACCACCTCGCCTGCCGCCTCAGCCAGCGGCTTGCCCTGCTCTGCCGTCATCAACGCGGCCAAATCCGCCTCATGCGCGCGGATCAGCTCGTACCAGCGCCGCAGGCACTGGGCACGATGCCTGGCGGTGGTGCTGCGCCACGCGGCCAGGGCGCGCTCGGCCGCGGCGATGGCGCGGTGGGTTTCGGCGGCACCCATATCGGCGACTTCGGCAATGACTGCGCCGGTGGCGGGGTTGGTCACGGCGAAGCGGGCACCGTTGTCGGCGTCGCACCATTCGCCGCCGATCAGGCCGCGCGTGCGCAGCAGTTCAGCATCGCGCAGCTTCATGATGCCTCCGCTGCCTGCACCATCTGCAGCGCGCGCGCGTTGACAGCGCGCATCGCCGCAACCAGGTCGCCGGCGTCCGGCTCGCGCATGAAATTGCGCATATGGGGCGCTGCCAGCGAGAGTTCCGCGGCGTGGCGCAGCTCCTCCTGCGTGGCATCGGGCAAACCCAGGTCAGCCAGGCACAATGGCAGGCCGATGCTGCGGTAAAGCGCCTCGACTTCAGTGCGCGCCGCATCGTCGCGCCGCTCCAGTTCGAGCTGCACCAGCAGGCCGAACGCCACCTGCAGGCCGTGCGGCGCGTGGCTGACCCCGCGCAGCGCCGACAGCCCGCGCGTCAGCGCATGGGCAATCGACAAACCGCCGCTCTCGAAGCCGAGGCCCGACATCAGGATGGTGGCCTCCACCACGCGTTCAAACGGGGGCGTCGGCGTGCCGGTGCCGGCAGCGGCCAGCGCATCTTGCGCATCCGCCATCAGCACCGCGTGACAGGCACGCGCCAGCGCGGCGGCCGACAGCAACGGACGCGTGCCGAACATATTCCGCCCGGCCGGCGCACGCGCACACTGCTCGGCTTCGAACATCTTCGAGATGGCGTCGCCGATGCCCGCCAGCAACATCGGGGCAGGTGCCTGGGCAATCAGCGCGGTGTCGGCAATCACGCTGCTGGGGCTATAAGACAGATGCCGCACGGCCAGCAGGCGGTGCGCCTCGTCATACAGCACATAGTTCTTGCTGGTCGGCGCGTCGTTTGACGCGACCGTGGGCACGGTGATCACCGGCACGCCGAAGTGGTCGGCCAGTGCCTTGCCCGCATCGATACTGCGCCCGCCGCCAGCGGCAACCACCAGGTCGGGGCCAGGCTGTCCGGCCTCTGCCGCCAGGCGCGCCACCAGGCCAGGTGTCAGGGCTTCGTCGAAGCTGACGCTGCGCGTCGCCACGCCAGCCTGTTCACACAGGCGCACCAGCCGGTCCCCTACCATGCCCATCACCATGCGGTCGGCCACCAGCAAGGCATTGCTGCCCAGGCGCGCCGCGTGCTCGCCCAATACTTCGATGGCTCCCGCACCCTGGACATAGCGTCCGGGCGATCCGAATACTGCTTGCACGTTGTCTCCTCTCGCGTTCACCCGGCGCTCGCCGAATTTCGATACATGATATAGGATATATCCTGTCACGCAAGAAATTTCTTTCCGACTCATCCAACCCGCTTCAGGAGACATAGCTCATGCAGCCACCCGATCTTCAACCCCGCGCCGCCATCAATGGCCATACCCGCGTCATCGTGATCCTCGCCTACCCGACCCACCACGTGCGCACGCCATCGTTTTTCAATGCCTATATGGCCGAGACCGGCACCAACGCGGTCCTCGTGCCCTGGCAGGTCGCGCCGGCACAGCTGGCCGACGCGGTCCGCGGCCTGCGCGAGGTCGAGAACCTGGCAGGCCTGATCGTGACGGTGCCGCACAAGCAGGCTATCGCCGCTCTTTGCGATGAACTGGAAGGGATTGCCGCCGACCTGCACGTATGCAACGTGGTGCGGCGCACCGCCGATGGCCGCTTCATTGGCGCCATGTACGACGGCATCGGCTTTGTCGAAGGCATGCGCAACAACCAGATCGACCCGGCGGGCAAGCGCACCCTGCTGCTCGGTGCCGGGGGAGCCGCCACGGCGGTGGCTGCCGCACTCCTCGACGCCGGCGTCGCGCAGTTGACGGTGGCGAACCGTACGCGCGCAAAGGCGGAGGAACTCGCCGCCCTGCTGCGGGCACGCCGGCCCGGCGCAGCGGTTCAGGCCGCCGCCAGCCCGGAAGGCGACTGGGACCTGGTCGTCAATGGCACCTCGCTAGGCCTGAAGCCAGACGACCCGTTGCCGCTCGACCCCGCCCTGCTGCGTCCCGGCACCGTCGTCGCCGAGGTCATCATGCAGCCGGCCGAGACCGCCCTGCTGATTGCGGCACGGCAGCGCGGCTGCCGCGTGCATCGTGGCGAGCACATGGTCACTTCGCAGATCCGGCTGCTAGCCGACTTCCTGCTCAGCGCAACGCCCGCGCAGTAGCGCCATCGCGGCAGCAGAAAATCGGAGCCGGCACATCATATATGATATGTCCATGTACCCATGGCTGAGGCAGGACCCATGAAAGAACTTGCACGGGTGGAAAAAGGCAACCTCTCTTCCCGAGTCTACGATCAAATCCGCTCCGCGCTGATGAGCGGCAAGTACGTGCCCGGCGAACGGCTGCGCGTGGCCGATCTCGCGCAGTCGCTGGGCACCAGTTCAACGCCGGTGCGCGAGGCGATTTTCCGACTGGTCAGCGAGCAAGCGCTGACCATGACCGCCGCCACCTCGATCACCGTCCCCGAACTGGATCCCGACACCGTCGCGGAAATCCAGTTGATGCGCACGCTGCTGGAGGGCGCCGCTGCGGAGACAGCGGCGCAGCGCATCACGCCGCAGGAAATCGCCCGGCTGCGCAAGACGCACGAGGCCTTTATCAAGGCCGTGGCGGTCAGCCCGCGCGAGGCCGCAGCGCAGAACCGCAAGTTCCATTTCGAGTTGATGGCGGCATCGCGGCTGACCAACCTGTACGCGGTAGTCGAGAGCATGTGGGTACGCATGGGCCCGCTCCTGCACATTTTCCATACTGAACTGCGCGCCAGCCGCGAGAGTCTGACTTCGCATCCTCACTATCGCGTGCTTGACGGACTGGAGCGCCATGACCCGGCCACCGCGTCGCAGGCCATTCGCGATGACATCCAATGGGGGAAGGTTGTCTTGCTTGAATGGATGGCAACACGCGAAGAGCGGGAAACGGCGTAGTCCAATGGGATGGGATGGGGCCGCGTCTCTGGCGGCCTACTTTGAATTTGCGATCCCATCTTGGCGATTAATTGCGCTTTAGGTAGTGCGCGTGGCGTGAAGTGAAGATGGAATGGTCGCCTCCCGCCTCCGGCAAATCGCCGACCGTGGCTTCCAGCGCATGCAATCAGCCCCGGTGGGTTGGACCGGGGCTGTCAGGCTTGTTAGTGCAGTTGGCGCTTCAGGTCAGCAAGTTCCGAATGCATCGAACTGACTGCATCCTTGACCTTCGCATCGAGACCGCCGGCCTGCTGGCAAGCGCGGTCTGCACGATCGCCGATCCGTTCGAGATCATCGACCCACTGCCGGATCCGATCCTCATCCTTGGACGACATGACCTTTGGTGCCGATTTGCATTCCTTGTCGAGTTCATCCACCCAGTTCATCAAATCCTGTGGAATCCTTGCATCGGCGTGACAAGTCCGTGATGTCTCGCTGATGGTTTGCTGCAGATGACTAAAACGTTGCTGCATTTCACTGGCTTGCAACATGATGCCCCCTTCGTGAACATCAATCCACATGAATTCAGACGGCAGGTAACAGTGCGTTGCCCGTGCCATTGTCATTCGCCCGAAAGCGGCTGCCAGCGAAGTTGCCTTGCGCCAAAGCGGCCGCCAAGCGCGCGAAGGGCACTTTTTCAGTCTAGGTCAAAATCGGGCGCCCACCCCGCTGCGACCCGAGGTTCCTGTTGCTGAAGCCCGGCACTGGCCGCGGCATTACTAGGCATTAGCCGCGCCTCGCTATATCGTGGACTCAAGAGAGTCCGGCGCTCGGGCCAATTGCAAACTGCTGCGGGACCGCCCCAGCGACAAGGCGCTCAGCCACGAACCTGCGCATATTGCCGGAGGCAAAAATGCTGGAAAGAAAACGCTCTTACAAGGGATTCCACGTTGCCCTGTTCGTGCCGGAGGTGATTGCGCAGGGCAAGCCAAGCGGGCGTGTCCAGATATCCACGCGCAATGAGGACATGGGCATCCGCTTTACGCCAGACTGGTCCCGCCCGCCTACAACGCAACAGGAGGCCGAGGACTGGCTTTTCGCCTATGCCGCCGGGATCATCGATTGTGAACTGGCTGCCGGCTTCGGCATCGATCTCAGGAACGAGTAAGTCAGCGCGGCGACGAAAATTCTGCGGAAGCCGGTCGGCGCGACGGCTGCGCCTGGCGGAGATGGCGTTGTTCGTGGAGATTCTGGCAGGGCGTGCAGCGCATGGCGGTCGGGTACGCCTGCAAGCGGGAAAATGGGATGGCCTGCTGGCAGTCGATACAGACGCCATACTGGCCGCTCTTCATCCGTGACTGGGCTGCGTCAATATCGGCCAGTTGCATGCGATAGTGCTTCAGCATCGCGTCGCTCTGGCGCTGCACGGTCTTTTCGTCCGCCACTTCACCATCGTCAAGATGTTCACGTTGTGCTGGCGCCACCACAGGCGAATCCGCGGTTCCGGCGATCGCACGGATGCGTACCTTCTCAGCGTCCATTTGTGCCGCCAACTGCCCCAATTCTTCCTTTGTCAGCCCTTCCATGACTGGCCTCCTGGATAACATCCTGCGGGTCGCACGCAGGCAGATTGCGTAGCGCGCCAGGGCGATCGGATTTGGCGGGTACAGTTGCTGTATTGCCGCTCAGATGCGTCGCCACTCAGGTCGAGGCTCCCGCACGCTTCTGCGCCGTTTGCCGGCATGGCCAGCACCCTATGGTCCCATGCGGGACTGGCAGGTGCCACTGCCGTGCCGGCGCTGCAGTCACGAAGCCTGACGGTGGCTGGCAGCCAGCGCGACGATAGCGCCTGTGGTTGCCGCGATGGCGGCCACAGTACCCATGCTTTGCCACGGATGCTCGTGAACGTAGCGATCGGTCGTTGTCGCCCACTCGGAGACTTTGGCGCGGCTTTCTTCACGCAGCGAAACGAAGCGCTCCTGCAGCGCGCGCTGCCGGGCCTTGAGTGATTGGCGCTCAAGGCTGGCTCCTACGCCGGTCTCGGCTTTCACATCATGAAGCAGTGCCTGCACGTCGGCCATCAGCGTATCGACGTCGCGGGCCAATGCGTCCTTGCGCATGGATAAATCGGATCGGATGTCGTTCATCTTTCCCTCCTGTTAGCGAAATCATCGCGGTGCGTCGCGCAGCACGATTGGCACTGTGTCAAATATAGGATTGGACTTGACAGTCTGACATGACAAACAGCAAGGCACATCGAGGCAGCCCGGGTTGGCAATTTTCATGCCGTGAGAGGCTCCGGCAATTGTCTGACGCTTAGCTTGCACTAGCCAGTCGGGCCCGGGCCTTTCGGCAGACGCAGGCTGAAGGTGATCAGGCAAGTATGGCGCTTGACCAAGACCGCGTCCTGGACCGAAGATGTCGCGATTGATACCTTCAAGGTATTGGAATGGAACTGCGACATCTGCGCTGCTTCCAGGTCGTGGCCGAGGAACTGATCACGATCAGATGCTCACGCTGCTGCGGTCTCGTATCGGCTTGCCACCGCCGCTTCCCGGGCGCTGGCTGCGTCAGGAAGCACGAAGTCAAAGCGAACGCGGGTGAACGGAGCCGAGAGCCCTAGCGAAGCGTAGTCCGCCGGATCCTTCGCCGCCTCCAGTTGCACGACCAGCCCGTCACGCGTGGCGAAGGCGAAATCGTCGTCCAGGAAGGTGTCGCCTGGCAGGTTGACCTGTGTGGTCAATGTGCGCTTGCCCGCCGCCGATACCATGAAATGAATGTGGGCCGGGCGATTGCCGTGACGGCCCAGCAGCCCGAACAGCTCGGATACCGGGCTGTTCGGCGGAATGGCGTAGCCCGGCGGCAGGAAACTGCGGAAGCGATATTGACCCTTTGCATCCGTCTCGATGCGCCGGCGCAGGTTGTAGTCCGGCTGCGACGGGTCGAAGTGGGAGTAGCGGCCATTCTCGTTGCAGTGCCAGACGTCGACGATAGCGTTCGCCACCGGCTTATTGTTCTTGTCCAGCACGCGGCCCTCCATCACGAACGGCTCGCCCTTCCCTTCATTGCCTTCGTCCAGGCGGACTTCGCCCTGGTACAGCGGTGCCCCCGCAACATACAGTGGTCCCTCGATCGCACGCGGCGTGCCAAGCTCGCGGCCGGCCTTCTGGTCTGCCTCGTCAAGCCGGATGTCGAGAAGTCGATCGAAGCCGAGGCCCGCAGTAATCAGGCCCACCATGTCGGCCTGGCCCAGACGGGTCAGCCATTTCACGGCCGCCCAGAACTCGTCCGGACTGACATCATATTCGTCGATGGTGCGAAACAGGTCGCTCACGATACGCGCGCTGATCGCCCGCACACGCTCGTCACCTTCCTCCACGCGCGCGCTGTTTACCAGTTGCAGCAGTTCCTTGGCATTCATATCAGCCATCTTCATGTCTCCTTGTGGGTGCCTCATCCGAGGACGTTATCGACGCGGGAATGCAGCCTCACCTGGACTGCCCGCGTGCAAAGAATCAACTAGATGTCGAGTACGATCCGCGCACCGCGCGCCCGCGACACGCACGCACAGATCTGCTTGTTCGAGGCCTTCTCCTTCTTCGAGAGGCAATTGTCGCGGTGGTCAGGCTCTCCCGACAGTACCGGCACGACGCACGTACCGCATATGCCCTCGCGGCACTCCGTGTCGATGTCGCAGCCGGCCCCGATCAGTGCGTCGACCAGCGACACACCTTCAGGAACCACGACCACCTTCCCGCTCTGCGCCAGTTCCGCCTCGAATGCACCCGCCGGCAATGCATTGGCGGCTGCATCGGCCTGGAAATGCTCGAGGTGGACCGCATCGGTCCCCAGGAGGCGCTCGCCAACCCGCACCACAGCATCCATGAACGCTGCGGGACCACAGGTATAGGCGTGGGTTGCCGGTACCGCCGCGGACATTGCCGCTTCCAGCACCGAATCGACCGCCTCGCGTTCGAGGCCGAAATGGAAGGTCACGCGCCCCTCGAACTCCTCCGTGCCCAGCAGGCCCGCGAATGCCGCATGTTCGGCCGAGCGTGCGAAATAGTGCAGGTGATAGGGTTGCCCCTGGCAATTCAGGGCATGTGCCATGCTCAGCAAGGGCGTGACGCCAATGCCGGCAGCAAACAGCAGATGCGACGCCGCGTGGGCAGACAGGCGAAAGAGATTGCGCGGCGCGCCGATCTGAAGTTGCTCACCTTCGCTGACGGCGTCGTGCAAGGCGGCCGAACCGCCCCGTGACGTTGCCTCCCGCTTCACTGCAATCAGATAGCCCGAAACGTCGTCAGGCGGACTGCACAACGAATATTGGCGGGTGACGCCGGTCGGACCCAGCACATCGACATGTGCGCCGGGTTCATACGCGCACAGCTCGGTACCTTCTGCTGGTACGAGGAGAAACGACCGGATGTCCCGCGCCTCTTCCACAATCTTCGCGACTCTGACTTTAAGCATGACTTTCTTCCCTTCAACGCATCAGCAGGCCACCATTGGCATCCCAATTCGCGCCGGTGATCGCGCCGGCCTGTTCGCTGGCCAGCAGCACGACCATATCCGCGACTGCCTCGGGTGAGCCGAGCCTGCGCACCGGAATCGACTCGAGCACGGCCCGCAGCCGCTCCGGTGCCACCGTCTCATGCACGATCGGCAGGTCGAGCGGGCCCGGAGACACACAGTTGACCGTGACACCGTGCGCGCCAAGCTCGCGGGCAAAGATCTTGGTAAGTACCGCGACTCCGCCCTTCGCGGCCGCATAATGCGCGCCGGTCGCTGTGCCGCCGTTCTGTCCGGCCAGGGAGCCGATATTGACGATCCGGCCGTGGCCACGCTCCCGAAAATGCGCGCCAAACACCTGGGAGCCCACAAAAGTGCCTCGCAGGTTGACCGAGACAATCTGATCGAACTCGTCGGGCGTAATGTCCATCAGCGCGGCAACCTTCGACTGGCCTGCATTGTTCACGAGGACATCCGCGCCGCCCCACCGCCGCACCAGCTCCTGGAGAGCCGTCTCGAACGCCGGCTTGTCGCGAACATCGAACGACAGTGCAAAGGCGGTCTCGCCGGAAGCATCCAGCTTGTCGGCGACCGCATGGGCGCCTTGCGCGCAGAGATCTGCAACGGCCACGCGATACCCGGCGGCATGCAGGCGCGTCGCAATGGCAGCCCCGAGCCCCCGGGCCGCGCCCGTTACAAGTGCAATCCTGCTCATGGCGCCGCCTACAGCAGGAAGCCGAGCGCATGCAGCGCGTCGGTGGAGTTGATCAGCCGTACCACTTTCTGATCCATGCGCAAGCCCGCCGGCGTCATCCTCAGGCGGTGTGTCAGGTCAGCCGCGAACAGCGTCTGCACTTCCCGCTTGTAGGCAACCAGGATCTGCGCGGACCGCACTTCGATCACGTCCTCGGCTGCTTCGACCACCGCGAAGCGCGACACAGTGCGAACGGTCCGCGCCGCATCGACTGCCGATACCGAATGGCCGGAGGTCAGGCGTTCGATACGCATGGCACGCATGCGGGCATCGTCATGCGCGTAGTTCAGCGTCGCCTCGAAGTCGGTCGTGTCCGGGTCGATGGGGATCACGTACAAGCCATCCGCGCTCCACAGGGCCGACCACTCCTCATAGCGCTTGCCGTCCAGGAGTTCAGCCTCCTGCCAAATGAATGCCGCCGCCAGCTCCAGTGTCGGCACCGCGCATGCAAGATCGTTGATCTTATTCATCGCTCATCATCCTTTTCCACATCCGATATGCTTCGCGCATGCCGCCTTCATCGGTCGCATGCGATACCTTGTCGCCATTGGGCGCCTCCACCTCGCGGTTCAGGCCGCGGTTGACCAGGATCGGGACATCCTTGCCGGCCAGGGATCCACGTTGCACGCGCTCCCACGCCTCGGCGTCATCCGGGCTGCCGAAGCCGAACGGCCCCTGGAAATGTTCATGGATGCGCAACCGCTCGCGGTTGGCAATCTCCGGGCCGCCGTCCATGCCCAGCGCGATATGGCGGATCTCGGTCTCGGTCGCCGAGACCGGATGCAGCACGCGGAAGAACGCCATCGACATGGCCACGTTCGGAAACAGGTTCAGGTTGAATCCGGCACCGTGCAGCGAACGTACGATGCGCCGCACCTGCTCTGGCGGGTAGTCCTTCGACAGTGCTTCGACGATGTGGGAGAACCGTTCCTGCAACGGCTCGGAACCGTCGTCCTGGTCCAGGTCCACGTGCTCGGGAACCATCACCATCACGCTATGGCCGTTGCCCAGGGCATGCGTGACAGCCTTCTCGTCGGTCATGAACGACAGCATCTCGGACGTCTCTTCATCGACCGATGACATCCAGCTCTTGTGGACGATCGGGAAGTGATAGCCGTCGGTGGTGTTCTCGAGCTGGATCTTCCAGTTGCCCTGGAAGCGGAACTTGTGCTCGCCCTGCGTCTTGATGGGATAGCCGGCGCCCTGCTTCATGAACAGGTCGATCCAGTGCTTCGCCTCGCCCAGGAAATCCGTCAACGGCTCGACGTCATGATTGAAGCTGGCGAACACCATGCCCGCATAGCTCTCCACGCGCAGCGAGCGCAGCGGCAGTTCTTGCTTGTCCAGGATGTCCTCATAGCCATCCGGATACGGGAAGGCGCGCAGCTTGCCGTCCAGGCCATAGGACCAGCTATGGTATGGGCAGGTGAAGCCGGTAGCATTGCCCTTCTGCTTCTCGCAAACCGTTGCGCCACGGTGCCGGCAGCGGTTTTCCAGCACACGAATCGTTCCGGTCTTGTCACGCACGACGATCAGCGGCTGACGGCCGATGCGCGTGGTCTTGAAATCCCCCGCGTTGCGGACTTCGCTTTCATGCGCCACCCACACCCATGTCTTGTAGAAGATCCGTTCGAGCTCGGCTTCGAACAAATCCGGGTCGTAGTACATCGACCCATCCACGCGGTCAGCCTGCACCAGGCGATCCACCTTGGGCGCGAAAGTCAGCGGGTGGTATGTCTCTTGGGAACACATCTCAGGTCTCCTTGAATTGAGGCGACTGCTGCAAGGCCCGCTCCAGGCATGCTGCAATCGCGCAAAGCGCTTCGTCGTCGTGCTTGCGGCCCACTAGCTGCAAACCGGCTCGCACCGCCGTCCCGGCGACCGGGACTGGCAAGGTCAATGCGGGGTGTCCGCTAAGGTTGAAGGGCCGTATCAGCGATGTCAGGCCCAGGATCGGCGCACCTTCCCGCACGGTGGCCAGCGTCGGTGGCAGCTCGGGCAACGTTGGAAGGACCAGTGCATCGACCTGAGCCAGTGCCGCATCCACCTGCGCGGTGAACTCGCGCCGCACCTGCTCCGCCCGGTCCAGGTCGGCCCGGCTTACCGAACGGGCTGCGAACAGACGCTTGCGCACGTCGTCCTGCAAACCGCCGTGGCTTGCGAGGTGACCGAAGGCTGCCCACGTCTCGTCATTGATGACCTGCATGCCAGCCTGATAGGCGAGATCGATGTCATCGAGGCTGACTGGCCGCACGTCGATACCGGCCAGTTTCAGGGCCGCGGCAATGGCGTCACGGATGCCCGGCTCGGCTTGTATGCCATCAACCAGCCCGAGCCGCACAGTCCGGCCCATGCCCTGTGCACGCGCCGCATCGAAGTCTGGTGCGATCACCGCCATTGCCATGGCGATGCCCTGCACCGAGCGCGCAATCGGACCCACACAGTCGAGTGATGACTCCAAGGGGTGGACACCATGGCGGCTGATGCGACCGAATGTGGGCTTGAGTCCCACCACGCCGCAGCATGCCGCGGGCATCCGGATCGAGCCGCCTGTGTCGGTGCCCAATGCGATCTCCACTTCGCCGGCGGCGACGGCCGCCGCGCTGCCGCTTGACGACCCACCCGGAATGCGGTCGGGAGCCTGGGCATTGACCGGCGTGCCGGCAAACTCGTTGATCCCCGAGATGCCGAACGCCAACTCGTGCATCGTGGTCTTGCCGACGATATTCCAGCCGGCTTCGATCAACCGCGAAACCACCTCGGCGTGCTCCGTGGCGGGCGGCACTTCGGCGAGGGCCTTGCAGCCGGCCACGGTACGCCATCCGGCCACGTCGATGGAATCCTTGATCGCCACCGTCGGGCCGGTGCCGCCGATGGAAAAGCGGGAAACAAAGGCGTTCGTGGTCATGCCGCCTCCTGCGCTGCCAGTGGCAGGGATGCCAGCCGTTCCGTGCGGAACTCCCGGATCAGCCACCTGCCGTCGCTGTGCCGCACCAGCACGACCGCCAGCCTGGCGGAAATCCACTCGGAGCCGCCATCGGCGTATGTCGAGACCTGCTGCATGATCCAATGCCCGTTCACCCGCGCCGGTTGCGCATCCAGCGACTCGCTGGTGAGGAAGTGGACATTGCGCCTGAAATGCGCGGAAGGCGGCAGATAGCTGCGCAGGAAGGCGCCGATCGCCAGCGGTCCGATGTGCTTGCCAAAGCTGCTGGCATACAGTCCGCCTACACCTTCCCAGACGGCGTCGTGGGCGAACAGCGCCTCGAGTTCGTAAGCGTCGGCATCGGCCGGGGCGGGGACATCGCACAGCGACATATAGCGCGACATCACGCGCCTGGCCGCGGCTTCGGCTTCGAGCACCGACAGCCGGTGCGAGAGCGCGACCAGGTGATCGCTGCGTTCGTTGGTGGCTTGCATGGCGGTTCAGCGCGCTTCGGCGGGGATTTCGAGCGCGCGGCCCACGCGGGCCTCCACCTTCGCATAGCGCCAGAGACTGTACTGGCCAACCGGAGTGGTGCGGAACAGGTTGCATGCGGCCACGACGGTGTCGTAGTCAGGCACATCGGCCATGATGTAGACCGTCCACGGCGATGTGGTGGAGGGCCCGACCATCAGGCGGTCGTCGTCGATGGCGCCGAGCACATGGACGCCAGGCAGGCTGGCCAGCGACTTCATCATTGCACTGAAGCCCTTCCAGACTTCAATGCCTTCGCCGGTCGGAAGATCGAAGAAATTCTGCGTGATACCGATGCAGAACATGACGCGCAGCGGCGTGGTGGTCGATTGCGACATGAACAGTGTCTCCAGCAAGGTGTTGTGATCGAGTGTGTGGGGCGCGGGTGTTCAGACGTATCCAGGCATCGGCGGCACGCCGAGGAACACCGCGCCAGCGCCGTCGTAGTGGCCTTCACCCAGGAAGGCGTGCTGTGTCACCACCATGGCGTCACGCAGGTAGCGCTGCAGCGGATGGCCGTCGTAGATGGCCGCAGTACCGGCGAGCATGTAGGCGGCCTGGACTGCATTGGCGCCGGCGCGAGCCGCCTGGACTGCTGACAGCCGCAGCATGCTGGTCTGGTCCGGCGACACGTTGTCGCCCTGGAGAATCGACCGCCATGCCGCGTCCGTGGCGTCATAGAAGAACGCCTGCGCGCTGCGCAGTTCCGCCTCCGCCTTGGCAACTGCGATCCGCAGGTAGGCGCGGTCCGCCATCCTGGGGGCGCCGGTAATGCCGGTGCGCCCGCCGGCCATTTCCGATACGTCATCCAGCGCGGCGCGTGCCACGCCCAGGTTCACCACCGCCAGCACTTGCGCCGCGTAGGCAATCGACGGATAGCGATACAGCGGCTCCTCGATGGTCGGCGCTCCGCCGCGGACAAAGGTCCACGCCTCGGGAACGAACTTGTCGCTGACGCGGAGGTCATGGCTGCCGGTGCCGCGCAGACCGATAACCTCCCAGTTCTCGACAACCTCGACGTCGCACGGGCGCAGCACCGCAGTGCGCGGCTTGCCGCCCTCTGCCGCACCGATGCCGACGCCGAGGATGTCTGCCCCCTTGCAGCCGCTGGCGAACTTCCACAGGCCATTCACCCGATAGCCGCCTTCGACCCTGGTCGCCGGCTGGATCGGGAACAGCCCGCCGGCAAAGGCCACGTCGGGTCCGTCGGCGTAGAGTTCTGCCAGCGTCTCGCGGGGCAAGGCGGCCAGGTACACCGCGGCACTGCCAAAGCTCGCGACCCAGCCAGCGGATGCGTCGGCAGCGGAAATCCGCTCGATCAGCTTGAGGAAATTTGCCGGCGCCATCCCGCTGCCGCCAAAGCAGCGCGGCGTGGCGGCGCGATAAACGCCGACATGCTTGAGCTGCGCGATCATGTCGCGCGGCACGTGACGCTTCGCGTCGAACTCCTCACGGCGCACCCTGATGTCGGCCAGGACCTGCTCCAGCGTTACATTGGTGTCTGCATGAACCTCGGCAATCTCGGTGCCGAGATGGGGTTGGGCTTCCAGACATTGCCCGTTAGCAGTGACGTGCAGCATTGCTCTCCTCGTTCGGTGGCGGGGTTCGACCTGTTCCCGGTCATGGCCCCGTGAAGTTGAGAGCCAGTCTAGTAGCGGCGGCACGGCGCCAACAATTGGAGCGAAGCGCGTAAAAATGCTGAGTTTCCCCGGCCGCTCTAAAGGAAATACCTATTCGGTGCCAGCACATTCACCTGTACGCTGACGACATCACCCCTGCCGGGCAGGTAGTTCCGGCACATCCGCGACAGCTATGTATCAGTTCGGCAAAGACGATTTTTTCCGCATGGTCGAGGCGCTAACGCTGCGGATCATCCTGCACGACGCCGAGACCAAGTCGATCCTGTGGGCGAACCAGGCGGCGCGGGATGCATTGGGCTTCACTCTTGAGGAGTTTCCCGCACTAAAGGCGCCGGATATGACGAGCAGTGCCGAGAAGTACCGACGGGAGGTCGGTCTGCGATGGCTGGATGAAGCCGCCAGCACTGGCCAGTGCACCATCGAGTGGTGCTATCGCGCCAAGAACGGCGCCGAGATCCTGTCGGAAGCCATCGCCACGCGCGTCGCGCTGGACAACCAGGACGTGCTCATGGTCCAGTTCCGCGACATATCGGCCGAGGAGGCGCTCAAGCGCGAGCTTCGGCGCGTCGAGAGCCGCCTGAAGGAATTCATGCAGGACCTCGCCGAAGGTGTGATCGTGGTCGATTCGCTGGGAGAAGTGGCCTATGTCAGCGAATCGGGATGCCGCATCCTGGAGCGCGCACAGGCAGAGATCGTAGGCACCCGGTTTGACGGCTGGTGTGAGACCCCGGTGCTGCCATTGCTGCGCGATCATGCCTCGCGGGACAAGCCTGGCCATGACGCGTTCTCGGTCCGCTACCGCTTGCGGGTCGGCAGCGGTGACTACCGCTGGCACCAGGCGACCGCGCGCCACATCGATATCGAAGACGACGTCAGCGGATATCTCGTGCTGTTCCGCGACATCACCAAGCAGGTCGAAGCCGAGTCACTCGAACGCGAGCGCGAACGCCAGATCGAATACCTGGCCCGCTACAACGCCATGGGTGAAATGGCCATGACGATCGCACACGAGATCAGCCAGCCGCTCTCCGCGTCGCGCAATTTTATCGAGGGCGCCAGCATGCGTTTGGCGATGAACCGCGATGACCCTGCCCCGATTTCGTTCGGCCTTCAGCAGGCGGCACGCCAGATTGAGCATGCGTCGCTGATCATCAAGAGCATGCGCGAGTACGTCGTGAAGCTGGAGCAGGCCGAGACGCTGATCGATCTCAACGCCATCGTGCGCGACAGCCTTTACTTCATTTCTCTCAAATGCGCAGACGCCAATGTCAGCATGCAACTGGATCTCGACACCTCTGCGCTGCCCGTAAGCTGCGAGAAAGTGCTGATCGGCCAGGTCATCATGAATATCGCATTCAACGCCATTGAGGAAATGAGCGCACTGGATGAGGGCCGGCGCTCGCTGCGCATCGAGACGCGCACAAGCGGAGAGCGTGCCCTGGTGGCGATCCACGACCTCGGCCGCGGGTTACCCCATGCCGACCGCGAACGGATCTTCGATGGGTTCTTCTCGGGCAAGCCGGGCGGAAACGGCATTGGCCTGGCGCTGTGCAAGAGTATCGTGTCCCGGCACCGAGGAGATATCTGGGCGCAGAACCGCGAGCCCTTCGGCACCACCTTCGCCTTCTCCCTCCCCCTCTGCCAGGGGCATGGGCAAGGCAGCAATCGCGCCGCACCGTAATTAATTCACGGAATCTGCCGGCCACACCTCCATCACTTCGCGCACCAGCGTTGCCGTGCTCGCGACATCGAGCTTCTCCCGGATCTTGGTGCGATGGACGTCGACGGTCTTGACGCTGATGTGAAGTTCGTCGGCAATCACCTTGCTGGCCTTGCCGTCCAGCACGCGCCGCAGGATTTCCCGCTCGCGCACGGTCAGCTTCTCCAGCTTGGCGCGAATGCGATTGCGCTGTTCCGTGCAGTCATGCAATTGCACCGCGCGCCTCAGCGCATCCTGGATGCGCTCGAGCATTTGCTGCGGGTTATACGGCTTCTCCACAAAATCTATGGCCCCGTTCTGCAGGGCCCTCACGGACATCGGGATGTCACCGTGCGCCGAGACAAAAATAGTCGGTAGCGTCGTTCCCCGCTCGTTCAGAACCTGCTGAAGCTGGAAGCCACTTGTCTCGGGCATCCGCACATCGAGAACCAGGCAGGCTGGCCGCGAAGGGTCATACGCTTCAAGAAACGCCTTCGCACTGGCGAAGCATTCGGCATGCACCGAGACGGTTTCCAGAAGCCATGCCAGCGAAGCGCGCAGCTCCTTGTCGTCGTCGACGATATAAACGATGGCGGTGGGGGCGGTCATAGCGTGATGTCTCTCGTGTTCAGGCCGGCGCATCCATGACGTCGGCACGGCTTCTCACGGCCGTCCTGGGGTGTTCGCCCCAGCGTTTTGCTGGAGCTTACAACAACAGAACCCCGGGTCGCGATAAAGAAAACACGTAGATGCCGTGGGAGGTGCTTGTCAAAGGCGTCAGTTTGCCTCAATAGGCACGCAGGCCGGACCGCCCTACGCTGTGTTCCAGCCACCTGATAACCAGCGAGGACCCAATGACCGCAATCAGCCAAGCAGAATTCCGCCAAGCCATGGCCCACCTCCCGGCGTCTGTCAACATCATCACATCCCAGGGCCAGGCCGGCCGATGCGGCATCACAGCCAGCGCCGTGTGCTCGGTAACCGACTCGCCGCCCACGATCCTCGTTTGCGTGAATCGTGCCAGCGCATCCCACCCCATCTTTAAAAGCAATGGCCGGCTGTGTGTGAACGTGTTGACCAGTGAGCAGGAAGATCTGGCCAAGCACTTCGCCGGCATGACGCAGGTGCCCATGGAAGAGCGCTTCGCGTGGGACATCTGGGATGCAGCGCCCGAGGACCAGCCCGCCCTGCGGGATGCGCTGGTCCAGCTGCACGGGACCATCAGCGACTACAAGGACGTCGGCTCGCACTCGGTCATCTTCATCACCCTGGACCGCGTCGACGTCAGGGATGAGGGTGACAGCCTGGTCTATTTCAACCGTGATTTCCATCGCGTCCAGCGCAACAGGGCTGCCCAACGGTCTCCCTCGCGTACTGCATAAGGCTGCTCCCCGCGCCAGTGCAGCGGACGACACCAGACGGTGCACGCATAAAGGAAATACCTACCCCTCCCGCCGTTTCCTGTAGCAGATCGCTAAGTCCACCCAATATCCGCCACCAGCGCCGCGTCATACGCTGCGCTGACCGTTTCCGTTACCGCTATCGAGGACCTATCGCATGCCAGTGTTGCAGATCTACCTGATTGAAGGCCGTACCCCAGAGCAGAAGGAAGCATTCATCGCCCACGTGACAGATTTGGCCGTGCAGGACCTCGGCGTCGAAGCCTCGTCAGTGCGCGTCATGTTCCTCGACGTACCCAAGACAGACTACGCCATCGGAGGAAAGACAGCCAAGGCACTCGGCCGATAGCGCCAACCAACGCTTCAGATCAAGCCGCCACCGTATCGCGACAAAAAAGAGGTTAGATACCCGCCATGAGCGGTGGCCTGGAAGTTCCACAAAGGAGAGTTTTCATGAGACATGATGGTGAGTTCACCATGAACCCAATCAAGGGCGCTTCGGCTGTCCAGGTACCAGTGCCCGACTCGGTCAATGCCGGGATAGAGAGCGTATTGATTGGAAAGATCAGCCGCAGGCTTATCGGATTTCTGTTCGTCCTGTTCGTCTTCTCTTTCCTGGATCGCATCAACATTGGCTTCGCCGGCCTGACGATGGGCAAGGACCTCGGCCTGACAGCCACCGAATTCGGCTTGGCCTCGACGGTCTTCTACGGCGCCTACATCATGTTTGGCATCCCAAGCAATGTCATGCTGGGCAAACTGGGCGCGCGACGCTGGATCGCGATCATCATGGTGGCGTGGGGCATCGCCTCCACCGCCACGATGTTCGCGCGGGATGCCAACAGCCTCTATGTGCTGCGGATCCTGGTCGGCATTGCCGAAGCCGGCTTCCTGCCAGGCATCCTGCTGTACCTGACTTTCTGGTTTCCGGGCGCCTATCGGGCCCGGGCCAACGCGCTCTTCATGATCGCGATGCCGGTAACTTCGGCGCTGGGCGCGGTGGTGTCCGGCTACATCCTCAAGCTCGACGGCCTGCAAGGCCTGCATGGCTGGCAATGGCTGTTCCTGCTGGAAGGCTTGCCCTCCGCGGTGCTCGGCGTAGCCGTCTGGCTTTATCTCGACGATAGCCCGCAGAAGGCGCGCTGGCTGACCCAGGCCGAAAAGACGGCATTGGCGACAATGCTCGAGGCGGACAATGCACAGGCGGCCAGGCGCCGGGCGCAAACCGACAAGCCTGAGCCAGGCAGCCTGATGCGCGAACTATGCTCCATTCCCGTCCTGCAACTGGCCGTGACGTATTTCCTGCTCGTGAACACCCTGGGCATGATCAGCACTTGGGTACCCCAGATTGTCAAGAGCTTCAACCAGGGAAGCAGCGACCTGGTGGTCGGTGTCCTGACCGCCATTCCGCATGCATTCACGATTGCCGCCATGCTCATGTGGGGCCGACGCTCCGACAAGCATCAGGAGCGTCGCTGGCATGTCGCCTTGCCAATGCTCGCTGCCGCGGGGGGCTGGTTGTTGACGGCGTGCGAGGTCGGACCGGAGACCAAGTTGCTCGGTCTCTGTATCGCTTCGGCTGGCGCCTACGCGGCCATGACCATTTTCTGGACCTTGCCGGATCAAGTCATATCAGTCAGCAGCCGCCCCGTCGGCATTGCCTTTATCAATGCCGCGGGCATCGTTGGCGCTGCGCTGAACGCGGTGATCGTCGGCTACTTGCGGGATATCTCGGGCAGCTTCACGTCGGGCCTGCTGTATGCCACTGCGGTGCTGGTCGTTGGCGCATCTGTGGTACTGACCTTCTCGGGAGCCATGACTCGCCATCGTTGACAGTGGCGCGTGGAATGCGCCGCGTCAAGGCCGGCGCGGCGTTGGCACGCGCGCTGAAGAGCCAAGGAAATCCCCCCAGGCGGTTACTCGGGGTGAGATGTCGGGATGTGGCTGTGGACGTAGCCCCGCCTGCGTATCGGGGCGCCTGTCATCGGGCGCCCCGTTCTTTTACTGCCGCTTGCCCAGCGACCATCTGCGCCGGCCAATGAGCTATCCGAGCTACATGGAGACGTAGCGCGTGAATATCGCTGGCTTGCTCTACCGCCACAACGTGGTGATGTATGTCGGCCACTTGCTGCGAGGAGAACTGGTGGGACTGGAAGCGATTGCCGAAGGCGTCTGGCATGTTCACTTCGACCCGCTCGTGATTAGAGGAATAGATCAACGCCACAACCGCAAGCGCTATCTAAGTCTCAAAGTGTTACCCATGTGAGTGAACTCGTTTGTTACCCATGTGGTTGTTCCGTACTTGGCCATCAAACATCAGCAGTGGCCGAGCCACGCCAATGCTCATGGCTGCCATCCTGGCCGCCGCACTAGGCCTGACGCCGCGCACGCCGCAGGCCCAGGTGACAGATCCACTGGCGGGTCTGCGTTCGCTCAAGACCGTTACGGTTCCGGGTCCGCCTGCTGAAGTCCTGGACGAGTTCGTCAAGGACAAGGCGGCCGCCATCCAGCTCGGAAAGGCGCTGTTCTGGGACATGAAGGTGGGCAGCGACAACAAGACCTCTTGCGCAAGCTGCCACTTCCATGCCGGTGTCGACAACCGCATCACGAACCAGCTCTCTCCAGGTTCAGGGCTGCCAGGCACCGATAGAACCTTCCAGCTGGGGCGGCCAAACTACACCTTCAAGCCGGAAGACTTTGGCTTTACCAAGCATGTGGACGTGAACCAGCCACAGCCGCAACTCTCGAACGTCAACGAGGTTTCCGGCTCGCAGGGGGTGTTCACGGCCAATTTCGTTGAATTTGGCACAGGCAGCACGGGCGATGCCTGCGCCAATATTTCCGATGACATCTTCCACGGCGGCACGGGGTTCAACATCAACGGCATCAACACGCGGCAGGTGACCGGACGCAATACCCCCTCTGTCATCAATGCGGTATTCAATTTCCGCAACTTCTGGGATGGGCGCGCCAACAACGTCTACAACGGCGGCGACCCGTTTGGCATGCGCAATCAGGAAGCCCTGGTATGGAAGAATGACAGCGGCGTGCTCAGGCAAGTCCAGTTGGCCATTCCGGGCGCCTCCCTGGCGTCGCAAAGCGACGGGCCTCCGCTGAGCTCGGTCGAGATGAGTTGCAATGGACGGTCATTCATGAAACTCGGCAAGAAGCTGCTTGGGCAGCGGCCGTTGGCCGGCCAGGTCATCGCTGCCGACGACAGCGTACTTGGTCCCCTGGTGGTACTACGCAACAAGGATCAGGTACCGACCTACTCCGAGATGATCAAGAAGGCATTCCGCTCCCAGTACTGGAACTCACCGACGTTGTTGAGGATGTCGGCCGCGGATGAGGCGAAATTTGCTTCGATGGATTTGTTGCCCCGCCAGGTCAAGCGCAGCACCGGGAAATTCGAAGTCAGCCAGATGGAAGCCAACTTCGCGCTCTTCTTCGGGCTCGCCGTTCATCTTTACGAATCGACCCTGATTGCCAACGACACGCCGGTCGACCGTTACCTCGATGGCCAGACCACAGCCCTGAATGAGCAGCAGTTGCGTGGCGCCAGGGTCTTCACCGGCTCCGGACGCTGCAGCCGCTGTCACTCGGGCGCTGAACTGACCGCCGCCTCATTCTCCAGCGTGATCGCGCAACGGCTCAGGCGGATGCCGATGGGTGACGGGCTCGAAGCTGTGTATGACAACGGCTTCTATAACATCGGCGTGCAACCGACCACGGAGGATCTTGGCGTAGGCGGCCTCGATCCGTTCGGCAATCCGTTGTCCGAAACGCGGATGGCGCAGCAGGGCAAGACCCTCCTGCTGGGCAACGGCTTCGATCCCACCAAGGAAACGGCAGTGGGAACTGAGCAGCGGGTGGCGGTTGACGGTGCCTTCAAGACACCAAGCCTGCGCAACCCGGAATTTACCGGCCCCTATTTCCATAACGGCGGCAAATCGACCCTGATGCAGGTGGTCGACTTTTATAATCGTGGTGGCGATTTCGCGGACGTCAACCGGGCTAACCTGGACCGGGGCATTGGGCCGCTGGGCCTGAGCGAATCGGACAAGCAAGACCTGGTGGCTTTCATGCTTGCCCTGAGCGATGACCGCGTTCGCTATCGCAAAGCGCCGTTCGACCATCCCTCGCTGTGCTTCCCCCAAGGGCATAAGGTCAGCAGTTCCGGGGCCTTGCTGCAGGACGGAAGTACCGGGAACGGCGTGGACAACACGGAATGCATCGGCGCAGTCGGCGCTGGCGGCGCGAGCAGCGGCCTCAAACCGTTCCTCAACCTTGATCCGTTCCAACGTTGATGGTTAGGTTAGCGACGATTCACGCAGTTGGGTTAGTTATCTCCCTATTGCCCCTGATGCGGGCAACCAACTGCAGATTTTGGTCGCCATGATGCGTTGACCACCGTCACAGTAGGCATAAAGACCCTTGAGTCTCGGAGGAGTGGGGTGCAGGGAGCCTCGTACCGGCGGCCGCATCGCCGTGGCGCATTTGGCACGAAATGAGTGCGGCGACGCAGCCCCATCCCCTCATTGCCCTTCCCGCCGCACGCCGCGACAGCGTGAGGTATGGCACACATATTGCGAGAAGAACACACAGGCCAATGGCGGCCTTTAACCAAACAGGCAAGTCGCGATGACGCGCTCCGAAAGGGGCGACCGGGGCAATGGCGCCCTGAAGCGAGGTGACAGCGAACCGGGAACGCGGTTTTGCGGGCCTCTGCTTCGGGGCGTTTTTTGTCGCCGGTCAACCCGAATGCACGCCCGTTCCGACACCCTCTGCGAGGCAACGCATGAATGCCCCCTCTACTCAGTTACCGCAGGCCGAAGTGTCCGCCGAGACCATTGGCGCGTTGATTAACCTTTCTGGACGGCAGCGCATGTTGTCGCAACGGATCGTGCTCCAGATGCTGCTCGCCTCGCGAGGGGATCGAACCGCCCGAGAAAGCGCTCGCCGGTGCCTGTCGACGTTCGAATCCGCGCATGCGGATCTCGTGACCGGCAATGAGCGTTTGCCGGGCGCTTTCTCCGTAGCCTTGCAACAACTCTACTTCGGCAAGTCGCGTGCCGATGCACGGATCCGTGAATTCATCGATCAGGCCCGGATTGCAATCGACGCGCCACCGGCCGACACCTCCGCGCGAGCATCATCCCTCGATGCGCTCGTGGCGCAGGCCACGCCCATACTGGACCTGCTGCAGACCGTCACACAGGCCTACCAGGAGGAAATGCATAGTTGCGAAATGGCCGTACGCAAACGCCAGGCCGACCTCGTGGAGCACCTCAGCAGTATTTCGATGCAAGCGAACATCGTCGCAATGAATGCGCGCGTTTCCGCGGCGCGGGCGGGAGAGTACGGCCGGGAGTTCTCCGTGATCACGCAGGTGCTTGCGGACATCATCAAGGAAATGGATCAACTGGTCCGCCACCTCGTCGGCTCAAACAATGCGTCCAAGGGCTCACCCAGACATTGAAATGGAGACGACCTTGAAACGTTACCTCACGTCCTGCTGCTTGATGCTCTGCTGCGTCCTGGGGCTGGCTTCGGCCGGAACCGCGTTCGCCGAAACGCTGACCATCCACTCGGCGATCAACAAGGCGGGCCGCCAGCGCATGCTGTCTCAGCGCATGGCCAAGGCATATTGCCAAGTCGGCCTTGGTATCGAGGTAGAACGTTCGAAGAGAATCCTCGAGGAGTCTGTGGCGCTCTTCGACAGGCAACTCGCGGATCTAAAATCGTTCGCGCCGACGTCGGAAATCAGGGAAACCTATGACAGTCTCGGGCAAACGTGGATCGTCTACAAGCAGTTGCTAACCGGCAGGGAACCGAATCCCGAGAACGCGAAGAAGATCGCAACGGCCAGCGAGGACGTACTGAAGCTTGCGCAGCAAGGAACCGTACAACTCGAAAAGCATTCTGGCACCGCAGCGGGCAAACTGATCAACGTTGCCGGCCGACAGCGCATGCTTTCGCAGAGAATCGCCAAAGCCAGCATGTTCCGCGCCTGGGGTATCACCTCCCCGCAAATGGCCCGGGAACTGGACAGTGCAGCCAGAGAGTTCGCGGCCGCGCAGGAACTTCTCACCGTAGCGCGGCAGAACACGCCGGCCATCCGTAGTGAGCTGCAGCTTGCCGGCTCTCAGTGGCTCTTCTTTGAAGAGGCGCTCAACCAGACCGGAGTCAGTCGCGCGGAGCAGTTGAGAAACATTGCCACGACCAGCGAGCGGATTCTTCAGGTCATGGATGACGTCACTGGGATGTACGAGGCAATGGCCAGATAACGGGAACCATCAACACCATCCGTTGCAGTTCCGGGTCCCCGCATTGGAGCTCTTGCGCGGCGTTTAATCGCGCTGTCATTTCCGCGCATTCGCTCCGGTTCGCTGTCGTCACGCGGCAGTGGCCCTCTCGTGCTGACTCCGCGGATTGTGGGATTTGACGCTTGGCTATTAATTGCATTTTATTCGCGGGGCGAAGATCGTGCCCACTCACCCCCCGGTCAATGTCCACATCGTCACCAACAATCACGGGGGCGTGACCACCGGGGCTGCTACTGCGGCGGGATCTTTGCCACCGTCACCAGCCGCTTCCAGCGCTGGATCTCGTTTTTCTGGAATTGCCGCATCTCGGCCGGTGACGACAGGATCAGCTCGGCCGACAAGCGCGTGTAGTAGTCGCGCACGTCGGGTGCATTTCCAGCCTGCGCGAACAGATCCTGCAGCCGCTTCACCACCGCCGGCGGAGTCTTTGCCGAGACCGCCGCGGCCACCCAGTTGTAAGGCAGGAAATCCGGCAGGCCGGCTTCGACGATAGAGGGTACGCCCGGCAGTAGCGGCGAGCGCCGCGGCGCGGTGAAGGCCAGCGCGCGGACCTTGCCGCCGCGGACTAGTTCGATGGCGCCGGAGGCATCCACCACCGCGAAGTCGACGTTGGCCGCCATCACCCCGTTGATGGCGTCGCCGGCGCCCTTGTACGGCACGGCGGTGGCCTTGGTGCGGGCCAGCTCGTTGAGCCACTCGGAGTAGATGGTGTAGGAGATCGAGCCAGAGCCGTAGTTGAGCGCGCCGGGTCGCTTACGGGCGTCTTCCAGCAGCTCAGTCAGGGTGCGGTAGGGGGAGTTGGCCGGCACGATGATCACGCAGGGCCCGCGCGACAGCAGCGTGATTGGCGCGAAGTCCGTCAACGGGTCATACGGCAGCTTGCGGAAGATGGCGGCGTTGGTCGACAGCGTGGAATTGCTGCCGATAAAGACCGTATAGCCGTCAGGCGGCGCGTTCAGCGCGGTCCGCACGCCGATAAAGCCGTTTCCGCCGGGCTTGTTCTCGACTACCACGCCCTGGCCGGTCAGCTCGCCGATCCTCTTGGCGAACATGCGCGCGGTGGTATCGGTGCCGCTGCCGGAAGGGAAGGGTACGATGAACCGTATCGGATGGGCGGGAAAAGCGTCGGCAGATTCGGCGGCGGGCGTCGCCAGCGGCGAGGCCGCGCCGATGGCCCCCAGCGCGCCCGCGGCCAATCCAAGGAAGCGGCGGCGGGAACGGAAAGCTTGTTGCATGATTGTCTCCTGAAAATGAAAAGCCCGGCGTGTTCCCGCCGGTGCAAAGGATCAACGAGGACTTAACGGCGCGTTATGTGGAGTGACGTGTCGTGGTCAAGTTATTTCGGACAAGCAGATAGGTTCTTTCACTGTCGATTTCGCCTCGCGGGCGGTGGGCGACAGATACCCAAGGGTTGAGTGCAAGCGCAAGGGTCGCGAGGCCGATGGCCGTCCACGTTTTCCCTTGGGGTAGTACGGCTCGATCGCCTCTCCCCTAGTGAGTACGCAGGTCGGAAAGGAATTTCTGCGCTCGCTCGCTGGTAGGCTTCGAGAAAAACTCGTCCGGTACTCGGACCTCGACCAAACTCCCCTGATCCATGAACCACACCCGGTCGCAACCTGACGCGGGACTTCGATGGCGAAAAGGTAACGAGGTCTCAGCTTGCATCATACTGATCGAACAAGCACGCCGGATTCATTGCCAGCACGCGATGCATCACTTCCGAGTCGTTGTCGAACCAGCGTGCGAAAGCATTGAGGAGCAGGCCAGCATCCACCGGCTTCTTTATACCTACATGTGGCCAGTCCGTTCCCCAAATCATCTGCCCCGGCGCATCACCATAGAAGACGCGGGCGCGTTCAATGACACGACTATCCATAAGGTCGTCCGACAAGCGATAGCCGATCAACTTGACCCATGCTCCTCGCTCAACGAGCAATTTTCGGATAACCAGGGTTGTCGGATGATTTATTCCGAACTCTGGGGGCAAGCCACCCATATGATCGATGACGATTTTGCACGGCAAAGCTTCTAGTACAGGCAGCAATTCTGGCCATTGTGCTGGACCGGGAAGTATTTCCGCATGCCAACCGAACTCGGCAATGCGAGGCGCAAGCGCGACCATCGCTTGCGTTCCTACGGTGCCACCGAGACCATTGGTGATAAAGCGCATCCCGCGCACGCCGATACCATGCAAGCGCTCGATTTCCGCGTCATCAATCGACTGACCCGCAACTACCACACCGCGCAAGGTGCCGGGTTCATCAGTAAGTGCCTCGATCACGCCAGTGTTATCTGTGCCAAAGACGCTCGCCTGAATAACAGCGCCTCGTTGAAGGCCTAGCGCTGCCCTCATCTTTCTATGCTTCTCCGGTGGAGCCGGTGCAGGGACATAGCTAGCGTCAGAGACGATTGCCCAGTTCCCGCGCGGCGTCACGTGTGAATGGCAATCCCATGCCTCACCCGGCACGACGAAAGTGGGCGTCGTATAGGACTCGGGCGGCGGCAGACTTTCCTGTTCCACGATGGTCATACTCAAATCTCGTACCGTTAGATTGGCGCGCTCAAGCGCGCAGGCAAATGTCGAAGAGTGCGTCGCCAGACATAAATCGCTTTACGTTGGCAACAATAGCGCTGATTCGACGAGCTTCGAGTTCCTCCGTCCAGCCCGCCGCATGTGGAGTCATGACGACGTTGTCGAGGTCAGCGAATGGCCGCGTCGCCGGTGGGCAAATCTTCTCGCCCGCCTCCGGATAGCGGTACCAGGTGTCGACCACAGCGCCGCGGATTCGCTTCTCACGCAATGCCTCATATAGCGCATCTTCGTCAACAACAGATCCTCGCGCGATATTGATCAGGACTGCGTCTGCTTTCATGCACGCCAGTTGTGCGGCACCGATCAATTCTTGCGTCTCTGGCCCTCCGGGTACGGACAAAAGAACATAGTCACTCTGCGCCAGCAGATCGTCGAGGCTATCGGTCCCCTTGTACCACTCGATACTGGGATCGATTCCCGGGTTGCGGCTGACAGCAATGACTCGCATTCTGAAAGCCTTGCTTAACTCCGCTACACGGTGGCCAATACGGCCGTACCCCACCAGCCCGATAGTGCGCCCCTGAAGTTCATGATGTTTGCGGCCGAGCACCGAGGCACCTCCCCACCCCCAGCGATCTGCGCGCAACTCGCTGTCCATCTCCAGTAGGGGTATGGCTGACTGCAGCATCGCGAGCATCACGTACTCCGCAATTGGGTCGATGCCGACATTCGTGTTGCAGACCACTGATCCCGCAGGCAACCACGCCCGATCGAGCCAATCCATTCCAGAAAATGGCACCAGTATCAGCTTGAGTTTCTCGGCATTTCGGAGCGTTCGCTTCACCAGCGTTCGTTTCCCGTGGAGTACCCACTCAGCCGACGCGACAATCACTTCAGCTTCCCTTGCGATTTCCACCATCCGCTCAGCCCCTTCGGATGGCAACCAGAGGTCTACAGCGCTCTCCTCGCCTATGGCATGTTTCACCGGGCCAAGAAAAACTTTCCCATACTCCCCTGTCAATACCACGCGTAACATTGGCGGCTTCCTTTCGTTTCACATCTCAAGAGATCGCTCGATTGACGTTCGGTCTTTCAAAGCTCAACTTCACTGATTCGCGGTTGGTCATTGAGCAATCGCCGTTGTACCTTACCGACTCCGGTGTCCAGAGGAAGCTTCTCAATTTGAATGAGCCGCGTGGGATGCATATATTTCGGCAGATCAAATAGCGCCGCATGCACTTCGGACTCGACGACATGATGCGCGGTCGTGTAGAGCACGACCTCATGCCCACGCGCCGGGGAATCTGTCCGCCAAAGTACGAACTCGCCGAGAGACGAGACCCGCTTCAACCGCTCCTCAACAAATCCGATCGGGACATACTCGCCATTAACGCGAATTGAATCACTCATTCGCTCAATAAAGATGAGATTTCCACACGAGTCCTGACGCCCACGATCTCCGGTCATGAACCATCCTTCGGCGTCGGTCTGAGCCTGTATCTCTCCATCTCGTAGATACCCTGAGAACAAGGTCTGATGATGCAACCCACGCACCCAGATTTCGCCGTCGTCGGCTATGCGATATTCGACGTCTGAGCGGGGCTGGCCTGCCACGCTAGACGGACCTTCCGGCGGAAATTCGGCGTCGTCCGGACGTACGATGCGCGTATGACAAAGGCCACCAGCCTCCGTTGACCCATACCCCGTCACACCGATCGGAATATCAAATTTTTCAAGAAAAGCTGGCACGCACCCGAAGGCTACTCTGATCTGGTGACCTTGCGCTTCTGCTCTCGTCGTTTTGGCCATCAACAGATTTGCCGGCGGCTGATGCAATATCATCGCGGTAATGTGGTGCGCCTTGGCCAGCGACCAGAAATCTTGCGCCTGGAAGCGATCCATCGAAAGCAACGACGCTCGCGCCGTGAGCGAACCCACCACGCCATACCCCATCGGATTGATGTGGAACATCGGCAACGGCGAGAGGACCCGGTCGTAATGTGAGAGTCCATGCGAATCGGCAATAAAGCGGCCCAACCGAATGAAATAGCCATGACTGAGCGCGCAGAACTTCGGCAGTCCAGTCGTTCCCGATGTATGGATATAAGCCGCTACGTCGGCGGGGTCTGCGCAGCGTCCATCGCTATCGGACACCAGGACGACGCCGGAGCGGAGCGGCCTTTGCACGGAGACTTCACCTTGCCATGCTCCGGTCAAATCCAACTGTGCTTCAGTCCTGTCAACCAACCCTCCTGGACTGCGGCCCAGCCAGAAGATGGCACGCGCGCCCAGATTGTCGAGCATCGCGCGAAGCAATTCATCGGGATATGACGGGTTAATCAATGCCGTCTGCAGCCCCACGAACTGGGCTGCCATCCACGTAACAAGGTACCCCGCGCTATTTGGACCGACGAAAGCTACGAGGTCTCCTCGCCGGAAGCCGGCATCGCGAAGCTGAGCCGCGACTGTTCGAGCCCGCTCAACAAATCGATGCAACGAGTCGTTCTGTGAAAAGGTACCGAAGGATGCGTCGGGACGATCGAGGGCTGCGACCTCGATCAGCTCAGTCAGATTGTTCATGCCAGCCCCATCAGTTGAGCATCCTTCAGGATGCATTTTGCGACGTGATTCTTGAGGATTTCACTCGATCCACCGGCCACGCGCAGCAGTTTAACGTCGAGCATGTACTGGCCGAAGCTCTGCTCCTCATACAAACCATATCCACCGATCAAGGCGTAGACGTCGCTCACAACTCGCTCGGCGGCCTTGATCGCGAGATGCTTCGCGACACTTGTTTGCATCGCGTGGTCGTGACCTTGTTGTGCGAGGTTGGCTGCGTGATCACGGGCCAAAACCGCGGCGTGGATCTCCGCATAGCATTCCGCAATCGTCCATTGGTTCCCCTGAAAGTCTGCGACGACAGCGGACCCGACCGGGCGGGTAACTGCGTATCTCGAGGCTTCGGCTAGAGCACGCCGCGCTATACCGATCAGCGTGGACGCGTTCCCTAGCCGGCTCACATTGAAGGTGGATACAAAGGTTGCAAGGCCCTTGCCTACCTCGCCAAGAATCGCGCCGTCCCCGACGCGAACATCATCAAAGTACATGTTCGCTGTAGGCGAATAGCGAAGTCCGATGGGATGGGTATGTTCGCGCCGAACACCAGGCTGATCCGTATCTACAAGAAATGCGGTCAGCCCTTCCGGAGCCATCGCGTAGACGAGCGTTAGGTCACTCTCGACACCCATATTGATGTGGCACTTCTCTCCGCTAATGACCCATTCGCCACCTTCACGCCTTGCAGTGGTCTGAAGATTTTTCAAGGATGAGGCGGCGGATGGTTCGGATATCGATTCAGAAAACAGGATGCTCCCGTTGGCGAGCCCAGGGAGGTACTTCGCCTTTTGCTCCGATGTTCCCCAGTCGTTCAGCCAGCGTTCGCCTTGGGCCTGCGTCTGCCCACTTACCAAGCCGTAGCGACCCAATTCCTCCTCCACCAGGCAGTACTCAGGCACGCCGAAACCCAACCCCCCGTACTCCCGTGGGGTAAGCATTCCGAGAAGGCCTCGCCGCCCGAGTTCATTGAATGCGTGGCGAGGAAATACGCCTTCACGTGCTGCCTTGGCCATGTCGCCCTGGATAACCCCAGCAAACTCCCGAATGCTCTCGATTGCGGAAGAAGCCCAAGCCGGGTCTTTCAGACGTAGTTCCAGATTCATTGCTGTGTCTCGTCGGTGGTTTTGGTTATCATCTGATTGTCCGGACGATGATAGGATGAAGCGTATGTGGCGTCAAGACTTTGCTTCCGCTAACATCGCCTTTCGTTTGGCGACGAACGAAACTGGTGACCATCCCGAGGGAGGCCACTTCGACTCCCCGGACGTTAACCTCAACATTCGCTAACGCGACGACCGTGAAACATATTCAACACAGCATGACGTGTCCGCGCGTCTGGGCTTCGATACCAACCTATGTATCAAGCAGGAGCGGGGGTGACCTCGAGCACGGCTTCTGCTGCGCGGCTCGGGCGCACTACCGCCAAAGGACCGCCCTGGCGGTCCGATCGCCAACGAACGCTCGTCCGGGCGAGGAGCATCAGTGATGAGTCCCACGCCACATTCCAGCCTGGACAATCTCGGATCCCGCCCGCCCAAACATCTGTTGCTGGCGCAGTCGCTCCTCGCCGACATCCGCAGAGGCCGATATCCGGTGGAATCTCTCCTGCCCACAGAGGAAGCCCTATGCGCGATGTTCGGAGTTAGCCGTTTTACAGTTCGCTCTGCCCTAAGCGCGCTGCAGGACCGAGGCTATGTTCGAAAGCAGAGGCCGATCGGAACGCGCGTAATCGCAGACAGAACCGAAGACCAGCAGACCATAAGGCTGACGTCGCTAGGTGATCTTGTTCAGCTCGCCGAGGGCGGTCAGCAGATGATCACCGCAAGCGCCGATATCGCTGCGGATCCGACACTGGCTACCACTATTGGTTGCGCCGTTGGTCAACACTGGCGGCACCTTGAAGTCCTACGCTGGACAGGCGGTAACAAGGAGGCGCCTGCGATGCTTAGCCATTTATGGATTCATCCCATGTACTCGGGCGTCGCTCAAGATCTCCACCTCAATCGGATCTCCCCCGTTGTCATCTTTATCGAACAGATTGGGCAACAATTCGGCGAACGTCCGTCCGACATCCAGCAGACCGTCAGTGCATTCAATATAAGGGGACAACTGGCTCGTGCGCTGCAGGTCAAGAACGGTACTCCTGGCCTTCGTATCCAACGCTGGTTCCGCAATGGTTCCGGCGACTTGATCCTCTATGCCGATGGTTTTTATAACGGGCTCCTATATAAATACCAAACGACCCTGCACTTGAGTAACTAGGCTGGTTCTCGGATCATTGGGCGACGGAACGCACTTCAGTGCACTTCTGTGGTCCGAGGATCGGACGGCGGAAACGTGGTATCAGCAGGCCCCTTTTGCTCGGTAAGCGTAGAAGCTGCGGACTGAGATCATCCCGGAAAGGCTGCACGTGGCCCGCTGCACATGATCCTGGAAGGTGGCGCCGCTTTGATCTGCGTCAGACGCAAATCGTGCAGGGCAACTATTGTGGTAATGAAGGCCCCGCAAGTTCCGATATCGCATCGTACTCAACCGTCTGCTTGCCCAGCTTCCCAGGAGGGCGTCATGGCCACCCCGCTCGTCACCTCGCTTCCGACTTCACCTTCCGCCGCGCTTTCCACCCCAAGCCCGACACCGCTTGCCGCCTGGCATACCGACCATGTCCATTTCGCCTCCCTGCTCGACCTGCTGGAACAGCAAGTCAGCACCTTCCATCAGGGCGAGCAGCCAGACTACGGCCTGATGGCCACGATCATCCATTACATGCGCAACTATGGCGACTGCATGCACCATCCCCGCGAGGATGTTGCCTACGCGCTGCTCGTGGAACGGGATCCCGGCACGCGGATCATCATCAGCCGGTTACTGCAGGAACATCGCGTGATCGCCACGGTCGGCGCGGAGTTGCTCAATCGCCTGCGTGAAGCCCAGAGCGAAGTGGTCACTTCGCGAGCGGCACTGGAAGCGGCCGCGGCCATGTACCTGGTGTACTACCGCAACCATCTGTCCACCGAGGAAAAGCAGGTCATGCCGCGCGCCGCCCGGTTCCTGACCGAAGCCGACTGGGCGGAGGTCGCCGCGGTCGATTGGGCCAGTGCCGATCCCCTATTCGGCGCCAATGTGGAGAAGCGCTTCGCGACCTTGCGCAAGCAGATCGACAGCGAAGCGAACGCCTCCATGCACTGAACGCCGGTCGTTTCGCGGCACTGCCGGGCCTCGGCCGAGAACTTATGCCGGAACCGGTAGGCGCCATGAGCACACCCGGTTTCAGCGCGGCCATCATTCCATGGGCGGGCCAGCGGCGGCAGGTAGGCAATGCCCGCCGCGTCGAGCGTTTCGCTGGTGGCATGCTCGCGGCCGTATGTGTTCAGGTCAACGCCGCGCCAGCAGTTGTTCCAGCGAAACCGGCCCGATGACGCGGATGTCCTTGCCGTCGCGCACGCCGAGGCAGGGCTTGCCATCTTTCAGGAACTGTCACGTTGGAACGGAACCGGCGTGCTGGCTGAGCCACGCCTGGAAGGCGTGGCAGATGTCGTCATGGGCGCGGCAAGCCGATGCGGAGGCTTCAAAGAAGCCGAAGAAGGGATGGAACATGTCATCGAAACGAAGCACACGCACCGGCACGCCAGCCGCGGCAAGCCGACCTGCATAGGTCACGCCTTCCGCCTGCAGCGGATCGTGTCCCGCCACCGCCACCACTGCCGGCGCCACGCCATGAAGGTCGGTCGCATGCATCGGTGACGGCGGGAAACAGTCGGCCAGCGCAACGTTCTCGCCGAGGTACAGCCGCGAGATATCGCGCAGGTCGGAAGGCGACAGCATCGGAAAGTCGCTGCGTAACGCTTCAATCTGCCCTATATCGCGTGCGAAATCGACGCCTGGCACGACCAGCAACTGCGCCGCCAGGCGCTCGGCCTGATCGCCCCGGTCGCGCAGCCTGAGCGCGGTGGAGGCGGCCAGGTTGCCGCCCGCGCTTTCCCCGGCCACCGCGACCCGCGCCCTGTCGCCGCCCAGTTCGCCGGCATTGCGCAGCGCCCACAGCGTCGCGGTGAGGGCGTCGTCATGCGCGGCGGGAAACGGATGTTCAGGCGCGAGCCGGTAGTCGACCGAGACGATGACGGCATTGACGTCGCGGCAAAGCTTTCGCGCGATGTCGTCCATCAGCGCCACGCTGCCTAGGACAAAGCCGCCGCCGTGGAAGAACACGACCGTCGGCAGCGACATCGATGCATGGCGGGGACGGTAGACCCGCACCGGCACGCGCGCACCCTCATGGACGGCAATGCAGTCCTCGATGGCGCCGACCTCGGGCAGCGGAGTCCGCTCGCGCGCCGCCTGGATGGCAACACGCATGCGTTCGCGGGCCTCGTCAGGCGTGCCGGAAAACGGAGCCGGCGCATCCGCCGCACGCATCGATGCCACGATGGCTGCCAGTTCCGGGTCGAGTGGGATATGCATTGGGCTTTCCTTCACCGGAGGCCGAGAACATAGTGCTGCGACGCCAGCGCACGCCGGCGCAACGCGTCCAGGTCGATATTCGTCATGCGGCCATGGCGCTTGACCGTGCGGCCGGCGACAAGCACCGTATCCACATTACCCGGATGCGCAGCCAGCACGACCGCGCCCACCGCATCGGAGACCGGCGTCAGGTTGAGATCATCGGCGCGGATCATGATGACGTCGGCCTGCTTGCCGGGCGTCAGCGAGCCGACCTTGTGCGCCAGCCCGTTTGCCCTGGCCCCCGCCACCGTGGCAAATTCCAGCACGTCGCGCAGCGACAGCGTTGCCGGCGCATTCGCCACGCGCGAGTGGCCGCCCCCCATCCACGAGCGGTAGTAGGCAAAGGCGTGGCGCATCTGGGTGAACATGTCGCCCGAGCACTTGGTTTCGGTATCCCCGCTCAAACTGGGCCGGATACCGGCCGCGAGCAGGCGATCGAAGGGAATGTCGCCGATCCCCTGCGCGTTCATTTCGCAATGCACGCCCAACGACGCGCTGACGCCGGCACCGGCCATCATCGCGATCTCTTCCTGGCTGGAAAAGCAGCAGTGCACAAAGGTCAGGTCATCGCCCAGCACGCCCGCTGCATGCATCTGCGCGATGCCCTGCACCGGCGCATTGCGGGCGTAGGCACCCATGTGGATGGAGGAACGGATGCCCAGTTTGCGCGCCAGCCGCAGGTCTGCCAGCCAGACGTCGCGGCATGCCATTTCCGGGCCGCGCGCGGCCATCGCCAGTGTCAGCAACTGGTCATCCGACGAGAAGTAGCGCTCGCGCAGGCGCCGGATATCGGTGGGATGGGCGCGCCGGCTGTCGAACATCCAGGACGGCCCGTCGACCAGCGGCCACCCGTGCGCGAACACACCGCGGATGCCGGCATCCTGCAAACCCAGAATCGCCGCATCCGCGTGGTCGGGTGAGTTCTGCACGTGCGACCAGTCCAGCATGGTGGTGATGCCGCTGTCCAGTGCCGACACCGCGCCCAGCATCGTGCCGATATGCACATCTTCCGGCCGGAACGCCGCGCCTTTGGCGCCCAGCATCTCGGCAAAATAGACCTGCGGATCGATGTCGGCATAGCGATGCCTGACGCAGCTTTGCCAGGTGTGCCGATGGGTATCGACAAAGCCGGGCAGCACGATCATGCCGCTAGCGTCGATCTGCTCCGCTGCCGCAGCCTCGATATGCGGGGCCACGGCGGCGATCCGGTCGCCTTCGATCAGGACGTCGCCCTGGCGCAGGTCGCCTACCGTCGGATCCATGCTGAGCACCCAGCCGCCGCGCAGCAATACACGTCGATCGTTCATCGCCCTCACCGCCTCAGCCATTTCGCAAGTTGTGCTTCCACCTCGCCCGCGCGAGCCACGTCGGTGCCTACCCAGGCCACGTAGCCATCCGGACGCAGCAGCAGCGCCTTCACGCCGTCCATGGAGGCCGGCGTGCGGGCGGCACGCGCCGCCAGCACGGTGACCGGCAGCGCCGACAGGTCCATGGCGGCGAACTGGCGGCTGAAGCCTTCCAGGTCGATCAGGACGAAGCGGCGCTCCCGGAGGGTCTGTGCCACGGATACCGCGCGGCCGTCCGGCAGCAGCAGGTCGAGGTCCGGGCAAGGCAGGCCGGCCAGCGGGTGGCTGTCCGCCTCTCGCGGATACGGCGCTTCCAGGCCGCACAGTTCGCGTACGAGCTTTCTTTGCACATCAGGCAGCGGGATGATCTGCGCCTGCATGCGGCGCTTCAGCGCGATGGATTCCGGTCCGAAGCTGAACTGCAGCGCGCACTGGGCCTTCACGCTTTCCAGCAGCGCGTGCATGACCGGCAGCCGCTCGGCATCATAGGTATCGAGCGTGGCCGGGTCCGCCACGCCATTGACGACATTGGCCAGCTTCCAGCCGAGGTTGAAGGCATCCTGCAGGCAGAAGTTCATGCCCACGCCGCTTGCCGGGTAATGGATGCGTGCCGATTCCCCGACCAGGAAGACCCGCCCCTTGCGCAGCGTGGGTACCGCGCGCATCTGGTCGTCGAAGCGCGACGCCCAGCGATACGACTGGATGCCGTAGTCGGTGCCGTGCACATCGCGGATGCATTGCAGCGCTTCTTCCAGCGTCACCGGCTCGTCCTTGGGGGCATGCCGACGGTCGCGATGGACGATATTGAAGCGGGTAATGCCGTCGCCGAACACGTAGCCGCGCACCCAGCCCAGCTCGTTATCGACATTGATGCGCCCGCCCGGCCATGGCGCCTGCAGTTCGGCGTCAAGGACGATGCCGCGAAAGGTCCCCGCATGCCCCTCGAACGGCAGGCCCAGCCGGGTGCGCACGACACTGCGGCCGCCATCGGCGCCGACCACATAGCGGGCCTGCAGGGTGACGGTGACGCCCGCGGCATCGCCCACGTCGACCTCGGCACCCGCATCCGACTGGCGCACGTCGCGCACTTCCATGCCCGCGCGGATTTCCGCCCCGCTTTCCAGCGCCCAGCCCCACAGGACCTGCTCGGTGAGGTTCTGCGGCAGGCCCAGCGTAAAGCCGAAGCGAGACTCCAGGTACTTCCATTCGATCGGATGGAAGCCTGCCCAGATGTGCGAAGGCCGGAACGGATAGTCCGCGATCGCGCGAGTCTTCTCGATAAAGCGATGTGCGATCCCGCGCGCATCGAACAGCTCAAGCACACGCGGCAACAGGGTGCCCGCGCGCGACTGGACCCCATCGGTGCGGCGTTCCAGCACCAGCGTCCTGACGCCGGACCCGGCCAGTTCCGCAGCCATGGTCAGCCCCGAAGGTCCGCCACCAACGACAATCACATCCCACTGCATGTTTCATTTCTCCTTCAAGGGCCGTAGCCGGAAGCGCCTTGGCGCGCTATGCGATATCCAGTCAGAACAGGTGCGTCATGCCAGCTTCCAGCACCAGCTGCTGCGACTTGGTTGCGGGCGGCTGGTTGCGCATCACCGCAAGCTGCCCCGATCCCGCCACCTGCAGCACGCCGAGCACATAGAGGCTGGTCCGCTTCGACAGCGCATAGTCAAGATGGGCGTGGAACTGGTTCCACTTGTACGGATCGAGCGTGGTGTACGAATAGCCGCCCCCGAGGCGAAGCTGCGGCGTGACATACTTGTAGGCACCGACATCGATCGACTGGGCGGTCTCGCGCGCACCGGCCGCGGACAGGCGCGTGTAGCTGTAGTTACCCATCACCCGCCAGCCGTGGTCGGCATAGGCAATGCCGGCACTGGCGGTGTCCTGGTTCTGAAAGAGCGATGCCGTGGGATTGCCGCTGAAGTCGATGCCGTATAGCCGGGTGATGCCCAGCTTCTGCCCGGGTGCGTAGGGCACGCCGTTGACCGATTCCAGCACGACCACGCCCTGCACCGGCCCGCCGCTGTAGCTGACCTCGGCGCCCACGGCGCGCCCGGTATTGGTCGTCGAGCTGGCATTGCCGAAGGCATACATCGCGCCGAACTGCAGCCCGCCGAACACCGGCGATTTGTACTTGACCGTGCTGTTAAGCGAGTTACCCACGGTCCGGTCCAGGTTGCCGGGGTGCGTGGCCAGCAGCGAGGTGTAGCGCTCGGAGGTAAAGGGCACCAGGTCGGCCAGCAGGTCGTACATGGAGCCCAGCGAGACCGTGCCGTAGGTATTGGAGCTCAGGCCGACATAGCTCTCGAACGGCGTCGACATTCCCGTATCCAGGAAGGCATATTTGCTTAGCCGGAAGAATGCCGCCGTATCGCCGCTGATCGCTTCCTTGCCCGACATGGCGATAAAGGGGACGGCGTGCGTGCCGCTGAGCTGGAGCTGTCCGCCGCCAGCTGGACCGGCATTGGTGGTGTAGGACACGCCAGTTCCCAGCAAGCCGGACAACGTGACCGACGATTGTGCCCTGGCGGGCAGGTGGCAGACCGCCAACATGGTGGCGCAGGCCAGCGCCACAGCTAACTTCCTCATTCCTGTGTCTCCGAGCTTCTGGTTTTTTGCGGACGCACGGATCCCTGCGCGGTCGCCTTGCAGCGACCCGCGTGGAGCAACGCGTCTTGGGGGGATCAGCGCAAAGGGGCTTGCGCGGGGGCGCCGTAGGACCCGGCCGCCGCTTCGGCATGCAACAGCGATCGGTACATCCAGGCGGCGGCGGCCACTGCCAGCGTGCCGGCCACGGCAAACACCAGGGCCATGCCGCGCGCCAGCGCTTCGGGGCCGGCGTCGAACACCTGCCTGCCCGCCAGCGCGATCAGCGTCGGCGACAGGCCCTGGCCGATCAGCCCGTTCAGGACCAGCACGATCGCCATCACCAGCCCCACCGCATTCGTCGGCACCTTCCTGGCGACAATCGTCGAGGTGACCGCCATGAAGGTCCAGGAGAACAGCACGACCATCGCATCAACCAGCCAGAAGCCGGCCAGGGTCTGTGTCATGCACAGCAGGATGGTCAGGGCCGGCACCGCAATGCTCACCACCAGGCCGACCAGCGCCACGCCGGAGAGCCGGTTGGCCTGCGAGCGCGCATCCATGGCCAGCCCGGCGAGCCACAGGCCAAGCGGTCCCATGGTCAGCAGCAGGCCGCCCTGGATCAGCCCGATCTCCGCCATGCCAAGCTGGAAGCGCCGCACCACCATGGTGGGGATCCACGCGCCGAGCCCATAGGTGATCATCGCATTGCAAACGGCGAAGGCCAGCAGCGGCACGAACAGCGCCTTGTTGTCGGCGAGATGCCGGATCACCGCCTTCGTGTCCGGCTTGCCGCTGGGCACGGCATCCGCGTGGCGGCCCGGGTCGCGGTTCAGGAAGATCAGCAGGCCAACGGGGAGCCCGCAGATGCCGATCAGGAACAGCGTCATCTGCCACGGCGCCACTTGCCCGACCAGCGGGATCGAGCGGATGCCCGCCGACTGGATCCAGTGCAGCATCGGCCCGCCCAACACCAGCGACAGGCCCGTGCCCAGCATCAGCGCCATGGTGTAGACCGACAGCGCGCGTGCGCGCCGCTGGTCGTCGACGCCGTCCCGGATCAGCGAATACGCGGAAGGCGGAATCAGCGCTTCGGCGCCGCCGACGATGATGCGCGCCACCACCAGCGTGGCGAACGTCGCCGCCGCCGCGTTGGCCGCGACCGCAGCCGACCACACCAGCACGCCCACCGCGACGATCACGCGGCGGTTATAGCGGTCGGCCATCCAGCCCGCTGGCAAACCCACGGCGATATTCGACACGGCAAAGGCCGCGCCGATCAGGTAACTGATCTGCAGGTCGGTGGCGCCGAACTCGCGCTGGATCGGCCCGACCATCAACACCAGGATGTTCTTGTCGATCTGCGCCAGCATCATCACCACCGTCAAGGTGGCGACCAATGCCCATTGCGACGCGGCAGTCCGCTCTCTGTGAGGCTCTCGAATCACTGTTTTGTCTCCGTTTTCTCGTTTTCGCGCGGCGCTGAGGCGCGTTGGGTTGGATTATTGGCGTGGTAGTGACATTTACATAATTTATTGTTTAAATCCGAAGCATCTGTTTCGTAAATCTTCCCCGCCCCCACATGCGCTTCAACAAACTCGACCTGAACCAGCTCGTCGTGCTCGATGCCCTGCTCTCGACCCGCAGCGTCGGCAAGGCCGCCGAACGCCTGTTCCTGAGCCAGCCCGCAACGAGCTGCTCGCTGAGCCGGCTGCGGGAGTACTTCGAAGACGATTTGCTGGTCGCCGTCGGCAAGACGCAGGTGTTGACGCCGCTGGCCCTGGAACTGATCAAGCCGGTGCGGGACGTACTGTTGCAGATTCAGACCATCACGCGGGCGCGCCCGTCGTTCGATCCCGCGACGTCGTCGCGCCGCTTCATCATCGAATCATCCGACTATGTGATCAGCGTCTTCCTGTCGCGGGTGATCCGTCGCGCCGCGGAACTGGCGCCGTTGATGCAATTCGATCTGCGCGCGATCAGCCCGCAGACACCGGAGCACCTGGAAAGCGGCGAAGCCGAATTGCTCATTGCCCCAGAGTTCGCCAAGGTGCCCGGCCACCCGTCCGAGCCGTTGTTCCAGGACACCTTCTCCTGCCTCGTCTGCAGCGACAGCGCGCTGGCGCGAACCGGCCTGACGGCCGAGTCCTACTTTGACGGCGCCCATATCGGCGTCGAATGGGGCGGCGGTCGGCGGCTCACCTTCGATGCGCGCCTGCTTGCCACGGGCAAGCGCACGCGCCGCCAGGACGTCATCGCCCCAAGCTTCACGCTGGTTCCCGCGCTACTTTCCGGCACGGACCGCATTGCAACGCTGCCGACGCGCCTCGCACAGCAAATGGCGCAGCGCTTTGGCCTGCAGCGCCTCGACTGCCCGATTGACTTGCCGGCGTTCTCCGAGCATCTGCAATGGCAGAAATACCAGGAAAGCGATCCAGCGATTGCCTGGCTCAGGGAATTGCTGCGGGATACCGCGCGGCAACTTACCTCGGTGGCAAGTGCGGAAGCCCCGTGCGCGGGGCACACCGCATCGGCACCGGCGGACCGGGTGAAGGCATCACCGGCAAGGAAGCGCTCTGCTAAAGCGTAGAAGAAGAGAGCGCGATAACAGTTGGTGTGAACCAGAACGAACTGAAGTTTGGGCGACCGAATTGTCGAGCGGGGCTTGCGGCGAGGGTGTTGCTCCGCTTCGGCTGAGCGGCGTGGCCGCGGCGCTCCTGATGACGTTGGGACTGGGCTGGCTGATGCGCGGCCGTTGGTCTATCTCATTGCCAGACGGTAACAGTCAGGAACAGGATTGAATTGCCTTCTCGAATGCAGCTTCCCAGGAGGGGCTGTCGCGCAACACCGTCACGCACACGCAGTTCACGCGGATTTGACCGCGGGCACGCGACGGGGCGCCATCCCACAGAGTTACTCGCCGTACTGGAACAGAAGGCGTCCTTCGCCAGGCGCGCCCGCAGCCCCCTGTGCAGGCGCAATTGCGCCGAACGTGACCGCGAAAGCCAGCGACAAGGCCAGCAGCTTTTTCATGATGCCGCCCCGGCCAGCGTTGCCTCCAGTGCCTTGAGGCCATCCCGATAAATGCCCTCGAACAGCCGCGACGCATCGTTATCGCTCACGCCGGCCGGCGTGAACTCCCCCGACCAATCGACGCGCGACGCCTGGTCCCCGTCGATGCCGACCACGCGCAGCGTGGAGCGATAGCCGGTGACCGGGAACGGCGCCTCCAGGATCGAGTAGGTGTAGCTGCGCGCGCGCTGGTCAAAAGCCTCGAGCCGTTCGACGATGGCGTCGCCGTCCGGATTGACGAGGCGGCGCACGCGCCCGCCCTCGCTCAGTTCGCTCTTGGGGATATACGGCAGCCAGTCGGGCAGCGAATCGAAGCCGCCAATCAGTTGCCAGACGCGGTCCGGTGCAACCGGCAGCGTGATCGTTGCAGAAGCTTGTGCCATGATGGACTCCTTGAATCGAATGTGGTCCCGGATCAGTTGCTGTCGCCAGGCAGTGGCGCATTTGCCGCGACCAGGTGCTGCTCGCGCAACTCGCGCCAGAAATCGGCGGGAATGACCGCCTTCAGCGCGGCGGTGTCCTCGGCGATGCGCTCGGGCCGGCTTGCACCCGGGATCACGGCGGCGACTGCCGGGTTGGCCAGCACGAACTGCAGCGCAGCGGCCTTGATGCTGACGTTGTGGCGTTGAGCGATCGCCTTGATGCGCTCGACCTTGTCGATGATCTCGGGCGGCGCCTTCTGGTATTCGAAGTGCGAGCCGCCGGCCAGGATGCCCGAGCTGTACGGGCCGCCGACCACGATCTCGGTCTTGCGCTCCGCGGCCTTCGGCATCAGGCGCTGCAGCGCGCGCTCATGGTCGAGCAGCGAATAGCGGCCCGCCAGCAGGAATCCGTCCGGCTGCACTTCGGTCAGGTCCAGCGTCAGTTCGATCGGCTCGACGCGGTTCACGCCCAGGCCCCAGGCCTTGATCACGCCCTCTTCGCGCAGCCGGGTCAGCACTTTGAAAGCGCCCTTGCGGGCCGTCTCGAAATAAGCCAACCACTCGTCGCCGTAGAAGTCCTGGGCGATGTCGTGGACCCACACGATGTCGAGGCGGTCGGCCTTCATCCTCTTGAGGCTGTCCTCGATCGAGCGCAGCGTGGCGTCCGCCGAGTAGTCGTTGACCAGCTTGTTCGGGCGGCCGGCCGCGAACAGGCCACTTTTCTCGCCCAGCGCCCGCGCGCTGGCGTCTTCGACTTCGTCCAGGATCAGGCGGCCGACCTTGGTGCTGAGCACGTATTCATCGCGCGGGTGCCGGGAGAGCGCTTCGCCCAGCCGGATTTCGGCCAGGCCCGCGCCGTAGAACGGCGCGGTGTCGTAGTAGCGCACGCCCTGCGCCCAGGCCGCGTCCACGGTGGCCTGCGCCTCCGCTTCCGGGATGTCGCGGAACATATTGCCCAGCGGGGCGGTACCAAAGCCGAGTACGTTACCGGCCAGTTTGTCCTTGATGCTCATGACTGCTCCACAAATTAGGTTGGGGTGAAGGCAGTCTAGGGTTGCAAGTTAAGTCTGTCCAAGACATAATTTGAAAGACTTGATTCCTCACAGGTCTTAAATTCAGGACTGGACATGCTAGATATCCGCCAACTTCACTATTTCGTGGCCGTGGCCGAAGACGAGCACGTCGGACGAGCCGCCGAACGGCTCCATATCTCGCAATCGCCACTTAGCCGGCAGATTGCCCAGCTGGAAGAAAAGCTCGGGCTGGTGCTGTTCGAGCGCTCCCAGCAACGCATCCGGCTCACGCGCGACGGCCGCACGTTCCTGGCCGAGACCCGCGCCTTCCTCACGCATGCCAACCGGCTCGAATCGCTGGCGCGGCGGCTCGGGCGCGGCGACGAAGGCGGCCTCTGCATTGGCTACCTGGAATACGCGATGCACTCGGGCATCCTGCCGAACGCCTTGCGCTCGCTGCGCCAGGACCGCCCCGCCGTGCACATCGCGCTGTACAACCAGCAGTCGGGGGCCCAGCTCGAAGGGCTGCGCCAGCGCAGCCTGGATATCGCACTCGTGTGCGAGCCGCCGGCGCCCGATGATCCGGATCTCGAGGCCGCACAGGTGCTCAATGACCCGATGCTGCTGGCGCTGCCCGAGGGGCACCCACTTGCCAAGGCGGAACAGCTCACCCCGGACGACCTGGCTGCGCAAAAATGGATCGGCGTGATGCACCAGGAAACCGCGCTTCGGCATGACACGTTCATCGCGGCTTGCGCCAGGGCCGGGTTCACGCCGACCATCACGATGGAGGCGACTGAACCGCTGGCCGCCCTGGGACTCGTGGCCGCGGGACTCGGCGTGACCACGATCCAGCAAAGCCTGCGCCACCAGGCGCCGGCGGGCGTTGTGCTGCACGAGCTCTCGTGGTTCAGCTACCGCACGCCCTTGTGGGCGGCCTGGCACAAGGTCAATTTGCGGCCGCTGGTGGAGATCTTCCGCAAGACGTTGCTGCAGGCGAGCGGCGTGGTGCCGGAGATCGCAACGGCGAAAGTAGGTTGACGCGCCGTCGCTTCCTGATTTGGCGTGAGAAGGAAAGCCACGCGGGGAGCCGGCCGTTGGCCGGTTCGTCACGACCGACCTGCTTGCCAAACTGAAAAACGAAGCCAAGGTGATCTGACCATGACGATCCTCGTTATCGCCGAACACGACAATGCCCGACTGAAGGGAGCGACATACCAAACGGTCAGCGCCAGCGCATTTGTTGACGCTTGCACATGCGTTTGTTCAGCAACTGAGTGACGCAGATTCGGCCGACACGGTTGAGATGCGCTGGGATTGCCCGACCCTGTTTATGCAGCGTCAGGCAGTTAATCTGCGCCCCGCCTCATAGCGCATCGCGTAGTGCCACCCCAGGTCGGCCATTGGACCGGCCTTACGCCCGGTTTCCACGGCATCCGCGGCCGCCGCATTGCCGTGCCGGGCACGTTCGCTAATGCCGAACAGGATGGCGGCGAGGCGAAACAGGTTATAGGCGATAAAAAAATCCCAGTGTTCGATTCCCGGCGTGCCATTGGCATCGAGATACCACCGCATGTAGGTTTCCTCAGCCGGAATGCCAAGGCCGGCAAGATCGAGACCGGCGATGCCGCGCCATAGCGACGACGGGATGTGCCAGCTCAGGCAGTGGTAGGCAAAATCGACCAGCGGGTGGCCCAGCGCGGACAACTCCCAGTCCAGCACGCCGATGACCTTCGGTTCGCTCGGGTGAAAGACCAGGTTATCGAGGCGGAAGTCGCCATGGACGAGCCGGGTGTCATCGACTGCCGGGATGTTCCTCGGCAGCCAGCTCATCAGGGCTTGCATGGCGGAGCTCTCCGCGGCGCCTGTGGCGCGGCACTGGCGTGTCCAGCCGGCGATCTGGCGCTCAAGGTGGTTCCCGGCCGGGCTGTAGTCGGCAAGCCCCACCGTCTCGACATCAACCCGATGCAGCGCTGCTATCACGCGATTCATCTCCGCATAGATAGCGCCGCGCTCGGCGGGCTGCATGCCCGGTAGCGACTGATCCACCAGCACCCTGCCGTCGAGGTACTCCATCAGGTAGAACGGGCTGCCCAGGATGGAAAGGTCTTCGCTGAACAGATACACGGTGGGGACCGGTACGTCGCTTCCTTGGAGTGCACGCATGACGCGGTACTCACGGTCGATGGCATGAGCCCTGGCCTGGATCTGACCGACCGGCTTCATGCGCACGACAAAGCGCTGCGTGTCAGACGAGATCAGGAACGTCGGATTCGACTGGCCACCGGTCAGGCGGGTGGCTGTGAGCGAGGCGTGCTCGATCAGCCCGCGCGCAGCCAGCAGCCGTGCCAGCGCATCCCAGTCGCGGTGGGGGGTTTGGTTCATCCGTCTGTCTCTCTCGCTGGTGTGTGGAATCGCGCGCTGCATTACAGCGAGCTGACGAGGTGCCCGCCGTCGACAGGCAGCACGGCACCGGTGATGTAGTGGGAAGCCTCGGAGGCCAGCAGCAGCAACGCGCCGTCCAGTTGGGAGGGCTGTCCGAGGAAGTGGCGGCCAAGCCGACAGAACGCGCCGGTCACAAGTGCCACTTTGCCCTCCAGATCGGGAAAGACAGGTTGAGGACGAGGTGCGGAAGCCATATTTGCCGTCTCCTTCGACGCGGTTGTCGCAACGAAGGTTAAGCCGCCGGGTTCGGGAAACCAGCCACCCGAACGGGGAGCCCCCCGCACGACCACCCTCCGGCCAGCCTCGCGAAGGCTGGCGCCTCCCCTATCGGGGGGCTGAAAAACAGAGCCACGGTGCTTACGCTGCCAGGCATCCGGCGTCCCGGGCGCCAGCATGCAAGCCACTGGAGCATGCTGCCCGGGCCGCTGCCACAGCGATCAAGGAGTCCCTCCGTGACACGGCCTACCCCCATTCCACGCACCCCATCGGCGTATGCTTATCCGCTGCTCATCAAGCAGCTCCTACATGCGCCGCTGGCAACAAACCCGGAGCAGGAAATCGTTTACCGCGGCCAGGTGCGGCACAGCTACTGGACCATGCGGCACCGAATCGGCCAACTCGCAAGCGGCCTGCAAGCGCTCGGCATTGAAGCGGGCGATACGGTGGCAGTAATGGACTGGGACAGCCATCGCTACCTCGAGGGCTATTTCGGCATCCCAATGATGGGCGCGGTGTTGATGACGGTGAATGTGCGGCTGTCGCCGGAGCAGATTGCCTACACCCTGAACCACGCCGGCGTCAGGCTGCTGATCGTCCATGCCGACTTCCTGCCCGTGCTTGAATCGATTCGCGCCCAACTCGAAACGGTCGAGCGTTTCGTCCTGGTCGGGGAAGACAGCTTTGCACTCGACAGCGCGCCCCTGCCTGATGGCTTCAGCGCTGAATATGAGGCGTTGCTGGCAGCATCGCCACCCGATTACCCCTTCCCGGATTTCGACGAAAACGCCCGGGCGACGACCTTCTACACCACCGGCACCACCGGGCTGCCGAAAGGGGTGTACTTCAGCCATCGGCAGATCGTGATTCATACGCTGGCCACCATGGCGGCGCTGGCCGGTGCGCCCAGCCAGGGGCGCGTGCATAGGGACGACGTCTATATGCCGCTGACGCCGATGTTCCACGTGCACGCATGGGGAATGCCGTATGTGGCGACTGCGCTTGGCATGAAGCAGGTCTACCCGGGCCGCTACGCCGCCGATCATCTGCTGCGGCTGATGCAAGGCGAGCGCGTCACGTTCTCGCACGGCGTGCCCACCCTGCTCCATATGATCTTGTCGCACCCCGATTCGGCGGCGGTCGACCTGAGCGGCATGAAGATCATCGTGGGCGGATCGGCACTGCCGAGGGGCCTGGCACAGGCCGCCATGGACCGCGGCATAGACGTGTTCACCGGCTATGGCATGTCGGAGACCTGTCCGATCCTCACGCTGGCGCAGGTGAAGACCACGCTGCTTGGCGATGCCACCACCGAACTCGACTTCCGCACCAAGACCGGCTTGCCCATTCCGCTGGTCGACCTGCGCATCGTCGATGACGAGATGCGCGACATTGCGCACGACGGCAAGACCAGCGGAGAGATCGTGGTTCGTGCGCCGTGGCTCACGCAAGGCTATCTCGGCAATTCGGCGGAGTCCGAGCACCTGTGGGCCGGAGGCTATCTCCATACCAACGACATTGGCTCGATCGACAGCGATGGCTATTTGCAGGTCACCGACCGCATCAAGGATGTGATCAAGAGCGGTGGCGAGTGGGTGTCGTCGCTGGAGCTCGAAGACCTGATTTCGCGCCACGCCGCGGTGAGCGAAGTGGCCGTCATCGGCATCAAGGATGCGCGATGGGGCGAACGCCCGCTGCCATTGATCGTGCTGCGGCCGGGACAGTCTGCCGGGACAGAAGAAATCCAGGAGCATCTGCGCGATTTCGTCCGCCGTGGCGCGATCTCGAAGTACGCGGTCCCTGAACGGATCCTGTTTGTCGACACGATCGAGAAGACCAGCGTAGGCAAGATCAACAAGCGCCTGCTCCGCGACAAGTACCAGTCCGTCCTTCCCCCTTCCCCAAGTTCCGCCACCCATTCATGAGTCCGCAGCCGATGCCGGCGTGGAAAGTGCGTTTTCACTAGAAAGACCGACTTAGGAGACACAGAAATGCAAGCGTCCACCACAACAGAGCGCATCCGGCGCCATCCCAGGTTCGGCGAACTGGTCCGTCGCCGCGCCCGCCTCTCGCGGGTCTTGCTGGCCCTCGTGCTCGTCCCCTATCTCGCGCTGATGCTTGCGGTTGCAATGCAGCCTCAGCGCCTGGCCGAGCCGCTTCATCCGGAAACATTGCTCAACCTTGGCATCATCCTCGCTGTCGGCAGCGTGCTGCTGGGCTGGGGCGCAACGTGGTACTACGTGCGTCTTGCCAATGGCAAGCTGGAAGCGATGGTGCAGCAGATCCTGTCGGAGGCCGGACAATGAATCTCCAGGCGATCGCCATGTTCCTGCTCTTCGTCGCGCTGACGCTGGGCATCACGTACCGGGCCTCCCTGCGCACCCGGACCGCCAATGACTTTTTTACCGCCGGCGGTGGCATCACCGGCATGCAGAACGGCCTGGCCGTGGCGGGCGACTACATGTCGGCGGCCACGCTGCTCGGCGTGGTCAGCCTGGTCTATGCGCGCGGCTTTGACGGGCTGCTGTATATCGTCGGGTTCTTCATCGGCTGGCCGGTCATGCTGTTCCTGATGGCCGAGCGGCTGCGTAATCTCGGCAAGTTCACCTTCGTCGACATTATTTCGGATCGGCTCGATCCGGTCAGCACGCGTTGCATGGCGGCAGCCAGCAGCCTGGTGGTGGTGCTGCTCTACCTGATCGTGCAGATGGTCGGCGCCGGCGAACTGGTGCAGTTGCTGTTCGGCATCGACTATATCTATGCCGTCATCGGGGTTGGCGCGCTGATGATGATCTACGTGACCGTTGGCGGCATGATCGCCACGACATGGGTGCAGATCATCAAGGCAGTGCTGCTGCTGTTCGGCGGCTCGCTGCTGATGCTGCTGGCCCTGGGGCACTTTGGCTTCAGCCTTGAAGCGCTGGCCGCCAAGGCCATCGCGGTGCATCGCAGCGGCCCCGCCCTGCTCGCGCCTGGCACGCTGTTCGCCGATCCGGTCTCGGCGCTCTCGCTTTGCGTGGCCACCGTGCTCGGGCTGTCGGGACTCCCGCATATCCTGATGCGCTTCTTTACGGTGCCGAATGCATGCGAGGCACGCAAGAGCGTGCTGGTGGCCAGCACCTGCATTGGCTACATGTTCCTCGCCATGTTCGCCATCGGTCTCGCGGCCATCGTGATCGTCGGTACCGATCCGCGCTATTTCGAAGGCGGCCAGGTCGGCGGAAAGCTGCTCGGCGGCGGCAATATGGTCGCGATGCACCTGGCCAGCGCGACAGGTGGCAATCTGTTTCTGGGCTTCCTGGCAGCGGTCGCCTTTGCCACGATTCTCGCCGTGGTGTCGGGCCTGACGCTCGCGGGCGCTTCCGCGATCTCGCACGACATCTACGCGGGCGTCCTCCGCCGCGGCACCGCCACCGAGGCGGCGGAGATCGCTGTCACCAAGCGGGCCACGCTCGCAATCGGCGTCGTCGCTGTAATGCTTGGGATCGTGTTCAAGGGGCAGAATCTCGCGTTCCTGGTCGCGCTGGCATTCAATGTGGCGGCCTCGGCGAATTTTCCGGTATTGGTGCTGTCGATGTACTGGCGGGGCCTGACCAGCCGCGGCGCGGTCTGGGGCGTGGCGTCGGGCCTGATGTCGTCGGTCGCGCTGGTGATCCTTTCTCCTGCCGTGTGGAAGAACGTGCTGGGGCATCCCTCAGCCATTTTTCCGTACGACCACCCGGCGCTGTTCACGGTCCCGTTTGCGTTCCTGGTCACGTACCTGTGCTCGCGCTTCGACCGGAGCGCCAGGGCTGAGGCAGAGCGCCAGGCCTTCGACGCGCAACTGGTCCGCGCACAGACTGGCCATGGGGCGGCGGCAGCGTCCAGGCACTGACGCCCTGGCACACGTCCCCGTGAACAACCTACGACACGGCCATGCGTTGCGCCGCATCGAGCACGCATTCTCCCGCCGCGGTCAGCACATAGCCGCCGGACGTGCGCAGGAATAGGGTTGCCCCGACCACGCCTTCCAGGGCCGCAAGGCGCCGCCCTACCGTCGCCTGGTCAACCCCCAGCGACCGCGCCGCGGCGCGCAGCGTGCCGTCGCGATCCGGGTTTCACGAGTTAATCAGGAAAATCCATGCATTCGCCTTTGAGCAATATCCCCGATACCATGACGGCCATCGAAATCACGCATCCCGGCGGCCCGGAAGTGCTGGTGCCCACGCGCCGCCCGGTGCCCGCGCCCGGCCCGGGCGAACTGCTGATCCGCCACCATGCGGCAGGCGTCAATGGCCCTGACGTATTCCAGCGCAAAGGGCTGTACGATCCGCCGCCGGGCGCGTCCGATATTCCGGGCCTTGAAGTGGCGGGAGACGTTGCGGCCGTCGGCCGCGGCGTCACCAGGTTCAAGGTCGGCGATCTCGTCTGCGCGCTGATTCCGGGGGGCGGATACGCCGAGTATAGTGTCGCCAGCGAGCACAATACGCTGCACCTGCCCGAAGGCCTGCAACTGGTGGAAGCTGCCGCGATGCCCGAGACCTTCATGACGGTCTGGCTGAACCTCTTCCAGCGCGGCAAGTTCACCCGGGGCGACACCGTCCTGATCCATGGCGGCGCGTCCGGCATCGGCACCACCGCCACCATGCTCGGCAAAGCCTTTGGCGCGGCCCAGATCATCACCACCGTGGCCTCGGACGCGCAGCGCGACGCCAGCCTCGCTCTCGGTGCCGATTACGCGGTCAATTACCTGGAAGAGGATTTTGTCGACGCGGTCATGCGCGTCACCGAAGGCAAGGGTGTCGATGTCATCGTCGACATCATTGCCGGCGACTACGTCCCGAGGAACTACGCCGCTGCGGCCATTAACGGGCGCATTGTGCAAATCGGCGTGATCAAGGGCGTCGCCAAGGAGGTCGACCTGTTCCCCATGCTGACCAAGCGGCTTACCCATATCGGTTCCACCTTGCGCTCGCGCACGCCTGAAGAAAAGGCCGAGATCATCCGCGAGCTCGAGGCGCAGGTCTGGCCGCTGATGGCCACCGGAGCCGTCAAACCGGTCATCTACCAGACCTTTGCACTGGAGCAGGCGCGCGCCGCACATGAGTTGATGGACTCTGGCACCCATATCGGCAAGATCGTGCTGAAGATGGATCAGTAGCGGCAATGCCGGAATCGCGCATGGGACGCTAGCTCCGCGGCACGGTTCGCTCCGTGACCCAGGGCAGGTCCCGGCCGAGGCCACTGCGGACCGCCTGGATGCGGGAATTCACTTTCAGCTTCTCGAAGATATTCTTCAGGTGCCATTTCACCGTTTCCGGGGCGACGCGAATGGCCCGGGCAATCTCCTTGTTGGAAAGCCCCCGTGCTACATAGTCCAGGATTTCCACCTCACGGGCGCTCAGCCTGCTGGCGGCCACCGGCTCCGCCCGGTCCTCCGCGGCGTCTGGCGCGCTCGTCGGCACATCGAACCCGGCGCATAGCCTCCTCAGATACCAGGGCTCGACCTCGGCCAGGCGGTCTTGCTGCTGGCGCAGCGCGTCAAGGATCTCCCGGGCCGCAGCCCCGGCATCGAGAAACACGCGGTGCAAACCGTTCGCCTGGCCATACGCGAGCGCGGCGCGCATGGCCTGCACGGCCTCCGCACGCTGCCCCGCACTGTGCAGGGCGACCGCCAGCATCACTGAAATCTGGGCGGACAGGTACTGCATGCCCGCCGCACGCAACTCTGCCTGCACGCTCTGCAGGATGGGCACGGCTAGCTCGGGCCGGCCGCGCCCCACCAACAGCCGGCAATGTGCCACCTGGAAGCGTTGCCAGGTTTCCAGATAGCTGCCATGCAAGGTCGAGGGCTTCGGCCCGACCAGCGCTTCCAGGTCGTGTCCGATGCGCGTGGCACGGCCGATATCTCCGGCACCGATACTGATCCGGATCGCCTCGGCCTTGCACGCGACCTGCATTCGCAGCCATTGGCGGCCGCGGGCAATGGCTTCCGCATCCTCCACGATCTGGTAGGCTTCGTCCTGCTTGCCCGCCAGCAGCCGCAACCGCGCCAGCGTCACGCAGAAACCGACCAGCGGACCAAGCGAGCACGATTGCAGCGCGATTTCGAGCCGGCCTTCCAGCAATTCGGCGACCCGGTCCAGGTCGTTCCATTCATAGTGAATGGCCGCCAGGTAGCCGACCGGAAGCACTGACGCGGCTGACTGCCTGCCGACGCGCTCGTTGGATTCGCGCAGGACGTCCTCCAAAGTCTGAACCGCCTCGCCCAGCCTGCCTTCCACGAACAAGCTGAGCCCGACCATGCTCTGCCGGTACACCTTGGCGTAGATCGGCGTATCAGCCCCGGTATTGAGGGTGAGCGTGCGCCGCAGGCGTTCGACCTCGTCAAACCCAGCTGCATAGCTGAGCCCGAAGATCTGTGTGGTCAGCCCGATGCCTTCCTCCCATGAGCCGGCTTCGGGGCCGAGCGCAAGCACCTTGCGGCCCATCTCCAGTGAGAGCTGGCTTTCATCGGACAGGCCCGCGATCAGCGCCGTGACCGCCTGCAACTCGACGCGCACCACTTCGGTCAGGGGCAGCCGCCCGCGGCCGATGTCGTCCTCGACCGCCTGCAGCGCAGCCTTGGCCGCCACTGTCTGTATCGTCAACGCGAGAGCCCAGGCATGCGCCAGGCGCAGGCGTAGCCGGCCATGCACCGCCTCGGGAGGCAGCTTGGCGACCCAGCTCAGCACCGTGCGCACGTCGCTGGCCTCGACCAGGGTCATCGCGCATTGCTCGACCCAGCCGGCGGCGCGATCGACATCCCCCGCGGCCAGGGCGTGCCTGACGGCTTCCGGCCACAGCGACTGCGCCGCGAACCATTCACTGGCGCGGCGGTGCAGGCCGGCGACTTCCTGCGGTCGTTCCCGCAGCAGGCGCTTTCTCAGGTACTCGGCGAACAAAGCGTGGTAGCGATACCACTGATAGTCGGCGTCCAGTGGCCTCACAAACATATTCCGTGAAACCAGCCACTCGAGACTGGCAAGCGCTGAGTCGGTTCCTGCGAGCGCATTGCACAGCGGCACCGACATCCGGTCCAGCACCGATGTCCGCAAGAGGAATACCTGCAGCGGTTCAGGGACGTGAACGAAGACGTTCTCATTGAGATACGCTTCGATGCTGCGCCGGGCAAACGGCAAGCGCTCGGTGAATGCCCCGGCCGATTCGTTCTCGCTGAGGGAAAATGACGCCAGTTGCAAACCGGCCACCCAGCCTTCGGTCGCTTGAAGCAGCGCCTCCGTCTGCGTGGCGCTCAACGTGCGGCCGGAAACGACCGAGAAAAACGTCTGCGTCTCCGCACTGTCAAAGCGCAGGGCTTCCGCATCCAGCTTCAGCAACTGGCCACGCGCCTCGAAGTAGCTCAGCGGAAACGCCGGCTCGCTGCGCCCCGCGACGAGCAGGTGCAGGTTTTCGGGTGCATAGCGCAGCAATCGGAACACCGCTTCGTGAATGGCAGGAGCGGCCAGCCGGTCGAAGTCGTCCAGCACCAGCACCAGCTGCCGCGGCAACGTCGCCACCGCATTGAGCAACCCGGCAAGCATTGCTTCTGCCGATGCCAGCGGATCCGCCTCGAGCCATTGCGCTACCGGCTCGCCAGCTTCCCTGCAGGCGTTCCTGGCCGCGGCGAGCAGGTAGGCGCAGAACTGGAACAGATCGTCGTCGTCAGCGTCTATGCTAAGCCAGCCGACGGCGCACCCTTCCTCCTCCAGGCGATGCTTCCATTCACTCAACAAAGAAGTCTTGCCGAAGCCGGCCTGCGCCACCAGCACCGTCAGCTTGCGCTCCAGACCCGGACGCAGCAGCCCGATGGCACGCGCACGCTGGACATAGTGGCGCGTTCGCGGCGGCGCCAGCTTTGTCAGGATCAGCGTCGGCCAGCACGGGGGCACCTGCTCCGCGTCGCCGGGAGACGATTGAGTCGAAGGCGCTTCCTGGTCTCGCGATGAATTCACTAGACGATCACATCCCATTCGTCGGCCTGCTCCCGGCGCACCATCTCGGCAGTCCCAGCGCCACCCTTTGCCAAAGCCGCTCCCGATGCCAGCAACTGATACTCCCAATCGCTCAGGATCAGCCGAGCAGATTCGGGTACGACTGTAATAGATGATCGCCGAAACGAAAGTCAAGCCACAAGGGCATGGGATACCGTCAGCGGGGGGGAAGACGGGGGGGATTCCCCGACGATGCCATTTCGTCGCTGTTGCCAAACATCGTTTGTGCTGTGTCCGAATGCTCGTGTGCTAGAGCGGGACGCCGGCTTCAGCAGCGCGCCTACATTGCCTGGGACCTGAGCTGGACTCCCCCCCACTTAGGGAGGAACCTTGCAAAAGCCGCAAGGATAAACAGATCATTGCGCTAGCGACGCTTGCTACTTCAAGCTGACGACGAAGCTCGCCTTTCCACAAGCAACTACTCGCGAATGGAATCGCAGGCCATAGCGCGGCATGTCTGGCTTTAAGCATTCGGGAGTGAACGACCGGATGCGAACGTGCGCGTCGTCATCCTGCAGAGCGCCTGCCGAAGTTCTTTATCGCGCACTCGGGCTTGCACCGCATCTTTGCTTACCCAACGAGGCGATACAGGCGCGAGTGAAGGCGACATTCAAAGCCGGCGCCGAGACCTTGGATTTCCCTGATTTGATGTAAAAGCCGGTGGAAACTGAGTTCTAAAACCCATTTTTCTTCAGAAGGAAGCCTATCATGACGTCCCAGACAGACAGCAAGCAGCCGACGCCTGACCCAGCCGAGCGCAAGGCGTTCTTCCCCTCCCCCTACTCACTTTCGCAATTTACGTCGCCCAGGTCTAACCTCGCGGATGCCGACTATCCGGACGCTTACCAGGGAGGTCGCTGGAAAGTATTACTAGTCGCTGCAGATGAGCGCTATCTCCTGACCGGAAATGACACCTTCTTTTCTACTGGCAACCATCCCGTCGAAACCCTCCTGCCCATGTATCACCTGGACCGCGCAGGCTTCGAGTTCGACATTGCCACCTTGTCTGGCAATCCGACCAAGTTCGAATGGTGGGCATTCCCTTCTGAAGACGCTGAGATAAAGGCCCTCTATGCGAAGTACGAGCAAAAATTCCAGCAGCCGCTCAAGCTTTCTGACGTCGTGAATTCCTTGGACAAGGATGCAAACTACATTGCCGTTTTCGTCCCTGGAGGACATGGCGCCCTGATGGGGCTGCCCTTCAGCGCGGACATGAAGGCAACCCTACAGTGGGCTATGAATAATGATAAATTCATCATCACGCTGTGTCACGGCCCTGCTGCATTGATTTCCGCCAGCATCGACGAACCGAATGGTGGGGATCTTTTTCGCGGATATCGCATCTGCGCATTCCCAGATGCCTTGGACAAGCAAACGCCAGAAATTGGCTATATGCCGGGTCCATTGCGTTGGTTCTTCGGCGAAAGACTTGCTGCTATGGGAGTCGAGATCGTAAACACTGAAATCGATGGAAGCACGTTTCATGACCGCAAGCTCCTCACCGGCGACAGTCCATTTGCGGGCAACAATCTTGGCAAGCTGGCTGCGCGCGCGTTACTGGACGAAGTGCAGAATACAGGTGGGCGCTAGTTCTCACCCCATCAGAGACCTTGCCTGCTCGGGCGCTTTATTAGCACTGCCTGCATAGACATGGATTCGCCTCTTACGGCGCGGGATGTCTTACTCGTCCCGCACCGCGATGCTTTCCAACGACGCCAACAACTCTCCCGCCTGCCGCGCATCCACGGTGTCTACCCCCTCCGTGAAGGCTGCCCTCATCTCCAGGAGTATTTGCCGCGCAGCCACATCCTTGCCTTGGCGTAGCCATAGCCGCGCGAGGCTCAACACGCATTGCAACTCGATTGACCTGGCTTCGTGGCGACGTGCGAGCGCAATGGCCTTCCGGAACCGCGCCTCGGCATCCTCCTCTACGGCTGGCGCGGCTGGAGTGGCCGCATTCTGGCCAGACAACTGCAGCATCAATTCGCCTTGCAGGCGAATCAGCGTCGCTTCATCGAAGCGCTCTTCCGTCTTGCCCACTAGCGCCAGCGCGTCATCCAGGACGCGAAGCGCAGTTTCAGGTTGCCCTGCCCCGCCATAGGCATCGGCAAGTAATCCCAGGAGGGAGGGTCGTCCCAATGCGGCACCGGTCGCTTCATGCGCGCCAAGACCTTGGTTGATAAGTGCGATGCCCTCCGCGTGGCTGCCTTGCCGGGCCAGGGCCCAACCCCGCAGGATCGTTGCCCATGCCACGTACATTGAGAACCCCTGCTCGCTCGATAGTTGGAGCGCAGCATTTGCGAACCCCAGCGTCTCTTCGGGCTCGCCGCGGCGCTGATACAGTTCAGCCGCATAGATCAGGGCGAGCGCAAGGCCGAACGGGTCGGACGCATTCCTTGCCATCTCCAGTGCCTCTCCGCTTCGGGACAGAGACTGATCCGGCAAGCCGAGATACCAGAGCATCCAACTCAGGCTGCTACGCATATGGAGCGCGGGATTGCGCACATAGCGCATTAGATGCCCGTAAGACTGTCGATCAGGGCGATGCAATGACAGCGCCTGCTCCATGTGACTGCGGGCCAGGCGGATCTTGCCCAGGCGGAAGACTGTGGTGCCAAGCACCCGGTGCGCCTCCGCAAGCTGTTCCGGATCCTGCGCATCCTGCGCAAGACCGAGCAGCCGCTCGGCCAGCCTCTGCGCCGTCTCGAGTTCGGAGCGCAACAGATAGAACGACCACAAGCCGAGCTGTGCAGAGAAGAGCTGCGAGGTTTCCCCGCCTTGCTCGCTGAGTACTAGGGCCCGGGTGTAGTTCGCTTGCACCTCCGGTGAACCATAGCCTCGCACGGCCATCCAGGCCGGACCGAGGGTCAGCCGCAACGTGAGTTCCTCGCGACTGCGTTCGGGGGTATCAGGCTGGCTTTTCAGGAGATCGAGGGCTGCGCTGAGATGTGTAATCGCCTCGGACTGGGCGGAACGCTGCAGCGCTTGCTTTCCGGCCAGCCGCAGGTACTCGACCGCCTTCGGCACATTACCGCTCTGACTGTAGTGGTGCGCCAGCTCGCTGCAATATTCGCTCAGCCTGTCGGGGAACAGCGCCTCAATGGCCTGGGCGGTACGCTCATGCAGAAAGCTTCGCTGTTCCGAGAGCAAGGAGTTGCTCGCTACCTCCTGGGTCAGCGCATGCTTGAACGCGTACTCCACCTCGGGAAAGGTGGGGCGCTCATAGATAAAATCACCGATCTGCAGGTCGGCCAGCAGCGGGTGAAGCGATGCTTCGGACTGGCCCGTGACATGCCGGATCAGACTGGACGGGAACTCCGCGCCAATGACCGCCAGCGTCTGCAGCAGTTCTTTCTGTGGCAGCGGCAGCCGGTCGATACGCGCCGCCAACACGCCTTGCACGGTCGTCGGAATATGGAGTGCCAACGGCGCCCTCTCGACCCTGTAGTTTCCGGGCTGGCCGAGCAGCGCGTTTTCCTCTGCCAGGGTATGGACGACTTCCTCCATGAAGAACGGGTTCCCCTCGGTCTTTGACAGGATCAGCTGCTTCAGTGACGCAAGGGACGGGTCTGCGCCCAGCAGCGCAGTCAGCAAGCCCTGCGCTTCTGTCTGGCCCAGCGGTTCCAGATGCAACTGCGTGTAGAAGGTGTGTTGAGCCCAGTCATGTTGGTACTCAGGGCGGTAGTTGACCAGCAGCAAGATTTTGGCGCGCGGCACCTCGGCGATGAGCACATTCAGGAAAGCTTCCGTCTCGCTATCCAGCCATTGGAGATCCTCGAACAGGACCATGAGCGGCTGGTTCTGGCTCTCGCGCACCAGCAGGCGCGCGATCGCCTCGAAGGTGCGCTGACGCCGGATGGCCGGATCCATCGTCGGCAATGCCGAGCCCGGCTCAACGATACCGAGCAGGTAGAGCAAGTAAGGCAGTTGATCCTCCAGGGCGCGGTCCAGAATCAGGAGTCGGCCAGTGGCCTTCTCGCGATAGCGGCGCTCGTCATCCTGCGCCGTAATCTGGAAATAGTTGCGCAGCAGGTCGATCAGCGGCAAGTAAGGAAATGCCTTGCCATGCGACACCGAGAAGGTCTCGAGCACCATGCAGCCTTGCTGCGCGCGCGCCTTGAATTCATGGAACAGGCGCGACTTGCCCACGCCCGCCTCGCCCACCACGCCGGCGATCTGCCCCTGCCCCGCCCGGGCCAGTTCAAGCGCCTCGCCCAGGCGCTTCAGTTCGGCCTCGCGACCGACAAACCGCGCCAGGCCACGTTGCGCCCCTACCTGCAGGCGCGTGCGCAAGGCGCCCAGGCCAAGCACCTCGTACACGGCCAGCGGCTCGCGCAGGCCCTTGATCTGTGTACGCCCCAAGGCCTTGAATTCGAAATACCCCTCGGCCAGTTTGTGGGTCGATTCGCTGACGAGGATCGATGACGGGGTCGCGACCCCTTCCATCCGCGCGGCGATATGGATCGTGTGGCCGACGGGGTCATAGTCGGTGCGCAAGTCATCCTTGCGGATCGAGCGCACCACCACTTCGCCGGTATGGACGCCAACCCGGATCTGTAGCGGGATGCCCTGCTCCAGCCGCACCTTGTCGCTATGGCCGCGCATGGCCTGCTGCATGCGCAGCGCCGCAAACAGCGCCCGCAGCGCATGGTCCTCGTGGGCGATCGGTGCGCCGAACAACGCGAGGATTCCGTCGCCGAGGGATTTGGCGACGTATCCCTCGTAGTGATGCACGGCTTCCATCATCAGCACCACGACCGGATCGATCAGGCTGCGGGCTTCTTCCGGGTCCAGATCCTGGATCAATGCCGTCGAGCCGGCCATGTCCGCGAACAGGGCGGTGATAGTCTTGCGCTCGCCGCCAGCCTCCCCGCCCTTCGCCTCCATGGCGGCCTGCTCGGCGCGGATCCGTTCGGCCAGATGCGGCGGTGTGTAGAGAATCGGGGCCGGCAAAGGCGACACCGGGGGCGACAGGCGCGGCGAGGCTGCCGCCGTGTCCCCCAGCAGCGCGCCGCATGCGCCGCAGAATTTTTCAATGGGACTGGATGCGTGGCCGCATTGCGGGCAGATTAGCGCAAGCCTTTGCCCGCACTCCTGGCAGAACTTGGCTGCCGAGGGGTTCTCGAACTGGCAATTTGTGCAGCGCATCTCGTCTCCCAACTGCCTGTGCCTGCCACGCAGCCATTACAGGCGCATTCCCGGCGGTTGGCAAGGCGGCGCTACGCACGAAGCTGCCCTCTAAGGAGGTTAGAGCTGATTGGGGCGAATACGACACCCATGGTGGACAAAGCCCACTGAATTGGCCATACCTCGACAAAGCGTCCAGTCCTATTCGCAAACAGCGGTTCGCCGTAGCCCGCGTTAGCCCCATTAACGGGCGTGGCGATCGAAGTGAAGGCCGCGTCGTGCCGAAACCGCACACGGCCAGCTATGCCTGCGCCAGATTCCCGGCCATTGCCAGCTGCCAGCTCGGCGGGGCGCCAATGCTGGCAGTCAGGTGGGTGCAGAACGCCTTGACCTTGGCGCTCGCACGCTGCGTGGCACGCAGCAGGTAGATGCCGCCGGGCGCCTGCGGCAGCAGGCCATCGAGCGTCAGTTCCACCAGCCGGCCCGCACCGATGTCTGGCCCGACCGACCAGTCTGGCATCAGCGCGATGCCAAGTCCCTGCAGCACCGACAGGCGCCGCGCGTCGCAGTCATCGCACTCCAGTGCGAACGTCGCGCCGGCCGCATGTGCGGGAGTCAGCAATTCGCGCCACCCGCGCATGCTGTTGCTGTGGCCGCGGTCGATCAGGCGGTGCCGTCCGATCTCGTCGGCATGGTGCGGCCGCCCGTACTGGGCAAGGTAAGCCGGCGTCGCGCAGATGATGTAGCGCTGATTCGATATGCAGCGCGCCACCAGCGAGCTGTCAGCCTGCTGGCCGACGCGTATCACCACATCGAAGCGTTCCACCACCGGATCCACCACCCTCTCGGTCAGCGCAAGCTCAATGGTCAGCCGGGGGTATTGCGCATAGAGCGCGCCGAGGTGCGGCACGACGTGGCGCCGGCCGAAGGCGGGCAGGCACGCTACCCTGACCAGGCCGCTGACGCCCTGCTCCAGCGCGGTGACGGCGTCGCGCGTATCGCTGAGTTCATGCAGGATGCGCGTGGCTCGCGCGAACAACAGTTCTCCGGCATCGGTGCGCACCAGCGCACGGGTCGAACGCGTGAACAGCGGCACGCCAAGCTCGCGCTCCAGGGTATCGATCTGCCGCGCCACCGACGACGCGACCAGGCCACGCTGTCGCGCAACCGCCGAGAAACTGCCGGATTGCGCCACTTCGACAAAGATGGACAGGTTTTCGGCGAATCGGCTGAATTCCATTTTTGCAATCTCCGCAAAGGCGTTACGCAGACGAGCAGCTTCACAGGTAGATGCCGGCGAGTCTAACATCCACCTGAACCAATGCAACCGGCCAGCTTGGCAAAAAAAGCAAAAATAGTGATGGCCGGCACCCATGACCAACAACGGAGCGAACCCGATGGAGACAACCCCGGCAAAGACGCCAGTGCGCCCTGCCCTGTGCCGCCGTGCGGCGGCGGCGATGGTGACGGCTGGCGCCGTGATGCTTGTGGCGACCGGCACGCATGCCGAGACATGGCCTGCAAAGCCGGTCACGCTGATCGTGCCATATGCTGCCGGCGGCACCGTGGACAAGGTTGCGCGCCAGATTCAGGACGGCTTGCGCAAGCGGCTGGCGCAACCGGTAATGATCGACAACCGCGCCGGCGCGGGCGGCACCATTGGCACCGCGCAAATCGCGCGCAGCACCGCGGACGGCTACACCATCGGCATGGTGTTCGACGCGTTCGCCACCGAGTCGTACATCTATCCCAAGCTGCCATACAGTTCGCAAAAGGACCTGACCGGCGTCTCGTACATGGTCCGCTCACCGATGGTGCTGGTGGTTCCCGCGAGCTCGCAATACAAGACGCTGCAGGACTATGTCGCGGCAGCAAAGAAGCCGGACACCGTGTCCTACGCCTCGGTCGGTGCCGGCAGCTCTAACCAGCTGGTGGCCGAGCTGTTCCACGAAGCAGCGGGGACCAGCGGCACCCATACCCCATACAAGGGTGGCGGCCCCGCCATCAATGACCTGCTGGGAGGCCATGTCGACTCGATGATCGCCAGCCTGCCGCTGGTGATGCCCTACATCGCGGCCGGCAAGCTGCGCGCACTGGCAGTGACCGCGCGGCAACGCGATGCGCGCCTGTCAGGCGTGCCCGCCGTGGCCGAGGTCTACAAGGGGTTCGAGGCCTATTCGTGGGTCGCGATGATCGCGCCGTCCCGCACGCCGCCCAATGTGGTCGGCAAACTGGCGGCGGAGGTCAACGCCACGCTGCGCGACCCGGCCATCGCCAAAGTGCTGCGCGAGGGTGGCTTCGAAATCATCGCCGGGGACGGGGCCCAGGCCAACAAGCTGATCCAGGAAGAATCCGTGCGCTGGGGCCGGCTGATCAAGGCGCGTCACATTGCCACGGAATAGGTGCCAGACAACATGCGAACCTTTATCCATCAGACCCATCCGCAACGCGTCGTTTTCCGTGCCGGCGCGCTGGCCTCGCTTGGCGACGAGGCCGATGCCATCGGCGCACGCAGACTGCTGGTCCTGTGCACACCGGCGCAACGCAATCTAGCCGATCGCGCCGCGGCGGTGCTTGGCGCACGCTGCGCCGGCGTCTTCGACGGGGCGGTGATGCATGTACCGATGGAACAGGCGCGGCTGGCGCGCTCGTGCGCCGCCGAACTCGGCGCCGATGGCGTCGTGGCGATCGGGGGCGGCTCGACCATAGGCCTCGGCAAGGCGATCGCGCTGGAATCGGATCTGCCAATCATTGCAGTGCCTACCACCTACGCCGGATCGGAAATGACGCCGATCTACGGCATGACCGAAGGCGGGCTCAAGCGTACGGGCCGCGATCCGCGCGTGCTACCTCGCTCCGTGGTCTACGATCCCGACCTGTCGATGGCGCTGCCCGTGACGGTCAGTATCACGAGTGGCATCAATGCTATCGCACATGCCGCCGAAGGGTTGTATGCCGGCGACCGTACCCCGGTCAGCGACTGGATGTGTCGCGAGGGCATTGCGGCGCTAGGCCGGGCGCTGCCCATTATTGCCGGGCCGGACAGCGTGCACGTCGCGCTGGCGCGTGCCGACGCGCTTTACGGCGCGTGGCTGTGCGGCGCGGTGCTGGGAAGCGTTGCCGTGGGGCTGCACCACAAGCTGTGCCACACCCTCGGCGGCAGCTTCAACCTGCCCCATGCCGAAGTGCACACCATCGTGCTGCCGCACGCGCTCGGCTACAACGCGCCGGCGGCGGCCGAAGCCGTGGCAGCCATCGCGGCAGCACTCGGACGAGAGGATGCCAGCGGTCCGCAGGCGGTGTTCGATCTGGCGGCCATGCTTGGCGCGCCTGTAGCACTGCGCGACATCGGCATGCGCGAGCAGGACCTGGACAGGGCGTGCGAGCTTGCCATGCAGCAGCAGTATCCGAACCCCCGTGCGCTCGATGCTACGGGCATACGGGCATTGTTGGACGATGCGTTTCATGGCCGGCGACCGCGGTGACAAGCCACCTGGCCCTGCAGACGGCGCGGTGGCTCGAGGCACGAATCTTGCGCAGCCTTAGTACCTTACGACGATACAAAGGAGACCTGAACATGATGAGCGATTCCGACTTCCGCCAACGCGTCAGGGAAACTCTTGTAGCCGGCGTCCCGGTCGATGTGCGCAGAGCCTGGAGCGAAGCACAACTGAGAACCTGGTGGGCGACCGTCTCTAGCCAGGATAGCGCGCTGGGCGCTTACCTCCCGAAGGATGACTCACCACCAATCGAGTGCGTCATAGAAATCTGTGAAGATTTGGTGGGCCCACAAGCAGAGCAGACGTCCTGAGTATCCTGGGGAAAAGCGGCGGAATGGGCGCGTGTCGAGTGATTTTTACAACGATTGGGCAAGGCACGAGATTCCTGATGCCGGCGTGCACTGAATCCTGCGGACGAGTCCGTCTGTGGACTCCCCACCCGCAGGCGTTTTGCTGTGACAGCCTGCATGTGGGGTCGCGATCCTCAATTGTGTCAATTTCGCCATAATCCGTGGTGACCTCAACGCGGGGTGATTTTCATTTTGGGTCTCTGGCGGACGCGATTTGCCGGAATCCTGGGTGCCCTGCCATTGGACCTCAAGGTTTTTAACGCTCCCCTGCCGCCCGTTGATCCCAAAGCGGAGAACGCGTCTAATCATCCAGACACATAGACCTGAAGTGATGAGGTGCGACTGCCGCGGCAAGGGCAGTCCGCGACTCGGCCAAAGGAGCAGATTGCGATGTCAGGCGACCTGGTGATTCGGAACATGACACGCGCCGAGCTGGATCGACTAATCGGCTGGGCGGCAACCGAGGGGTGGAACCCCGGCCTTCACGACGCGGCGCTATTCTGGGCCACGGACCCGGATGCTTTCATCGCAGCCGAGCTGGACGGGGAGTTGATCGGCGCCGGCGCGATCACGTCCTACGGCGGAGCGTTCGGCTTTATGGGTTTCTTTATCGTACGCCCGGCATTTCGCGGCCGGGGACTGGGCAACGCGCTGTGGCATGCGCGCCGGGACCGGCTGATTGCCCGGCTGCGGCCCGGAGCAAGCATTGGGCTGGATGGCGTTTTCGCGATGCAGGATTACTACGCCAGGGGTGGCTTCGTTTTCTCCCATCGCAATCTGCGCTTTCGTGCCGAGGTACCGGATAGCCCGCCCCACTCGCCCCACTGGCCCCACTCGCCGGACTCGCCGGACCCGTCGCGCTCGGATGACGTGATTGTCCCGCTGGATGAGGTGCCCTTCGACGACGTGCTGGCCTACGACCGCACGTGCTTTCCCGCCGCGCGCGAGGCCTTCCTGCGCGGATGGATCCGGCAGGAGGAAGGGCTTGCGCTGGGGTGTCTGCGGCAGGGCCGGCTGGGCGGATTCGGCGTGGTGCGCCGGTGCGGGGATGGCTGCAAGATCGGGCCGCTGTTTGCCGACGACGCCGATGCGGCCGAAGCGCTCTACGCACACCTGGCCGCCTTTGCGGCGGGTGGCCCGGTGTTCCTCGATGTCCCGGAAAACCACCCCGCGGCCATGGCGCTGGCCCATCGGCACGGCATGACGGAAGTCTTCGGCTGCGCGCGCATGTATCTCGGGCCTGCGCCAGGCCTGGTGCACAAGCGCATCTTCGGCATTACGACCTTCGAGCTGGGATGATGCAGGCGCGCGACCTCGCCGGCTACGGCAGCTCCCCGCCCGATCCACGCTGGCCCGGCGGCGCGCGCGTGGCGGTGCAGTTTGTGCTGAACATCGAGGAAGGCGCGGAATCGTGCATCCTCAACGGCGATGTGCGCTCCGAAGCGTACCTGCACGAACTGCCCGGACGGCCGCCGCGTGAGGCCGAGCGCGACTGGAGCGTCGAAAGCATGTACGAATATGGAGCGCGTACCGGCGTCTGGCGGCTGCTGGACCTGTTCGCCGAGCGCGGCCTGCCGCTGACCGCGTTCGCAGCCGGTCGCGCGCTGGAGCTAAATCCGCGGATCGGACAGGCACTGAGTGCCGCAGGACACGAGGTTGCGGGGCATGGCTATCGCTGGATCGATTATCGGGACGTCCCGGAAGATGAGGAGCGGCGCCATATCCACCTGACAATCGCGGCAATCGAACGCACCTGCGGCAGGCGGCCGGTAGGCTGGTACACCGGGCGGGTCAGCGCCAACACCCGGCGCCTGGTCCATGAGGCAGGCGGGTTCCTTTACAGCTCGGATACCTACAACGATGACCTGCCGTACTGGCTCTGCAGCTCCCCGCCGCTGCTGGCAATCCCATATACGCTGATCAACAACGACGCACGCTATCTATTGTCCGACGGCTTTGCCTCGGGGGAAGATTTCTACCGCACGCTGCGGGACGCATTTGACCAGTTGTGGCACGAGGGTGCGCGCGCGCCGAAGATGATGAGCGTCGGACTGCATCCCCGCATCAGCGGCCATCCGGCGCGCGCCATGGCCCTGGCACGGTTCCTTGACGACGTACGCGGCCATGACGCCGTGTGGATCTGCCGCCGGGAGGACATCGCCAGGCACTGGCTGACCGAGCATCCGGCGTAGCTGCCTTTTGCGTCGGTCATTTCATCACCGTGAAACTGTGGCACCAACAGGCGCGCTATGATGACCCCCTGTCATCTCACCGGCGTTGCAACCGGCCCCACCACATGGGGATTCGCCATTTGTCGAACGACGCCCGCGCTCCCCGCCAGCCAAGGCACACCATCATGGATCTCGAACTTCGCAATCAACGCGTGCTCATCACCGGCGGCAGCCGTGGCATCGGCCTGGCTTGCGCGGCCGGCTTTCTGCGTGAGGGCGCGCGCGTGGCCATCGTTTCGCGCAGCGCCGAAAACCTGGCGCAGGCCTGCGCCAGGCTGGCCGAAGGCCAGGGCGAATTTGCCAGGGACGTGGTCGCGGTATCCGCGGATCTGACCCATATCGCCGAAGCCGCACGCGCGGTGGAAGAAGCGGTGGCAGGACTTGGCGGCATCGACATTTTGGTGACCTCCGCCGGCGCGGCCAAGCGCCGGCCGCCTGACGAGCTGACCCCGCAGCTGTGGCAGGAAGCCATGGCCGCCAAGTACTTCAGCTACATCAATGTGATTGACCCGGTGGTCAAGCGCATGGCGCAGCAAGGGCGTGGCGCCATCGTCAACATCGTGGGCATGGGTGGCAAGATGGCCAACCCCGCCCACCTGGCGGGTGGCGCAGCTAACGCTGCACTGATGCTGGCCAGCGCCGGACTGGCCAATGCCTATGGCAAGCAGGGTGTGCGCGTGAACGCTGTCAATCCGTCGGCTACGCATACCGAACGCCTGCAGCAAGGCATGGAAGTGGATGCGCGTATCGGCGGCATGACAGTGGAACAGGCGCTGGCGCGCGCCAACGCGCGCACCGGCCTGGGCCGCCTGGCCACGCCGGAAGAGGTGGCGGACGCCGTGCTGTTCCTGTCCTCGCCACGCGCCAGCTATATCTCGGGCTCCATCCTGTCGATCGATGGTGCTACCACGCCGATGGTAGTCTGAGGCTGCCAGCCAATATTGCCCGTTACGAGCATGATCTGCTCGAATATGCCACCCGGTTGCTGGCGCCCGTCGCGGGAGGCCGGCTGATCGGCACTGCGCAAGACAAGGCCAGCGTGCTCTCCTTCGTGCTCGAGGGCTATGAGACGGAAGAAGTCGGCCGCGCGCTCAATGAGGAGGGCACTGCCGTGCGCTCGGGCCATCACTGCGCCCAGCCCATTCTGCGCCGCTTCGGCGTCGAGGCCACGGTCCGTCCGTCGCTGGCTTTCTACAATACGACCGAGGAAGTGGACCGTTTCATTTCGGTGATCCGCCGTCTCGCGGGCCGGCGCTAACTGGCGCTGCCGTCGGGTCACCATCCTCGCCCGCCGGGCTTGCCGGCGGGAATTTTTCCTCCATGAGCAATCTCCACCGGCAAACCGTACTCTCAGTTCACCACTGGACAGACCTCCCCTCTACGTCAGCTCTCGCTCACGCCCGCATCGAGAATGCGCTTGTAGAAGCCCAGTTCATTGATGATGGCCTTTCCAGTGTTGGCCCTGAGCAAAGCCATCTGCTGCTGCGCCCGCGCTTTATCCCCCCGCTTCGCCGCCACATAGCCCAGCAGCATCCATGGATAACCGGCGCTTGGTTCAATCTGTGTGGACCAGGTTGGCGCATGCTCGTTCAAATAGGCATAACCAACGTCATACCGGCTTTGCGTTGCCGTGGTATCCGCGGACAGCGGAACGTCATACAACTGCGGAAAAACCTGGGTGACAGTGCCGGGATAGAAGCTCGGACTGACGGTCTGTTCAACATCGGCGGCATAGAAATTTGTACCGTTGGACAACTGTTGCATGCCGGCCGAGACCGAGGCGGCCACTTGTTTGTAGTAACCGGAATCCCCATCGCCAATCGAGTCTAGCGCACGGGCAAAGTCAACCAGGCCGCGGTAGTTCTCGGTATTGTCTTCGGTGTATGCGATGTCCGACTGCTTGAAGACCGGACAATAGCTTGGATCGGTGGGTGGTGCGTAGTCCTGCCGGAATACCGGAATCAACCCGTTCGGTTTTTGCACCGCCGCGAGGTTTGAGTAAGCAATGGACTTGAGGATCGGCAGGTTATCGCGGAACCATGCGACATCACCCGTGACCTTAAGATATTCGGACGCCAGCGAAAGGAAGCTTGAGGCATACGAATCATTAGAGTCCGCCGGACACGCAATTGGCAAATTGGTATCACCGCCAAATTTTACGTCATTGATGGTGTAGTTCGACCTGTCTACGTTCCGGATGTAGACGTTCATATAATCCCGAACCTCGCTGGGTCGTTCCTTGATGAACGGGAACAATCCAATGCTCGCGAAATACCAGTTCAGGGAGTTGCTGCCGACGCCAACCTGATAAGCGCCGGCGAATGGGCCGGTAGCAATCCTCAGCGCATCCAGGTGGGCGAGGATATTAAATCCTACCGTCGAGGTATTCTGCGAGGAAACGGTTCGATTCGTTGAATTATTACCGGACAACGCAGAGGATGAATCCTCCCCGCCACCGCCACAAGCAGCCAACGTCACCGGGAGGGCTGTCATCAATATCAGATTTTTGAAAGAGAAGCACTCACGGAAACATTTGGTTTCTTTTACATTCATACTACATTTCATTTAATAGGAACGATAATGTCCCTTCCGCCCGGAGGGCAGATTTTTTTGAAAGGCTGGGGTTGCCGGACTGGTTTGACCGCGGTAGCGGTCTCGCGTCGCGCGTAATAACGCGCTAGCGGAAAGTGAAAAAAGCGCTACTTCGAGGCGAATTCGTCACAGAGTGCTGAAACTACCTCTTGACGACTCGAATGGGTCGTAATTTGCAAGCGAGACGGAATGATAACCGATTGCGTCGGTCTCAGGTCAGAGCACCAGCTCGCTGGTCTACGGCTACATCGCTACGCACTTCCCCACTTCCTGCCGGGGCTCGGCGCGCGGGGCTTCGCAGGCGCTCGTCCGGTTCGGCTCGGTCCTTGGTCCGCTGATCGGCGGGTGGATCGTCGGCTCGAACCTGGGGATGCATTGGAATTTCTATGCGTTCATTATCCCGGCGGTGATGGCGGCCGTGTTCGTGCCGCTGATCCCGAAGACCCGTTAAGTACGGAACGGGGCCCCGACCCGGCACACTAAGCCTCGCTGCCGACATCGCGCAGCAGCACCATCAGCTCCACCGCGGCAGCCTTCAGTTCCGGCACGATGCGGGCCCGAATCGCGTCGACGTCCGGGCGCAGCTCGACCGCCCCACAGTTCAGTGCCATCAGCCTGTCCGCGCGCCCCACTCTGAGCGGCAGCGCGATGCCATAGGCATTGCGCTGGTATTCGCCGAACGACATGCACACGCCGCTCGTGCGCAGGTCCTCGAACGCCGCCTCAATGTTCTTCTGCACCTCTTCGGCCTGCGGCCCCGCGGCCTCAACCACGGAGCCAATGTAGCGGTCCCGTGTGTCCTCGGGCAAACCCCACAGCCACGCCCGTCCGATCGCCGTCAGGCCCATCGGCAGCAGCGATCCTACGCCCAGCCGCAGCGTGGCGATGCGCACGCTGGTGCGATACGCGACATAGAGCATGTCGAGCTGGTCGGGCACCGCCAGCGCCACCGAAACGTTGAGCCGGTCGGCCAGTTGCTGCAGGAACGGATGGGCCAGCCGCGTGACCGCGCTGGTTTCCAGGTAGGCGTGGCCAATGCCGAGCGGGCCGCTGGCCAGCTCGAATTGCCGCCCCCCCGCCACGCGGCGCAGGAAGCCCGTGCTGACGAGCGTCATGGTCAGGCGCGACACCGTGGATTTGGACAGTCCCGTGCGGCGCACCAGTTCGCCGTTGGTCAGGGGCACGCGCTCCGCGCGAAAGGCACGCAGTACCTGAAGGCCACGCTCCAGCGTCATGGTGACGGGTGAGGAAGGGATCATTGCGACTCCGTACAGCTTGCAGAAAGGGCAGCAGACGCTAGCGGATCGCCCCCGCGTCGCGCAGCGCCGCGAGCTCCTGCGCGGAGAACCCCCAATCGCCCAGCACCTCGTCGGTGTGCTGTCCGCGGCGGGCCGGTGGCCGCTGGATGCTTCCCGGCGTGCGGCTGAAGCGTGGCGCCGGCGCGGGCTGCACCACGCCATCGATTTCGACAAAGGTCTTGCGCGCCTGCAGGTGGGTGCTGCCTGGCGCCTCCCCCATCGACAGGATGGGCGTGATGCAGGTCTCGGCACCGGCCGCCAACGCTGCCCACTCATCGCGGGTGCGCGTGCGGAACGCAGAGGCAAACTGCTCGCGCATCTCCGACCAGCCGGCGCGGTCGTGCTGGCCCGGCAGCTTGTCTACGTCGAGTCCGAGCAGCTTCACGGCATTGCGGTAGAAGCGCGTCTCATTGGCGCCAATACCGACATACTTGCCGTCCTTCGTCTCGTACACGTTGTACCAAGGCGCGCCCGAATCGAGCCGGTTGGTGCCTCGCTCGTCGGTCCAGTACCCCGCTGCCCGCAGCCCGTAGATCAGCGTCATCAGCGATGCAGATCCGTCGACCATCGCCGCATCGACCACCTGGCCCCGCCCCGACATTCGGCTCTCGAGGATGGCGCTGACCACGCCAAGCGCGAGGTAAAGCGAGCCGCCGCCGAAATCGCCCGCGAGATTGAGCGGGATGGACGGTGCCTCGCCGGCCTTGCCAACCGAATGCAGCACGCCCGTCAGCGCGATGTAGTTGATGTCATGCCCGGGCTCCTGCGCGAGCGGCCCGTCCTGCCCCCAGCCGGTCATGCGGCCATAGACCAGTCGCGGGTTGACCTTGTGGCAGTCGTCCGGACCGAGCCCGAGCCGTTCCGCCACGCCGGGACGGAAACCCTCGATCACGGCATCGGCCTGGCTGGCCAGGCGCAGCACCGCCGTGACTGCCTCCGGCTGCTTCAGGTCCATTGCGGCGCTGCGGCGGCCGCGATTGAGCAGGTCGAAGCGTGCCTCGACCGGCGCGCCGCCGTCGGACGGCGACGGACGGTCAATGCGGACGATGTCGGCGCCCAGGTCTGACAACAACATGCAGCAGAACGGGCCCGGGCCGATGCCGCCCAGTTCCACGATCCTGATGCCCGCGAGGGGCCCGGTGGGTTTTTGCGCCATGGCGTTGGTCTCCTGGGAATTCAATGGCCTGTTCCACCCATGATGAAGTGCGCGAAAGTCTTGTACGTACGCCCTCGAGTGGTCCTGACATCGCTACTCCGGCT